>JBILLF010000087.1:0-7634 GCA_044376225.1 Patescibacteria group bacterium | reverse complement strand
TGATCGACCCGGCGGTGGTCCGCTTTCGTGGACTCTGGCACTACTGCGCTCCGCGGGGAGCTCCTCAGGAGGGGGCTAACCACGCCGTCTCCAGCGATGGTCTACTCTTTACACCCGTACCGCCGTATTCATCAGACGCCCAGCACAACTGGACGGGTAACTACATGCTCGTCGATGACACAACGATGCGATTCTACGGAAGCGGAGCACGACTCTGGTATGCCGAATCGAAGGACGGGGCTCAGTGGTCCCCATACAAAGAGATCGGCATCACCGGTGGAGACCCAACGGTCGTGCGTGCCAGTGCTGACGAATGGTTCATCATCTACGTCGGACCACGTCAGGCAACCACCGTTGATGAGAAGATAACGGGTGAGGATCCCATCATCGCCCCGAATCCGATCAGTGGATCGCTTGTCATCAAAAACCTGTTGTCCGATGATCGTATCGAAGTATATGATGTGCTAGGCCAACGCATTGCCAACGACCTGTCGTTAGCCCCATCCGGTCAATATTTCGTTGTGATTCATCGAGGCCCAGCTGCGCACATACGTATGGCAGTTGTGCCGTAACACGGATGCATGAGTACGGCTGGTCGCCTTACTGTCCAAGCTTTGCGAGTGGATCGGACTTTCCGGTAAACTGGACGTCAGGGTCGCCGGTAACTGTTCCTCGCACGCCAAGTGGACCGAGGAGCAGGATGCCGGCCACGTGTGGTGTAGCCATGGATGTTCCGCTCATAGTGGTCAGACCGCCACCCATCTTCGTCGAGGTGATATTCACACCCGGTGCGCAGACATCCACAGGAATACCATAGTTGCTGAAGGAAGCCCAAGCATCAACGCTATTGTGGGCCGAAACCGTCCAGACGTATGGATCATCGGTGCTTGCCGGTGATGTCTGAGTGCAATCCTTCGATTCATTGCCAGCGGCAATGGCAAACTTGATCTTCTTTGCAGCAGCACCCTTCACGGCATCATTCAGCGCGGCGTAGAGCGGCCCGCCAAGCGACATGTTGCAGACATCCCCCTCAGCCCCCTTAGTGGCGACGTAATTCACGCCGGCGATGATCCATGAATACTGGCCGCTTCCACGGGCATCAAGGCAACGTACGGCAACAACTCGTGCTCCGGGTGCAACGCCAACAACGTCATAACCATCATTTCGTGCTGCTATTGTGCCTGCAACATGAGTTCCGTGGCCGTTCTGATCCTTCCATGTCGATGACTTTTGTCGTGCACCAGTCACATAGTTGATACAGACGCCCTGATCAACATTCAAATCCGGGTGATTTGGATCAATACCCGTATCGATGATCCAAGCGCGCCCAGTTGCAGATGTAACCGTACCGAAACCGGTCTTGCCAATTCCCCACGGTACTTGTTGTGGTGCCGTACGTGTGTAGGCTGCAATTGTGCCGCTTTTGGAGACCACTGATTCAGTAACAGGAGTCACGGTGATCGTATAGTCCTCTTCTATGCGCTCGATGATATCTTCTTGTGCGAGTCTCTTCAGAACTCCCGGAGAAACGGTGGCACTGAAACCACGTATGGCTGTTTCATACACGTATCCAAGCGCAAGGCCGTGCTTCTTCGCAAGCCCCTTGGCTTCGCCGTCAACGGCAGTGCTGGCCACCTTGCTGTTATTAAAAACGATGACGTATTGATCCGGAACCTTGGCAAAACCTGGAGGAGCTCCGAGAATCTTTTCGTCCTCGCCAATGGATGAAAGTGGTGTTGTAACGTCAAATTGCTTCGAGCAGCTCAACACGAGCAGCGAGCACATGACAGTGAACAAGACACGAGTGACGATGCTCATAGCGGGACTCCTGGGAAACCGTACAAAAACACTACGTATAAATACGGATTCTTTGGTGAAAACCAAATCTATCGTGGCATCACAGGGCAGAAGCCGTGTCCGATGAAGCACCCCCTGCTGCCCTAGCCCAGGAAGAGCCTGCAAATCCTGCGCGACGCCCAGTATGGTCTTTGAAGTGTAAACGTGGTCAGTAGGGAGACATTAGGTACAAATTCCTGTATCTTTCGTTAGATACTTTGGTTTGTTGATCATTAGACAGTTTCTAGAACATCGCCGGAATGTAGCATGATTGGTAGTCGGATCAGGCAGATATGCCTCCCAATGCTCCTCTTTCTTGTTGTTGTCATGAAGGCCCCCTGCCAGACGTTCGTAGGGGCTGGACTTGGCGCTGCGATGCCCATGACCCAGTATGCCGATGAGTCTGATATGGGGCTTCACGGTGAGCTCCTCTATGGCATCAATCGCTTCTGTGATGTCTGGCCGATGTTGACGCTCAACTACGGTCGATACGCTCCCAAGGATACCCTTTCGGCACTCACGCCGTCACACCCGAACGTTGTAAGCCTGCAGGCTGGCATCCGGTGGTTCCCCTGGAGTTCGACGAAGTTCCCACTTTATGCAGCTCTTGGTACGGGGCTTTCAGTGATCACCGGCGAAGACGAAGCGTCGGTGGTCGGCATGCCGGGCACCGTCGAACTAGGCTACCTCTTCCTCTACACCAATCCCTGCTGCGATTGGTTCGTTACCGCATCGGTGCGCTATACGGCGTACAACATGCTTCGAGACCTCGACCGTCCTCACTTGAGCGGTCTTTCCGGCATGCTTCATCTGAGTATGCCATTGGGAGGGGGCAAATAATGAAGAAGCAACTTTTGCTGTTGGCTCTGTTAGCCTTTCTCTCCATCGGATGCGCATCGGTTGATACCAAGCCGGAGACCTCGTCGTTCGAGGATGCTGTTCGCATCAAACCGGAAGCAGCACACCGGTATATACAGTTAGCATCAACGGCTGCCAACCGAGATGGGCGCACGCTACGAGGCGTGGTATCGCATGTGCTGATACTGATGGATACGTCTGGCAACCCTGTAGATACGGTTTGGGCGTACCGGGATAAATACGATTCGACGCTGTCGGAAACGCGTATAGCGATTCCCCTCCGCGACATTGAACTTCTGCCGTCGATCTTTCCAGATATCAAGACCGGTGACAATGCAGGCATCAACCTTGTCGAGAGCTATCATGTCACGAAGAACATTCCTAGCATCCGCGAACTTCCGATTCAGAGGTCCGACGCTCCTAAGCGGTCATGTGACTGCGAACCCTTCTCTGTAAGCATGGCCATGGGCATCAAACTCCGTTGCTACGACCGTGATTACTCTCGCTTTACGATGTCAGCCCTTGGTCGGGCCTCCATGTACACCGATGGCAACAGTCTGCTGCAGGCTGGCAAGGTATCCTACGGGGGCGATATCATCGCTGGCTATCGATTCGGCGAAGACATGCGCTGGATGCTTGGTCTTACTGTCTCGTCAGGCCTACCAACGGTAAACGCCGGAGATATCACGCCCACGTTGACAACGCTCAATGACCTTGCCGAGACGGTGCGCCCCCTGGCATTGCTTACCGGACGGTACTACTTCATGCCTCTGAAACAGTCGGAAGCACTTAAGGATAAGGACCGCGGATATCTCTATATCGATGCGTCCATCGGCCAGCAACAACCATCACCCGAAGAAGAGGAGTTGCGAAGACTACGCAAGAATGACTCCTGGTTCAAGGCCGTGTTCGGGTGCATCAAGCCCTATATGTATGGGGAGCTGGGTATGGCTTTCGACGGGATGACGACGGGCGCAGCATCGTTGTCGCTTGGTGGTGTGCAGTGTTCTGATTGTGTGGTGAAGCTCCAAGATGCCAAAGCCAATGGTTCGCTCGATGTTGATTGGACGTTGCCGATCAGCTTTGGACTGGGTGTAGGGATCGACGTGCCGATCGCCCCGTTTCTTGATCTGGAGATCGATATTGGATATCGCAACATCGCCGTTGCTGACGGGTACAATCTGCTCGGCTTTACCAACGTGCCTGGTGTGCGACGGATGGATTCCTTTCAGATACGATTCGGAGTGATGTACTGATGCGTGCCACCCTGTCCTACCTCATGCAGGCCTCGCTGGGACTGCTCGTGGTGAGTTGCTGTTGCTTCGAGCCTATACCGGTGGATCCGCAGGTCACACCGATCGTGCGAGAAGCAACGATCGCCGAGTTCAATAGTCAGTTCATTGGTACTGCGCCCGCACCGTCGTTCAACATCGCGACATTCAAGTTTCCGGCATCAACGGCATCATCGGGTGACCTCCCGAATGACAACCGATTCCTTACGGGACCCTGGACGTTCACCCAGACGAACTATCCTCTCAGGGGGCTTACCACAAACTACACGTTCCGGTCTCCCTCCAACAGTCTGCTCGCAGGTGATATCATTGTCGATACGATCTTGATCTCGCCAGCTGACACCATGGCGATGATCCGCGTGCGAGGTTCACTTTTCCGACTGCCATCAAACTCGTCCCTTCGCACCGATGACGCACAGGTTGTTGTATCGGAGATCAAGAAGTTCTACTCTACAGCCACGCCTGATCCGGGGAAGAGTGTTTGTGCAACGCTTGATGCCAAGGCTGTGAAATTCGGCACGGACACAATGAGTACGCAGACCGACTACACTCTAGACGTCGTTGATAATGGTCAGCCGACGAGCTACGTGTATCCGACAAACTGGCCGACTGATAGTAAGGGTAACCTGCTACCACCAATCAAGCAGCCGCTGACGAACGACATTGGCTTTTATACCCTCGCGATGCGGCTCGGTGACTGGTTCTACTATCGTGCCATGAACGGCATGTCCTATATCGTGGTGGTAACGAATATTCAGCGCGGCACAATGCCGCCATATATCCAGAGAATGACGATAAAGTTTTCCGAAAGCTATGGGTGTGAAAACTGTCAACCGTAACGTAATTGTTGGTGTACTTGCGACGATATTCCTCATCGGATGTGACTCGGCATCCGACATCTCTTCGTCGCGACGCTCACTTCGTCCGTCCGGTGCCTTTGGTCGGGCTGTCAACACACGAGGTGACGAGTTCGCTGCCGGGTATGAGAGTACCAAGCAGGATTCCTTTCTCATGTTCACGTCCAACATCAGTGGTAGGGAGTCCGTTTACCGTGTTCCGCTGCCTCGCGTTACTTCTGATGATTCGGTGCGGACTCTGGGTGCCCCCTACCATGAGATGCCATCCGCCCTGGCGCGGAACACCGGAACGGTGGCCTCCAACAACCACACAACCGTATTCGCAATTTCGGCGGCTGTTCAAAAGGATCTCGCCCGCATCCTCAAAACTTCCGGTGCCGTGGTAGGCGGGAGCGACGTCTTTGAGCGTCGGCAAGGGGGCGAAACGCGCAACATCGAGGAGATCAACAGTTCTTCGTGGGATGCACAGCCAACATTGTCTGTACTAACGGGTGTGGAGATCATGGTCTTCAGCTCGGACCGCATGAGCAGTGAAGGGTACTCAGCGCCATATGACGGCGTTCAGCACGTGCTGAAGGACGGACGAGTGATCGTCGGCAATGCCGACCTTTGGTACAGCTTTCGTACCGTTGGCACCGAGCGCTGGTCGCAGCCTCGGAACTTCCGCGCCCTACAAACCACTGACTCGGTGAACACGCCATCGAATGAGTACTCTCCGTTTCTCTACTGCATCGATGGTACGCCTCACCTTCTGTTTGCCTCCAACCGGAGTGGCAATTACGACATCTATGATGCCTCGATAACGATCAATGCTCCACAGCGAACGATGTCGATCACATCAGTTCGCCCCCTGCCTGCCGGCCGTGACGCCGTCAACACCGAAGCACGGGAGATGTTCCCGTTTGTTCCTTTCCCACATTCGACGGCAGACAAACAGCTCCTGGTCTTTTCGTCGGACCGATTCGCACAGCGCGACCCGGTAGCTGCGGCCCGGGAAGGGGCTGGCGGACTTGACCTCTTTCGGATGACAACGCAGATGCTGTGTGAGGTGCCCGACACGACACCGCGTCCGGTGGTTGTCACCAAGGGTAGTGCTCGATATATCGTCACCGTTATCGACGGGTCTACCGGGAAGTCCGACGTACCCGACGCCCGTCTTGCCATCGTGATCTCCGGCACACAACAGATGCTGTCATTTCAGAGTGATAGTGCCGTATTTGATTACACGATACCGCCGAATGACACTCTGCTCTATGACGATGTGCTGAAGATTCGAACTACAGGCGGATCGATGTATGCCAAGCGTCCCTGCATCGAACGTGAGCCGATTGTCACATCCTACGCGCGGCGGGTGATTTCCGATCGCATTCGCAAGGTAAGCCCTCGACAGCGTATTGTACCCTATGATACCACGATTCAGGACGCTGTGATTCCAGTTCGACGTGTTGTGCGTGTGTTTGATACGCTCAAGGCGGGTCAGGAGTTTATCCCTTCTAGTAAACGTCGTGAGATTGTTGAAGCTACAACAGATGGACGCCTGCGGATTGGGCGGGATACAACCGTAATGGTGGACTCACTTCCACCACAGCGGACGATCGTTCGACAGCGCACGGAGTTCTACAACGACACCACGTTCCACTACGACACCAGCTACATTCCGGCCTCTGATATTCAGGTGCCATCGGTGCGCACGATATCTGGTGCGCTCACTGTTCGACGTCCGCAGCGCGACACCGTGATCCGCGACACCATAGTCGTCTATCCTGTGACGGAATCGGCAGCCCCTTGCATGCAGATCTTCGCTACGTCGGATAGTGTGCGCAACGTTCCTTACTTCCAGACGGGATTTTGGGAGGTAAACAACTCCACGGGCTATGAGCGACATCTCGGCCGTCTGAGACAAGGTGATCTCGAAGACGCTTCGTGGATCGAGCTGAACTGGCGCAATAAGTACTGGGGAGGTCGAACATCGGGCGACGTTACCGAGCGTCTGCAACGGCGCCGTGCAGAGTATCGCAAGAAGGCGCAGATCATCGACGATAACATCGACAACCTTGCTGAGCGGACGTCGAACCTGCTGCAACGCTTCTGGCGAGACCACGCTTCCGACCCCAACGCCAAGGTCATCATATCGATGATGGCCTACTCTGACGTTCGCCCGATCATGGCCGGGCGGTTCATCTCCGACACCAGCATTCGCTATATCGCCGCATCGTACGATTCTGTCAGGCAGACATTCTTGGAGCCGATCAGCACCTCCATCGCTCCCGGTTCATCACTCGTAGGGAGCGATAATGACACATTGTCAAAACTTCGTGCCTACTTCGGCTACACAGCCGTGATGGACAAGCTTGCCAAGGATTCTCTGTTGACATCGCTTCGTGCCCAAGGGCTGGTGGTCCTGCCCACCGATGCGACTACGCCCGAAGAGTACGAAAGGCTTTTGCAGGGGGCTCGTGTGATCGTGCTGGCAGAAGGCCGCAAGGTCGATATGTCCGTTAAACCCAAAACCCACGCCTATGTCGGCGATGATGACGACTACTACGACCTCGACGCCGTCCGCCGCGTAGACGTGCACGTGCGCCGTGTGGACCTACGTTCCAGATCCTGGGTTGTGCCGGAGTGTTGTAGGTAGACCTGCGGTGCGAGACGCCTTCGGCGTGTGAGACCTGCGGTGCGAGACCTGCGGTGCGAGACCTGCGGTGCGAGACCTGCGGTGCGAGACCTGCGGTGCGAGACCTGCGGTGCGAGACCTGCGGTGCGAGACCTGCGGTGCGAGACCTGCGGTGCT
>JBILLF010000150.1:0-7638 GCA_044376225.1 Patescibacteria group bacterium | reverse complement strand
ACCTGCAGAACTCGTCTTCGTGCACCGGCAACCACTCACAGCAGGCCGTTGGTACGGCCCGGTCGATCCGCAAGTTTAATGGCGACGAGGTGGTCTACTGTTCCACCGGCGAGAGCACGACCTCGGAAGGATACTACTACGAGGCCGTCAACGGTGCTGACCGTGAGAAGCTGCCTGTCGTCTTTGTGATTCAGAACAATAAGTACGGCATCAGCGTACCGGTACGTGAGCAGACGGCCAACCCTGTGGTAGCAGAGAACTTCAGCGGCTTTACCAACCTCAAGATCATCTACTGTGATGGTCGCAATCCCATGGATTCGTTCCGGGCCATGGAAGAGGCGCGCGATTACGCCCTCAGTGGCAAGGGGCCGGTTATGGTCCATGCCGACTGTGACCGTATCGGCTCACACTCCAACTCGGACAACCACGAGCTCTACCGTGAGCCGGAGGACCTGCAGGCCATGAAGGACCGCGACCCGCTTCCACGGATGCGGGCCACGCTGATCGCCGCCGGAATTGCTACCGACGAAGAACTTTCGGCCATCGAGGATGCCAACAAGAACGCCATTTTCGCTGCAGCGGATGCCATTGAGCCCCTTGCTGACCCTGATCCGGCTACGTATACGCAGTTCGTCATTCCCGAGCCGGTTGTCGGTTATCATGACGATTCAGAATCACGCTACACGCCATCTGCGGATGCCCCCGTGGTAACCTTCCGGGAGGGTATCGTTAGTGCCCTGCATGAGGAATTCCGTCGCAACCCAGCCACCTTCCTGTTCGGTCAGGACGTAGCCTCGTTCAAAAAGCAGGGCATTTTCAACGTCTGTAAGGGCATGCTTGACGAGTTCGGCAACGACCGGGTGTTCAACGCCCCAATCGCCGAGGACTTTATTGTGGGCACCGCCAACGGTATGACGCGTTACCGTGACGATATCCGGGTGGTTGTAGAGGGAGCTGAGTTTGCCGACTACTTCTGGCCGGCGATGGAGCAGCTCATTGAGTGCACCCACGATTACTGGCGTACCAAGGGTCAATTTGCCCCGGCGATGGTCATCCGGCTTGCTTCTGGCGGGTACATCCAGGGCGGATTGTACCATTCACAGAACCTTGAGGGGACCTTCACGACCCTTCCCGGGCTGCGGGTAGTGTGTCCGTCGTTTGCCGATGACGCTGTAGGTCTGATGCGTAATGCCATCCGTTCGCGCGGCACTACCATGTTCCTCGAGCCGAAGTTCCTGTACAACTATCGTCCAACTTCCGCACCGATGCCGAGCGAAGACTTTATCATCCCGTTTGGCAAAGCCCGGGTTCGTCGCACGGGATCGCACGTGACCATCGTGACCTACGGCACCGCCGTCCACTGGAGTTTGCAGGCCGCGGAACAGCTTTCTACCGAGGGCATCGACGTCGAAGTCATCGATCTGCGTTCACTGGCCCCTTGGGACAGAGAGCTCGTGTTTGAGCACGTTCGCCGGACCGGTCGGTGCGTTGTAGCGCACGAGGACAAGAAGACGGGTGGTTTTGGCGGTGAGATCGCTGCTGCCATCGGCGAGGAGTTGTTCCGGTACCTAGATGCACCAGTGGCCCGTATCGGTTCGAAGGATACGCCGGTTGGCTTTGCTAAGAGCCTTGAACAAGCGATCCTTCTCAACGTGGCTGATATCGTCGGCGCGGTCCGCGGAACGGTTCAGTTCTAGCCTCGGGCACACCCTGTTGATAATCGGGATTGCCGCCCTGTGGATAACCCACCTAACTACGAATTTGGGCTAGGGTTAACCGCGAGGTTCCTGTTCATATTTCAAGTTGGTGGATACCCACCCATAAGGTATATTTGTAATCTGATTCACTGGGCACGCTCCGCATAAATGGTGCGATGAGCGTCTGAGTGCGTCAGACTGTTTGTTTTCATCGACGCAGCGAACGCCGCTGGTGTCGATTTTGCCGGACACGATGAGGAGTGCATGAGCACAGGACTACCACACGAGACATACCAAACACCCGGACAGCCAGAATCATCGGCTGGTTCGGCGCAGGGTGCCGTTGATTTCATCACAAACCGCTGGCAGTTTTTTGTCGGAGTGCTGGTGGGCGTGGTTGTGGTCATCGGTGGGTATTTCTTTTATGATGCACAACAACAAGAACTCAACATGGAGGGGCTTACACACCTCTCACGTGTGAGGGGTGCCTACGACATGGGTGCGTACGACCAAGCTCTTACCGGCAAGGGACTCCCCCCGATGGGAACAGAAGCGATCAAGGGACTTGTCGCCATTAGTGATGAGTACGAAGGAACGCCTTCCGGTGAACAGGCCGCGCTTATGGCTGGTAATGCCTACGTAAATCTCGGTAAAGCTTCCGAGGCTCAGTCACAATTTGAGCGTGCCGCTGGTTCTAGTTCAACATTGGTTCAAGTTGGTGCAAAACAAGGACTTGCGGCAGTGAGTGAGCTTCAAAAGAACTTCGCTGAAGCCGCCACACAGTACGAAGAAGCAGCAGGACTGGCTGACAAGAGTGGTTTTGAGGACCAAATCCTCTACCGTGCTGCGGTGTGTTATGAAGAAGCAAAAAACACGAACAAAGCGATTGAGATCTACCGTTTGATCGCCAAAAAGTTTGAAATGTCGGAAGTCGCGGCCTCGGCAAAATCAGGACTCGCACGTCTTGGCACGGCAATTGATTAGCAAAACGAGGCATTTTGCCGATATCCCCATGATTGACTCTGAAAACGTGAAAAGAATGCAAAAGAATAAGGTTTTTACAACTGGAGGTTGTATGCAACGTTGGTTTCGTCTGAGCAGCTTGCTGCTTGCGTTAACCGCGATTTTTAACGTCGCGCAAGCACAGGTCTTGCCGTTCCTTGAAGTTCGCGGTAGTCTTCCGCCCGGAGGCGTACGGGTCTTTGTTCGTGACACGATCTACCGGATCAGTGGCACGTACACTATCGGTGGTACGTTGGTGATCGAGCCCGGTACACGGGTTGAGTTCCTGCCGAACGGTCGGCTGGTAGACTCGACCGGTGGTCGGATCATCGCCGACGGTCGTGCGTCTGCCACATATAATGCGGCAGCCATCAACCCGCTGAACCCACCATATATCGGGTATGATGACCTGAATTACTTTGGTGCGGCAGGCGTGGTAACATCCGCGATCGAAACTGAGCCGACGATCAACCCTGCAAAGCATGGTTTGATCTTCCGGGTCAATCTCGGCACGAATGCCAACCTCCAAAACCTGACGCCAGCTCAAGCGGTCATGTACCGCGCAGCTCGTCTTGATCTTGGCGGAGTGATCTCAGCTATCCGACTGAACCCTTGGTTCCGTCAGAGTGGCCGGTCAATCAACGTTACAGCAGACCGCATTACGTTTATCGCGGATCGTGTCAACAGCTTCTCGCGCGAATGGGGACACATTGTGGTTCTCCCAGGTGCACGGGCAGCTTTCTTCCGCGACGTTGACTTCGTCAACTTCCGTAAGGACACGACCGTAGATAACCGTCCGGTGTACCTGGCAAACAGCAGTGGTCAAGCTTTGACAGCCCTACAGCAAGGGTCAGCTAATCAGACGCTTCTTTCTCAGACGAACGGCTGCGGTGGAGCCATCACAACCTTCTCCTCACGTACGTGGGTTGTCGGTTGTAACTTCCGAAACAACATGGCTCGCTTCCGCGGTGGTGCCATGCAGATTCTTCAGGCACCAGTTGATGCATTTGCAGGCTCGACGCTACAACTGTATCCAACCGTCGCACCTGCGACGATTGCCGCCCTTCCAACGTACCCAGCAACAACGAATCCGTTCATGACGGATCAGACAACGGCCAACCCGATCAACACGGGTCTTCGGATCACGGATAACGTAGCTGAAGCTGGAGCTGAAACTCTTACAGACGCAGATCGCCAATCACTTGACGATGCTCGTCTTGCGCTGTACCTCGGCCGTATCCGCCAATCCCGCTTCACGGGTAACTACACCCTGCTTGCTGATGTCGATACGATCCGTATCGGTGCTGTCCGCATCGTGACGGATGTGTCTTCTCGTGCAGCAACGACATTTGGAACACTGACACGCTCACAGCGTAATGAATCATACGGTGGCGCGGTGTTTATCAGCGGCCGCACGCCAATGACCGTTGGTCTCGGTATCAACGATTTCCAAGGTAAAGACACCATCGAGTTCAACGGCAACTATGCTGAGAACCGCCAAAACACAACACCAGTCGGCAATCAGGTTACGGCCGGTGCACGTGGTGGTGCTGTTTATGTGGGTGACAACACAGGGGTGATCTTCGCTGGCCGTTATACCGGCAACAAGACTGTAACTCCATTCATCACGACTCTCTCTTCTTCAGCAGCCAATTCCGTTGGCAACTTCTCGAAGGGTGGAGCCGTTTACACGAGCAACAACGCTCTGCAGATCCAAGTCCGTGGCAACCTGGACAACAACCCAGCGACACACTTCATCGGTAACGAGTCGGGTCGTGGTGGTGCTATCTGTGTTGAGCGCAATGCTGTAACGCGCGAGCTGTCACCGTGGGTTGGTGGATCTGATGGTGTTATCGAAGCCCGCAACTACGGTTTCAACATCAAGTTCCGCGACAACAAGGCAGCCATTGACGGTGGTGCTATCTACACCGAACGCAATATGTACGTATATGGTGCAGGTGGAACTTCCGGACCACTTTGGATCTACGGCACGAACTATGGCGTCGAGTTTAATAACAACACAGCCAACTTCTCCGGTGGAGCTATCACTGTGCAGGTTCCGCAGAATCTTCCAGTGATCGAGCGTGGACTTCGTTACGTCCGTGCACACTTCATCAATAACCGCGTCGGTCAAGTTCCAACCTCTGGTACGGGAAATCTCGCCAACGAAGTTCGCGGTGGTGGTGGTGTTTATGTCATCAACGCCGATCTTAACCTCGTCAAGGGTGTTGAATTCCGCGCAAACAAGGTGTGGAATGGAAACGGTGGCGCTATCGCCATCGTGACACCAGACACGGTGACACGTCGTCGCTACATGATCACGGATATCGACAACGTATCATTCAACTCTAGCGCAATGGCAGAGGCGTACACACCACGTGATGATGTGTTTACATTCCTCGCCGCTGGACCTCGCGCGGATGAGCGCATGCTTACCCGTTTCTATGACAACGAAGCATATCCAAACGCTGCTCGTCAGGGTTCGGGTACCACACAACGAGGTGATATTCGTGTAACACACCCAGGAACGACTCTCCGCGAAAACGGAACTGGTCTTGGTGGCGCTGTTTATATCCTCGATAGCATCCGTGTCCGCGTAGATACGTTCGCGTTCGATCGTGTACGCTTCCAGAACAACATGGCACACAGCGGTGCTGCTATCTATTCTGACAACTACGATCTAAAGCTCAACTTTGCTCGCTGTCTCGTCACGGGCAACAAGGCCACTTCAACGATTGGTCGCCAAAACGACACCATTGTTGGTCCATTCCTTGCAGCTTCAAGCGAAAATCCGGCTTCAAGCGACCTTGCAGGTGCTGTTCTCTTCGGAGAAGTGACGGGTCCACTCCCGTGGAACACGTTCAGCACGGCAGCCAACTCGGTGTACGACAACGATGCTCGTTTCATCATCCGTCTTCCTGATGCACAAGACACCAAGGGTGTGCTTGCTGGAACAACTGGTATCGGATTTGGTGGTGTTGATACACTTCGCGGTAACTATTGGGGCCGTACAGAAGCTAATGTTAACACTATCCTTCCTGTAACGTCGGGCTCGACCTTCGGTCGTACGCAAGAAACGTATTTCATCGCCGGCAACGGTAAGACACACATGCGTTTCGTTCGCAACTCCACGACCAACCCAACAGAACAAGGACCATTCGAGTCTGCATGGCGCTATGCTTACAACCCAGTTCCGTCATGGCAGATTCCAGATACGCTCCTGATGCAAGGTCGTGTCTATGACATCTTCGACAAGGGAACTGACATCAAAACGGCTGACTACTCCAATCGTCGTATGTCTCCTATTGAGGATTTCGCGATTGGTATTCCACCAACGCTTCGTCTCTACACCGATCCTCTTCAGCCTTCGTTCAATAAGTACGTAAAGCGCATGACGCGTAATCCGTATGATGCTGACAAGTTCACAGATATCGCTGCTGTGCAGACCGAATTTGTCGGTGATCACCCAATTGGTTACCCGCTGTTCCTTGAAACGCGTGCTGATTACAGCGGTACTTCTGAAATCTCAAACAATGACGCTCGCGCCATTAACGAGACTGTGTTCTTTGTCATCAATGAGCGCACTGGTGATTACATCCGTATCAACATGGCTCAGCGTACGAACACAGATACGATCTTCCGCGGACGCGTTGACTTCGTACCAGACTCCACAAACGGTGGAGATCCAAACATCCGTCGTGCATATGAAGGTCTTGCCACATACGGTACCGGCGCAACCCTCCTTTCAAAGATTGTTCGCAATGCTATTGCTGAAGATTCAGCAGCTCTTGCAGGACGTCGTTGGGAAGCATCTGCTACACTTGGAGAACTCGGCGGCACGAATTTCCGTCTCGGAAACCGTCCAACACTTCCAATCAGCAATGCTGATGGTGCTGCTGGTGGCAAGGAGACGTACTATGCAGGCGAACGTTACCGTGCTCTCCCAGTATCTGATGGTGACCCTATCACTGTCATTTCTCGTACGGCTCTCTGGAAGGACGGAGTTGTAAACGCTCTGAACGGTTCGCTCACCTTCGTTATTGGCAACAACACAGTTCCACCAGTATTCACTGGTGCAGCTGACACACTTGGTAAGTCGCCACTTCTTCACCCTGAGTATCGCAACCGCGTATTCGTGACCGAGAACCGCCTGTATACGCCAATCACGGCATCGCAGTCGTCTCGTGGTGCAGGTCGTGGCAGCTGGTTCAGCGATCCAGCCAGCTACCCAGCTGATGCCCTCAATCAGCCGATTCCAGGTATGGATTTGACCGAGCGCGACTCGATCTTCTCGATCACAGCTGTTGATATCAACAAGTTCTATGATCCACGCGTAGTTAACGATGCAAACTTCAATGCTGAACTGTCCTACTTCTGGTCGATCAAGACTGGCAACTCAGGTCTTCAGTACTGGCTACGTGACACGCTGGTTGTTGCTGGTGCACCAACAAACAATGTCCGTTGGAGCGCACGCGGTTATCGTTTCTTCCGCGGTCGCCCAATCAACCCGTACATTGTCCCTGGTGGTGAGCTTGTCGAAGTTGTAGCAAAGAACTTCCCACCGAGCCTTGAGATTGTGGACTCACTCCGCAAGTCGGGCTGGACAGAAGAGCAGATCTCTCGCTGGATCTATCTCTATCCTTCGTACTTCCACGCTCAAGAGTATGACAACAATGCGCTTGCACTGAATCAGCGCAATCCAGCCAACACCAATGCTCGATTCCTTCAACAGGACACGGTGAACTTTGGATGGCTCGATTCTGTGTCATACCAGTTCCGAATCCACGTTGTGGACTCTATGCCACGATTCCTGTGGAACTACCGCGCAACCGGTACGAATGCAGTTACCTTCCAAAACATGTGGAAGGGCGATACGACGATCGTACTTGATCCAACGACAACCGACCCTGCCGTCTATAACAAGGCAACCGGAACGTAT
>JBILLF010000023.1:0-24951 GCA_044376225.1 Patescibacteria group bacterium | reverse complement strand
TTCCTGACGCATATCGCTCGCTGATCCGCTCCTTCGAAGGCGACTCAGTCATCTTTTCTGACTAACGCTCGCTCCAAGCGAATTATAGACTAAGCGCCATGGCAAGTCCCGCCAGACGTGCAGCCCAGCTTGTAATGATCCGTGCCGATGCGCGGAATTGGAGGGATGTCGAGTATCGCAGCTCTATTGAGGGCCTGGTCGACCGCGGGGTAGGGGGCGTAGGGGTGTTTATCGGCGGACTTGAAGAGACCGCCGAAATGATCGAGCAACTTCAGCGCCGTGCCGGACGTCGACTGCTGATCGCGGCTGACTACGAACACGGTCTGCCGATGCGCCTTGATGGCGGCATTGCCTTTCCGAGAGCCATGGCCCTTGGAAGGTGCGACCCGGCAACGACGGAGATTGTGGCTGGGTGTATTGCCGATGAAGCCCGTGCCATTGGTGTTCACTGGAACTGGGCTCCAGTGGCTGACATCAACTCCAATCCCAACAATCCAATCGTCAACACCCGCAGTTTCGGCGAGACACCGGAGCGCGTCGCAGAGCATGCCGCGGCCTATGTGCGTGGCACGCAGGCACGCGGTGTCATAGCCTGCGCCAAGCATGTGCCAGGACACGGAGACACCCACGTTGATTCGCACCGGGATCTGCCAACCATCGAGCTTGAGCCTGAGGTTGCTACAGCGCGTGAGTTTGCCCCCTTCCGCCGATGCATCGACGAGGGCGTCAAGAGTCTCATGATTGGTCACATCGTTGTTCCGTTTCTCGACGCACACCATCCAGCATCACTATCGTTGCAGGTCGTCAACGATCTTGTCCGCCGGCAGTGGGGCTTTCAGGGTTTGGTTACCACCGATGCCCTCGACATGGGGGCCATCACCTCCCGGTACTCGAGTGCCGAAGCGGCACTCATGGCCGTCTGTGCAGGTTGTGACGTTGTGCTGATGCCGGAGAATCCCCATGAGGCCATCGATGCTCTCACACAGGCGATTGAATCGGGCGAACTCACCGATGAGCGACTGAACGAGAGTGAGCATCGCTGGGAGCAGGCCCGCGAGTTTGCCGGGGTGCGCTCGGCGCAGAGGCCTACCCCCGAGCCTCGTCCGGCCGCGGTCATCGACCAGAATTCCCATGCGCTGATCGCCCTTCGAGCGGCCGATGAGGCCATCAGTCTGATCGGCAACGCAGATCTGCTTCCGATCACAAAGTCCAAGCATGTAGCCGCATTTGCCATCGTGGATGATCATAGCGTTGAGTCTGCCACAACATGGTTTCAGGCCATTGCTCAGGGGGCTGACGTCAACATTGACTTCGGATACGTAGATCTGTCGATTACAGACGAAGAGTGCGCATCGCTGGCTGCCGGCGTTGCAGAAGCCGACGTGGTGATATTCGGAATTTTCGGAAAGGCTGTAGCCTTTCGTGGCGAACTTGGGCAGCTTACGCGCTTGCCGCAGTTGATTGCAAGCCTCGCCTGCGGACGGCCCGGCATTGTTGTAGCCTGCGGTAGTCCCTATGGAGTCGATGCAAACCTGGCCGATACGGTCCTGTACACGTTTTCCGATACGCTGCCATCGATAGCTGCGAGCGTGCTGCGTCTGATCGGCAGAGCCGTTCCTGAGAATTAGCGTACATTTGTCCAAAATCCTCCGTCGCTACGCTCTCAGTTGTCCTGCAAGCCCCGTGAAATCGAGGATATGACGTTCTGACGAATTACGACCTATACAGCAAAAAAGTACCAATTCATGACCACACTCCTCATCACCGGCGGTGCCGGTTTCATCGGAAGCAACCTGGTGCGGATGCTTGCCCGTCAGGGGCAGTACAACGTCATCATCCTGGATGCACTTACCTACGCCGGCAACCTCGAGAATCTCGACGGTGTGATCGATGGAAGTGCCGTGAAGTTTGTCCATGGTTCCATTACCGATGTTGACTGTCTGGCAAAGCTGTTTGCCGAGAATACCATCGACGCTGTGCTGCATTTGGCCGCTGAGTCGCATGTGGACCGATCCATCGCATCAGCCGCGCCATTCGTCGAAACCAACGTTACCGGCACGTTGCGTCTTCTCGAAGCGGCTCGTGCCGCTGCGATAAAGCGGTTCGTGCACGTCTCGACGGACGAGGTCTACGGCACTCTTGGTCCCGACGACCCAGCCTTTACCGAGGAGACGCCTTTGCAGCCCAACTCGCCGTACTCTGCGTCGAAGGCCGCAAGTGACATGCTTGTGCGTGCCTTTGTGCATACACATGGGATGGACTGCGTCACTACGCGCTGCTCCAACAACTACGGCCCCTACCAGTTTCCTGAAAAGCTCATTCCGCTGATGACGCTCAATGCGCTGGGGGGAGAGCCTCTTCCCGTCTATGGAGACGGACGTCAGGTGCGCGACTGGTTGCATGTCGTGGATCACTGCCGGGGCATCATGCTGGCTCTCGAGAGGGGGCGCATGGGTGAGGTCTATAACTTCGGTGGTTATGGTGAGCGATTTAACATCGATATCGTCAAGGCTATCCTCGCGCATACGGGTGCTGATGAGTCACTGATCCGTTATGTGACCGACCGCCCCGGACATGATCGTCGATACGCAATCAATCCGCACAAATCGTCAGCGGAGCTCGGATGGCAGCCGTTGCATAGTGTGGAGGAAGGCCTAGCGGCCACAGTGGACTGGTATCGCACCAATGCGACGTGGTGTGAGAATGTGCGCTCGGGAGCGTACATGGAGTATTACGCAAAGCATTACGGAACATCTCTTTGAAAGGTCAACGATGGCAGCACGTCGCGTAGGACGTCCGCGGACGTCGGGAAGTCGATCCGAACAGCAGCTCATGGCGAAGATCCTCGACGGATCGGTTACCGTGGGCGTGGTAGGTCTGGGCTATGTGGGCCTTCCACTAGCCCTTGAGTTTGCCAAAGAGGGAATTCGCACCATCGGCATCGACGTCAGTGCGGAAAAGGTCAAGAGCCTTTCGGCAGGGAAGAACTACATCCAGGATCTCAATGATGACGAGATCCGCGATGTTGTCAAGAACAAGAAGACGCTTACGGCCACCCTCGACTTTAGCGTCTGCGGTCAGTGCGATGTGCTCTACGTCTGCGTGCCGACGCCGTTCACGCCAAACAAGGACCCAGACATTTCGCACATCGTCCATGCGACGGAGGGCATTGCAGCGCACCTGAGAAAGGGGCAGCTCGTGATCCTGAAGAGCACGACGTTCCCGGGCACTACTGAGAAATACGTCAAGCCGATCCTTGACAAGGTCGGGCTTTCCTGCGGCACGGATTACTTTCTGGCTTTCTCGCCCGAGCGGATCGATCCGGGCAATCAGGTCTGGACGACGAAGAACACGCCCGTGGTTGTTGGCGGCGTCAGTGCGGCCTGCACAGACCTTGCCATTGCCATCAATCGGAGGATCATCGCCGAGGTTGTGCCCGTAAGCACCCCGGCTGTGGCCGAGATGGAGAAGCTCCTCGAGAACATCTTCCGCAGCGTCAACATCGCGCTCGTCAACGAGCTGGCTCAGCTCTGTGACCGAATAGGCGTCAACATCTGGGAGGTCGTTGAAGCAGCAAAGACCAAGCCCTTTGGATTCATGCCGTTCTTTCCCGGACCCGGTATTGGTGGCCACTGCATTCTGATCGACCCATACTACTTGTCGTGGGCTGCCCGGGAAGTGGACTTTGTTACCAACTTCATAACGTTGGCCGCCGAGGTCAATGAGTCCATGCCGTTCTACGTGCGGGCGATGATCGAACGCGAGATTGCCAAGCAGCCTGTGACCCTAAAGAGTGCTAAGGTGCTTCTTCTGGGGATGGCGTTCAAGAAGGACGTTGATGACCTGCGCCATTCGCCGGCTCTCAAGGTTGCCGAACTTCTCGTCGAAGACGGCATCGAGAACATCTCCTACTTCGACCCCTACATCCCGAGCGTGCGGGTGCATGATCGCACACTCACGTCGCGGAAGAATCTTACGCCGGCATACATCAAGCGTCATGACGTTGTCGTGATCACTACCGATCACTCATCATTCGACGTGGATATGATCTGTCAGCACGCCAAGGTTGTGATCGACACGCGCAACGCAACCAAGAACGTGCGTGGCCAGCGCAAGAACATCGTTCTGCTCGGAGACGGTAAGTGAAGCGCATTATCAGCGTCGTGGGCGCTCGGCCCAACTTCATGAAGGTCGCCCCGATACACCGCGCCTTTGCGGCCGATCCTGAACGCTGGGATCATCGCATCGTGCACACCGGCCAGCACTATGATTCGAAGATGTCTGACGCGTTTTTTCAAGACCTTGACATGCCGCATCCGGCATGGTTCCTTGGGGCAGGCGGCGGAAGCCATGCCGAGCAGTCAGCCAAGGTCATGGTGGGCTTCGAAAAGGTCTGTCAGGAGGCGCAGCCCGATTACGTCATTGTCGTCGGCGACGTCAATAGCACCATCGCCTGCGCCTTGGTCAGCGTCAAGTTGGGCATTCGCACGGCACACGTCGAGGCGGGTCTGCGCTCATTCGACCGTGGAATGCCGGAAGAGATCAACCGTCTTGCCACGGATGCTATTGCTGATGATCTGTTTGTGACCGAACAGAGCGGTCTTGATCACTTGCTGCATGAAGGCGTCGACCGCTCGCGGGTGCACTTTGTCGGCAATACCATGATCGACTCACTGCACTATGCGCGGCCCAAGGCCCTGCAAAGCCCCATTCATGAGCGGCTGGGAATTGAACGGGGCAACTATTGCCTTGTGACCATGCACCGTCCAACAAATGTGGACGATCCCATACAGCTGCGTGCATTGATGAACGTTGTTGGTGAGATTGCGGCCTCAATGCCTGTGGTCTTTCCAGTGCATCCGCGCACACGTAAGAACATCGACGTCATGGGGCTTGCGGTTCCCGCAGGCGTGAGTATGATCGATCCGGCCGGGTATATCGATTTTCTTGCGCTTATGATGCAGGCACGGCTGGTGCTGACCGACTCCGGCGGCATTCAGGAAGAGACCACAGCCTTGGGCGTTAGCTGCATTACAGCCCGCACGACAACCGAGCGGCCGATCACCACCACGATGGGTACAAACGTCCTTGTGGACCCGTCACGCGACGGCATTATGGGGGCGTTAGATCGGTTTCTGCGCGGCCAGCACCCGGCAGGGAGCCTTCCTCCGCTCTGGGATGGGCACGCTGCAGAGAGAATTGTACAGCAGATCGGCGTGCTTCTTTCGGCCGTCTAGGGCACACTATTCGTAATTTTGCCGCGTCCGCTTGGACTTCTCCACAATCATTGGATCCGGATGCCCTCTCTTTGCCGTGTCCGCCTGCTAGCGCTGGTCGGACTTCTCCTTGGTGTGGTTTCTCATTCCGTGGCGCAGACCTCGTCGAATGCCTTTGACCTGAACGGGCTCTCGACATCAGGTCGTGCCTCGGCAATGCAGTCCGCCATGCTCACAGGCGATCAAATACCCACCGACGACGTCGTTGACCCGGTGCACTACCGGCTAGGTCCTGGCGATGTGTTGGCGTATCAGACAACGGGGCTTGACCTGACAGAGAAGCTCCTCGTAGTTACCCCAGAGAACATGGTTCTTATTGAACGTATGGGGGCGATTTCGGTTGCCGATATGTCGCTGGCTGAGTTCCGAACCCGCCTTCAGGAGCTTTTCCGTCAGCGTTCGGCAAACCTCGAGGTGACCGTCTCGCTGCGTCGTGCACGATTGATCTATGTTTCGCTCAGCGGCGCTGTTGCCTATCCTGGAACGTACACCGTTCCAGCATCGATGCGTGTCTCGACCTTCCTGAACATCACACGTCACCCATGGACGCTGACCCGCGACGGCTCGTCGGCCGAAATCGCCCGCGCGGCCGGAAGCGGAGGTCTTGCCGCAAAATCCACAGAAGTGGCTCGCACGCCGGTGCAGACCTACGGACCCTACGCCAGCCGCAACATCGTGGTGCGTCATCGCCGTGGTGCTTCAACGGCAGACCTGGCGCGTGCGCGTGCCGGTGATGCCTCGAGTGACCCGCACTTGCGCGAAGGGGATGAAGTGTTCGTGCCAATTGAAGATCCGACAAGCCCCCTGGTAAGTATCAGCGGTGCCGTGGCGCAGCCGACAATCCTGGCGTATAAGTACGGCGACAAACTTTCAACACTGCTCGCTGGGTGTGCCGGTCTTACTTCCGATGCCGATGCGTCGAAGGTCGTCATTGTCCATCCAGATGCCACGAAGCCGCAAAGTGTGTCGATCGATGCTACGACGCTGGTCCCGTCAGAAGATGTCGAACTCCGACCAGGAACAATGGTCATCATCGAACGTAAGGGGCTTGCCGGCCAGGGTCTGCAACAGGGTGTGGTTCACGTCCATGGCGAAGTCAACCGGCCCGGTTCGGTAGTCATCACGCCGGGAGCTACGCGACTTTCGACCGTGATCGAGCAGTCGGGAGGTGTTACCTCTCGCGCCGCTCTTGGTCTTTCGTATGTGGTGCGCCCGGAAAAACTTCCGCCGACTCTTGCCCAAATGCGAGACGAGGCGAACCGCTCGTTTCAGTACTCGGATCTCAAGCTTGAGGACACGACGCGGTATAATTACGATCAAAAGTATAAGACACCGTATGTCTCCTGTGACATCGAAGCGGCAGTCAAGCGTCCGAACTCGACTGATGACCCTGCGCTGCTCTCGGGAGATGTCGTTGTCATCGTCGCGAACCCAGAGCGCGTCTATGTGTACGGCCAGGTGAACCGTCCTGGGTACGTTCAGTACGTGCCCAACAAGCCAATGGAGTGGTACGTCGAAAGGGCAGGGGGGTATGCTACCGGCTCTGAGGAAGACCGTGCGAGAATCATTCGCGGACGCTCGCGCGTCTGGGTGCAGAACAACGATGGCGTGATTGTTGAGCCCGGCGATGAAGTCTATGTCCCACGTCCGCCGGATGTGCCAATCGGCACCGAGATCCAAACATTTTCGGTTATTGCCAGCATCGTCACCAGCCTGGCTGTGCTTGCGATCACCGTCATCAACGTGTTCTTCAACAAGTAAGGGCATCAACGGTGACGCCACAGGACGCCCCGTCCGGCTCGGTCTCCGCGCGCGTGATCTCCGCCAGTTTCTGGGTGTTCGGCTCCCAGATGCTGTCGTTGGCCCTTGTCTTCATTGCTCAACGACTTGTGCTCTCGGGTCTCGATCCTGAAAGCAACGGTACTCTATTTCTCGAACGGCGCTTGACGGAGGTCGTGGTCGGCCTTCTGGCCGACTTTGGCATGAACGGCATTGTCGTGCGCCGCGTAGCTCAGCAGCCGCATCGTGCGGCCGAGATCCTTTCCTCGGCCTTCTACGTCCGCCTCACCCTGTGGACTGCCTGCACGCTCATCGTGGCCCTGGCCGGATGGATGAGCGCACTGGCGATCACAGATGTTATCCTTTGGTGCGTGTATATGCTGATTGCCTCGCGTGCCGCGCTGCTGCGATACACGCTAGAGACTCGGCTCCGAGCAGCATCGGACTTCCGACTGCCGTCTATTCTTGCCGTCATGGATGCTGCGATGTTCGCTGCACTGATAGTCGTCTGGCGGGATCAACTCACACCGAGCGTGGTCATTCAGGCATTTGTTCTGAGCGCTGTTCCAGGTTTTGTGGCTCTCTTGCTGATCGATCGCGGGCGCTCAACATCGTGGATGTCGTGCTCGAGAATCGAGATGAGATCGATCCTTCGCGAAGCACTTCCCGTTGTTTCTGCCACCCTCCTCATTGCCGTGCATGACAAGATCGATGCCTTCATCGTCGAGTCGTTTGCCGGGCGGGGACATGTGGGCATTCTTGGTGCGGCGTATACAACTCTCGGACCCCTGCTTGCCGTGATACCGATGGCTGTGTCCTATGCAGCCATGCCAGATGTTGCTAGGTTGCTCCCAACGGATGAGACAAGGGGGCTCGATGTTGCAATGGGGGTGATGAGATATCTGCTTGTCATTAGCCTACTCGTAACATCTGTGGCAACAGTCGTGATGCCCGTGTTCGTTGATGTGGTGACAAGGGGACGTTACGTTGATTCGGTCGATCAGTTTGTGTGGTTTGTCTGGTCAGCACCGTTCGTGGCCATCCTTGTGTATGCTCAGGAGCTCAGTGTTGCCGTCAAGCGGCAGTCAAACCTGATACGGATCGCTTCGGCACTCGTTATCAGTACGGTTATGCTTGGTCTTTTACTGATTCCCTCGATGCAGTCCCTTGGTGCTGTTATCGCCAAGATCATAACATCGGTGATTGGTGCTGCCGTAAGTCTATGGCTGCTGTACACTACACTCGGAGAACGTCTGTCGGTGATGTTTGCTCTTCGCTCGGCACTTTTGATCTTCGCTAGTGCCGCGTGTGCATTGTGGTTGATCGATGCTCAAGGTGTTGCTGCGCTTGCATCGGCTCAGGGCGCGGCAGGTCTTGCTGGTCGAATGGTGCTTGCCGTGCTGGCCGTGCTGACCTTTTCAGCAGTACTTGGCGTTCTTGGGCGTGACGATCTTCGACGGCTCAGGCATGGTCTTGTGGGAGCACGATGACAATGCCGCATACCGTGCAGTCCCATATCGCACCTTCTAACGGCCGCATGCTCCATGTGCTGCTTCGTCCGCAGAATATGCAGATCACCGCCGATCTGCTGGGGCTTACGCTGAGCTTCGCACTCTATCAAGTCGTTCGTACATGGTCACTTGTTGATGTTCGCTCGTTCCCGATTCTCGATCATGTTCTTGTCGCCTTCATTTCGTGCCTCTACTGGACACTTGTGTTCTGGATGGGCGGACTTTATCGTGATTTCTACATCCGGTCGCCCCTTGACGAGATCTCGGCGGTGTTTCGCCAGACCTTTATCGGATCGGCCATCATCTTTCTGGCAATCACCACCACGTCAAATCTCAGCGTTCGACCAGTCTTTGTTGTTTATTGGGCCGTATTGTTCGGACTGATCACCATCGGACGTCTCGTCGCTCGGCAGGTGCAGGGACGGCTGCGTGAAGCGCGGATCATCCGCATTCCAACACTCGTCGTTGGGACGCGTTCGCACGTAGAGGAACTTCTTTATGATCTGAAGAATGAGCCGGCATGGGGCTACGATGTGCGGGGGATTATTCTTCTTGATGCCGATTCAACGGTCACGACGATTGACGCAATTCCTGTTCTCGGAGGTGAGTCTGTCTTGACAAAGGAGATTCTAGCTGGCAAGATCAAAGAAGTTCTTGTCTCAACGGACGGGGCGCACCATGATCGGCTTCTGAATATCTCTGCCGAGGCGGCCTATCTCGGATGTATGATCAAGATCGTGCCAGATCTTTACGAGATCGTATCGGGTCAGGCACGTACGCATCAGATTTATGGTTCGCCCCTTATCGACGTGAGTCCGCAGCTGATGCAGCCCTGGGAAGAGTTTGCAAAGCGGGCTACGGATATCATCGTTAGTACCCTTGCGCTAGGACTAGGTGCCCCTGTGTGGATCCTGGTGGGGCTAATCGTCAAGCTGACATCCCCGGGGCCGATGTTCTTTGTTCAGGATCGAGTTGGCCGCAACGGCCGAGTGTTCCGCATGGCCAAGTTTCGGTCTATGACGGTCGATGACAAGCGCGGCCCGACGTGGACGGACAAGAATGATCCGCGCGTGACGGCCTTTGGCAAGTTTATCCGCAAGACGCACCTTGACGAGATTCCGCAGTTGTGGAACGTCCTAAAGGGCGAGATGTCGCTCGTCGGGCCACGTCCTGAGCAACCATTTTACGTTGAGAAGTTTACGGCCATGCTTCCGTATTATCGGCGTCGCCATAAGGTACGTCCGGGGGTGACGGGGTGGTGGCAGGTTAAGGCAAAGTCCAATCCGGAGTCGCTCGAAGAGATTCAGCAGCGCCTGCGGTACGACTTTTTTTACATCGAGAACATGTCCTACAAGCTTGATCTGGAGATCATGGTGCGGACGGTGTTTGTGATGCTGAAAGGACACGGCAAGGCGTGAGAACGATCATCTGCATTCCTACATACAACGAGAGCGAAAACATCATCCGGATGATCGATGCCGTGCATGGAGTTGTTCCCGAGGCCCATGTGCTGGTGATCGACGACGGTTCGCCTGATGGTACGGCACGTCTGGTGCGCGACCGTATGAGCACGGATATCCGTGTGCACATCATCGAGCGGGCCGGTAAGATGGGGCTTGGCACGGCTTACTGCGCCGGTTTTGCTTATGCGCTCGAGAATGACTTCGAGCTCATCCTTGAGATGGATGCGGATTTTTCTCACGACCCGAAGGACACGCGTCGGCTACTCGATGCTGTAGAGGGCTGTGATCTGGTGATCGGATCACGGTACATCCAAGGTGTAAATGTGATCAACTGGCCAATGAGCCGCCTTCTGCTGAGCTGGTTTGCCAACCTCTATACTCGGGTGATCACGGGCATGCCGGTGGCCGATGCCACGGGAGGATTCAAGTGCTTCCGCGCCCAGGTGCTTCGGGGAATCGACTTGACGAAGATCCGTTCCAACGGATATGCGTTTCAGATCGAGATGAATTATAAAGCCTGGAGAAGGGGCGCGCGCATCAAGGAGATCCCGATCGTCTTCACCGACCGCGTCAGTGGCGTGTCGAAGATGAGTAAGAACATCGTTTATGAAGCGGCCTTTCTTGTCTGGAAGTTGAAGCTCTCAACGATCTTTTCGTTCGGAAAGCGCTAAGTGATGGGGGATGGGCTGACATCGAACCGGAACGGGATCGACCTCAGCGTCATCGTCGTCAATTACAACGTCAAGGACTATCTACTGCAGTGCCTGCGATCGCTCGATGAGGCATGTAAGCCCCTTTCAGCAGAGATCATCGTCGTTGACAATCACTCGAGTGATGGTAGCGTCGCGGATCTGCGTGTGGCATTTACGCATGTTCACTGGCATGCTCTGGAAGAGAACATCGGTTTCGGTCGGGCTAATAACGTGGGGCTTGAATGGGCTCGCGGGCGATATGTTCTCTATCTCAATCCAGATACGATCGTCGGTCCGGAAACGCTCACCTCAATGGTTCGGTACCTTGACGCGAATCCCAGCGTGGGTATGGCGGGTTGCAAGGTTCTCAATCCTGACGGGTCGTTTCAGGTGGCCTGCAGAAGGGGACTACCAACGCCGTGGGCATCGTTCTGCAAGCTGTTTGGCTTGCAGTCGCTGTTCCCGTCGGTAAAGCTGTTCTCGGAATACAACATGATGTACCGCTCCATTGATGATACCTATCCGGTGGATGCGCTCATTGGGGCTTTCATGATGGGCCGCACGGAACTGATGAGATCACTCGGTGGCTTCGATCCAGAGTTCTTCATGTACGGCGAGGATATCGATCTGTGCTACCGGGTTAAGAAAGCGGGCTTCGAGGTTCATTACGTCCACGAGACCAGTATTATCCATTACAAAGGCGAGAGCACGAAGCGCTCATCCCTCAACGAAGTGCGGGTGTTCTACGAAGCGATGGAGATCTTCGCCCGTAAGCACTTTGGCGGCTCGCGGATCTTTCTTGCGTTTCTGCGGCTTGGCATCGGCGTACGTTCGATCATGGCCCGCCTTGCGCGAAGGCGCATCGAACTCACTACATGGCTCATTGATATGCTCTGCGTGAACGGGGCTCTGCTGGTCGCTACGACGGTGCGTTTCGAGCGTCCATTCGGTTTTCCGGATTATGCCTACCCGATCGTGCCGATCGTGATCTCCCTCATTAGCACCCTCTCGCTAGTCGCCGTGGGCGAGTATGTTGAGTATCGTCCTACGATTCGACGTAGTGCCGTCGGACTCCTATCAACATTCTTCGTGCTCTCGTCACTGACATACTTCTTCAAGGACTTCGGATTCAGTCGTGGTGTGTTGCTCATGACCATGGGGCTGAGCGGTGTGATGTTCGCCATCACAAGGGCCATCACCTCGTGGCTCGACGCCAAGGGGCGTAATCGCACGCGCCGCATCCTTCTTGTGGGACTCAACGAGCACTCTGCACGTCTTTCTGAAGCTCTCGGCAGCGCAGAGAGACGTCATGCCGAAGTTGTGGGCGTTGTTGCCACTCAGCCCTTCAGTGAGCGGACGTATGCCGGAATGACAGTGCTAGGCGACACGTCGTACCTGGGCCGCATCCTTGACTCGACCGGAGCGCATGAGGTGATCCTGACCGACGGCAGTATTCCGCGTGACCGTGTGATGAACCTAATGATGGATTCATCGTCGTACCGTGCACGGTTTCACATCGCGCAGGACTACGACGACGTCGTAACAGCGCGCATCATTAACGATGTGGCCGGACTAGAGCCTACGGTTGCTGTTGCGCCCCTTCTCCGATTCCGTAACCGCGTTGCCAAGCGCGCAGGTGATTTTTCCGCAGCGCTATTGGTTTTGTCGCTCACTTCAGTGGCTCTAATTTTGCCCGGTCCGCGCCGGCGCCTTCGACCTTGGTGGGAGGTCCTGCGTGGACGCACGAGCGTCGTAGGCCTGTGGGCTGACGGTGTAGTCCGCACAAGCGGCAAGCCTGGGTTGACCGGGCTCGTGCATATTTCTCGTCCAGAGACGTTGTCGGCTTCGGCCACACAGCAGCTCAACGACTACTACGTTGACGCGTACTCACTTGCGCTTGACGTGGAGATCATTCTGAAACATCTATTCCGGCGAAACCGTGCCAACGACAACCGCTCTTGACTTTGAAAAGCCCGTCATCGAACTCGAGAAGAAGATCGAGGAGATGAAGGCGCTGACCGATACTCTGGATATTCAGCCCCAAATCGAGGAACTCGAGCAACAGGTCGAGCTCCTGCGTAGCGAGATCTACCGCAATCTCACACGCTGGCAGCGTGTGCAGATCGCCCGTCACCCGGACCGCCCGTACACCCTGGATTACATCACCCACTGCTTCACGGACTTCGTCGAGCTGCACGGTGACCGTACGTTCCGGGACGACCCGGCCATCGTGGGGGGGCTCGCCAGCTTCGGCGGACGTCATGTCATGGTGATGGGTCATCAAAAGGGGCGCGACACGAAGACCAACGTTCACCGAAACTTTGGCATGCCCAACCCCGAAGGATACCGCAAGGCCTACCGTTTGCTCCAGATGGCAGAGAAGTTCTCTCTGCCGGTGATCTGTTTTCTCGACACGCCCGGGGCCTATCCCGGCCTCGAAGCCGAAGAGCGGGGTCAAGCCGAGGCCATTGCTAAGAATCTCCTGTTGATGTCGCAGCTCAAGACCCCGATCATCATCGTTGTCATCGGAGAGGGTGCAAGCGGAGGTGCTCTCGGTATCGGAATCGGTAACCGTGTGCTGATGCTCGAAAATGCTTGGTACAGCGTGATTGCCCCTGAGTCATGCTCGTCGATCCTCTGGCGCAGTTGGGACTATAAGGAGCAGGCCGCCGAGGCGCTACGTCTTGGTGCAACGGACCTGATCGAGGTCGGCATCATCGATCGCATTGTGCCCGAGCCAGTAGGCGGCGCCCACCGTGATCCTGAAGTCATGTTTGCGACCATGGCGTCAGCACTTACTGATGAGCTCAACCACCTCTGCGCCCTAGACGCTGAAACGCTCGTGCGCGAGCGTCGGGAGAAGTTTTACGCCATGGGGGTGTGGACGGAGCAATAGGAGCGGTTAGGCCGTAGACCCGTGTGCAAACTGCAGCCGGTGTAGCTTCGCGTAGAGTCCGTCGGCCTCGATCAGCTGCTGGTGTGTACCCTGTTCGGCAACCCGGCCATGATGAAGCACAATGATCTTGTCGGCACGCTGGATCGTTGACAGTCGGTGTGCGATAACGATCGATGTGCGCCCCTTGAGCATGGTCGATATTGAATTCTCAATCAGCTGCTCTGTTTCGGTGTCGATGCTCGATGTTGCTTCGTCGAGGATCAGAAGATCGGGATTGGTGGCAAGGGCACGACAGAACGAGATCAGCTGCTTCTGGCCGACGCTCAGCACAGCACCGCGCTCACGAACGTTCGTGTCATAGCCATGCGCTAGGTGTGAGATGAATTCGTGTGCACCAAGAGCCCTGGCCACGTGTTCCACCTGGTCACGGGTGATTTCCTCCCGACCGAGGGTGATATTCTCCTCCACCGAACGTGAAAACAGAAACACGTCCTGCAGTACAACCGCCAGCCGTCTGCGCAACGATTCCTGTTCAATACTGCGGATGCTGCGTCCGTCGATCAGAATCTCGCCGCCTTGAAACTCATAGAACCGGCACAAGAGGTTAATGATCGAGCTCTTGCCCGCACCGGTCGCACCGACGATGGCCACCGTCTCGCCGGTGCCAACCGAAAAGCTCACATCGTGCAGTACGGGGGTCGTGCCGTCGTAGGAGAAGCTAACGTTTCGGAACTCGATACCTTTACCAAGGGAGGTAAGGGGCATGGCACCATCGGCGTCATCAACGGTGAGCTTCGTGTCGAGCAGGTTGAAGATCCGCTCTGAGGCGACCACGCTTGACTGCAGTGTGTTGTACTTCTCCGTCAGGTCGCGAACTGGACGGAAGAACATTTCCGTGAACTGAGCAAAAGCGATCAGCATGCCGATGGTCATCTCGCCCGTGCCGATGTGCCCGGCCGCATACCAGACGATGATAGCCAGCGCAACGGCCGAGAGTAACTCCACCACCGGAAAGAACGTGGCGTAGTACATGATCGACCGGTCCTGCAGTTGCCGGTGCTCAGCATTGATCTCGGCAAACTGCTTCGTCATGCGTTCTTCTTGACGGAACAGCTGGATCACTCCCATGCCGGTGACGTACTCATTCATGAACGAATTCATGCGTGCCACTTGACGCCGGATCAGGTCATAGACAACGCGCACTTTCCGCCGGAAGATGAATGATGCGATGAGCAGGAACGGTAGGATCACGATCGTGAGCAGGGTTAGCGTTGCCGAAGTGTTCCACATGAAGGTCAGGATCCATGCGATCACCATGATGTCAGAGATCATCAGCACAACACCTGACGAGAAGAGCTCGTTGAGTACCTCGACATCGCTCGTTACGCGTGTAACAATGCGTCCGACGGGGGTCGTGTCATAAAACCGCAGTGCCATGCGTTCAACATGGCGGTAGAGCGTGTTGCGGATGTCCAGAAGTACGCGCTGGCCAACCCAGGTCATCAGCAATGAAAGTGCGTACTGCGTCGCCCCCTGCAGGACGACCAAGCCGATGATGATGGCGATAAAGGTCATTAGTCCCGGTACATCACCTTTGACGATATGCTCATCAACCGCGATGCGCGTAAGGTAGGGCCGTAGAGGCCCCAATGCGGATGAGGCAAGCGTAAGGGCAACTGCCCCGACGATATACAGGCGGTAGGGGGCGAGGAAGGCGATCAGACGGCGCAGAAGCCGATAATCGACCTTGCGCTCATCGGGTACGGCTTCGTTCCTGGCAGCTGACATAGCGCAAAGTTACACATCGTACTTTTGCACCATGCTATCAATCACGCCCTACGGAGCTGCCGGGGAGGTCACGGGCTCGGCTTACCTGATCGAGACGGAGTCTTCAACGATTCTTGTTGACTTCGGGATGTTCCAGGGCGACAAGGATGATGATGCCCGCAACGTCGTTCCCGGGCGGGTTCACCGCATGGACATTGATGCCATTGTCCTGACTCATGCGCACCTGGATCACTGCGGACGTCTGCCGCTGCTGGTGCGAGAGGGATATCGTGGACCGATATACTGCACACCGGCTGCACGTGACCTGGCGGAGATTATCCTACTCGACGCTGCCCACATCATGGAATCGGACTTTGAGCGCCGTCGTCGTCGATCCGAACAGCGGGGACGTAAGCTGAATCGGTATGATCAGCCGTTGTATGATACCGAGGACGTCACGCAGACGCTTGAGCTGGTAGAAGAGACCGACTACGGCATTCTCACACGCATCAGCAAAGACTGTCAGATCGTGCTCCATGATGCCGGCCACATGCTCGGCTCGGCTTCGGTCGAACTGCGGATAGAGCAGCCAGATGGAACAGATCGCATCGTTGTGTTTAGCGGCGATGTCGGACCACCGAACTTCCCATATCTGCGAGATCCACAACCCCCTTCCAAAGCGGACGTGCTCATCATGGAATCGACCTACGGAGACCGTGATCATAAGTCGCTGGATGAGACACTCGACGAGTTTGAGCGGATCCTGATCGACGCCGTTGAAGGTCAAGGAAAGGTATTCATTCCTGCATTCGCAATCGGGCGGGCTCAGCAGATGATGTTTCACCTGGCCGAGCTCATTCGCAAGAAGCGAATTCCGGCCCTACCGATCTTCCTTGATAGTCCGATGGCCATAAAGGCCGTGAATGTCTATCGCATGCATCGTGACCTGTTCGATGCTGAGAGTGCGTCGCTCAATGAGCACGGTCAGATGGAGCACGATCTGCGCTCTCTGGTGTTGTGCACGTCGGCGCAGGATTCCAAGCAGATCAACGCCGCCGAAGGGCCGTTCATCGTCATTGCCGGTTCCGGGATGTGCACAGCCGGTCGCATCATGCACCATCTGCGAAACAATATTGACGATCATCGATCTCACTTCATCATTGCCGGCTATCAGGCACGGGGCTCTCTGGGACGTCGCCTAGTGGATGGAGCAACTGAGGTGATGATCCACGGTGAGCGCAAGCTTGTGAAGGCGAGAATTCACACCCTCGGAGGCTTTAGCGCTCATGCCGGGCAAACGGATCTCATCAATTGGTATGCGCATGTTGCCTCACAGGGAACGCCCCTTACCTTCCTCACCCATGGTGAGCAGGAAGCGCGCACGGCCCTGAAGGACAAGCTCAGCGAACTCTACAATGTGAACGCGTATTTGCCGGCCTATTCCGAACATCTGGTCATCTAAGGACAACATTCATGCGCATTGAACACGACTTTCTTGGTGAACGGGAGCTTGCCGACGATGCCTATTACGGCGTGCAGACCCTGCGTGGACGGGAGAACTTTCACATCACGGGGATTCCGATCGCCCACGCCAGGTCGTTCATCGTTGCATTTGCCCACGTCAAGAAAGCCGCTGCTCTCGCTAACAAGGATCTAGGCGTTGTTGAGCCGCACGTTGCCGATGCCATCTGTGCGGCATGCGATCGCATTGCGGCAGGGGAGCTGCATGACCAGTTTATCGTTGATGTTATCCAGGGTGGTGCCGGTACATCCACCAACATGAACGCTAATGAGGTCATCGCTAACCTTGCGCTCGAGATCCTGGGCCATCCCAAGGGCACCTACGACATCGTCCACCCGAACAACCACGTCAACTGCTCACAGTCGACCAATGACGCCTATCCCACCGCCTTCCGGCTAAGCCTTTATGTGGAGATCGGTACGCTGATAGCCGAACTTGGTGCGCTTCGCGATTCATTTGCACGCAAGGGGCAGGAGTTTGCCGACATCATCAAGATGGGGCGTACGCAGCTGCAAGACGCTGTCCCCATGACGCTGGGTCAGGAGTTTGATTCATTCGCCGTGAACATCGGCGAGGATCTTCGACGGCTTGAAGAAGCCCGCGCGCTGGTCACCGAAGTGAATCTCGGTGCTACGGCTATCGGCACAAGTATCAACGCGCCCGAGGGCTATCCGCCCCTTGCCGTCAAGTATCTGAAAGATGAATCCGGCATTCCCGTGACGCTGTCCCAGAACCTTATCGAAGCCACGTGGGACAACGGCGCATACGTGCAGATGAGCGGCGTGCTAAAGCGCGTTGCCGTAAAGCTGTCAAAAATCTGCAACGATCTTCGCCTTTTGTCATCGGGTCCGCGCTGTGGCTTCAACGAGATCAATCTTCCGCCCCTTCAGCCCGGTTCGAGCATCATGCCCGGCAAGGTCAATCCGGTGATCCCGGAGGTTGTCAATCAAGTCTGCTTTTTGGTGATCGGCAACGACGTGACCGTAACGTTCGCCGCCGAGGCTGGTCAGCTGCAGCTGAATGTGATGGAGCCAGTTTTGGCCTACTGCCTCTTCCAAAGCATCGAAACTCTCGGACGTGCCTGCACGACGCTGCGCGAGCGATGCATTGATGGCATCACCGCCAACGCCGAGCGCACACGCGAGATGGTCCTGAACTCCGTCGGCATCGTCACCGCTCTCAATCCCATCCTTGGTTACGAAACCAGCGCCGAGATTGCCAAGGAAGCCTTTGAGACGGGTGGGTCTGTCATTGACATCGTGCGTGCCAAGGGGCTACTGTCAGAAGAGAAGATCCAGGAGATCTTCAGCCTGGAGAATCTGATGCATCCCAAGTTCATTCGCTGATCCACTTCACGGTTTCTTCAACAACCGTGTGCACGACCTTTGATTCGGGCGAATAGCCGATCTCGTGGGCATCGGCATCGAGGGGGATGAAGCGTTTGCGATGTGATGATAGCCGATCGTGCATGGTGCGCATAGCATCGACGCTGACGATGCTGTCCTGTACGGCGTCGTTGCGATACCAGCACATCGTAAGCACCGGCTGCTTTATGGCGGTGAAGGTCTCCTTGGTCATGGACGTCTCGAGGAGCTCCTGTAGTTGCTGGATACCTTCGATTCGGTACTTCATGTACCAATACTTGGCGCGTTCGGGGTTCTGCATCGTGGTGGACCGATAATCGCCCCCTACGACGAGGCGCGTAAGAGCTAGACCCCAGTGGTTGTTCGAAAGGAAACTCAGGGGGTGACGCAGGGCGATGTTGGGCGACCAGTTGATGACCGATGTGACGTCGTTCGGAAAACGGGCTGCGAGCATCAGGCCGAGTGTGCAGCCAGTTGAGGTGCCGACAATCACGACTTTGCGTCCGAGGCGCTTACCAACGGCAAGGGCTCGCACGGCATCGGCATAGACAGAGTCCGGTGAATAGTCGGCAAGGGGCTCAGCAACCCGCAGTCCATGACCGTGAAGTCGGGCAAGATATAGGTTCGCGCCCGTGCGGCGGGCCACCTCTTCGATGGCAGGAGAGCCGTCGTGCCAAGTGCCGGAAAAGCCGTGCAGATAGACGATGGCGATGTCCGAGACAGACCGTGTAGTGTCTGCCCAGATGATACGTGCTTCCACATCGGCCTTGACCGGCAGCGATTCTTCGTGACGTTGAATGTCGCTCTCAAGCGTAGCGAGGTCGGGCGATAACGTGGGCAGCGATGCAGAGTAGCTCGGAGTTGCTGGACGCGGTCCGAGCAGATACGCAATGACCAGGGTGAGGCTTACCGAGAGAAAGATCTTCTTCTTCATGACTGTTTGGTCCTGTCGAGTCTCCTCATGATGCCCGACCCGGCAAGGATAACGCCGGTGCTCAGCGCAAGATGATCGAGGCTGGGTTGAAGCACGTACAGAGCTCCAAGGAGCTGTACTACGATAATGACAATGAGCAGATTCGCGATCGCCAGCCGGTTCCACTTCGAAATGACGAAGGCTCCAAGAGGTGCAAAGAATAGCACCACTGGAGCGGCAGCTAGCAAGGCGTGATACATGTTTTCCGACACGTCCCTCTCGACTAGTGCATGCAAGGCAAAGCCGCACACTGTGAGGATGCTCATCAGGACGACGGACGTTGGTGTGGCAACCTTCTCGTCGACCCCGTACCGGAGCGTCAGAACGCAGAAGGTGATAAGATCGACGCCGTTCCCGAAGATCGCCGTCACGATGCCGCCGATGAATCCGGCGGCCAGAAGCGTAACGACGTCTTTGGATGCAAGTACTTCCGGCAGGCCCGGGCGTACGGTGCGCGTGCGGCTTCGATTCGCTCTCCAGAGTCCGATCCCGAAGGCCATCCACAGCGACACAAAGAAGAGCTTCGTCTCTACCGGAGGAAGGTAGGGGGCTACCCACCACGTACCACACAGCAGTCCAACGATTCCGCTCAGTGCCGGCCACCCGATGGCGCGCAGCTCAACGGGGATACCACGGCCGAGGATGAGCAGCGACGCCGAGACCATGCCAACACTTTGGATCATGAACGAAAACGAGCGTGCATCGACGGGCGGAATCTTTAGCAAGAGCGTAAAGACCGGGAAGGCGATCGCTCCGCCCCCTTCGGCGCTGGCTCCGGCGATGAACGAGCCGAAGACCATCGTCAGCGTGGCCGGCCACCAGGCGAGTACCTCATCGAGAAGGTCGAGAGAGAAGACCGCCGTGACGACCCCCGTCAGTACGATTGCCGCAAACGGAAGGTAGTATCGAAGCGGTCGCAGGTCGGTGGTCATCAGCGCTCGTCCGAGGTAAGCAGTTTCAGATACGAAATGATGATGTTTTGGTTCTCGACGATCGTCTTCTGATTGCCGACGATCATCTGCTGGTTGCCGATGACCTTCGTCATCGTCTCGACGAGGGCATTGTGAGCATCCATGACGAATCGTTGATTCTCAGACAGAATTGTCTGTGACTGAATGAGCTTCTGCTCGTTGGTCGTGGCAGCGCGGCGCGTCTCTGCGAGTGTAGTCTGCACTTCGTTGAGTGTCGTGATGATACGCGTGATATCGGCTTCAATATTTGCCATGGCGACGGCTGATTCGTGTGCGGATGCGGGAGACATCGACTCCCTGGAGTAAATCTTCCAGTTCAAGGCGGACGACCTTAGGGATCGGTTTCGAATCGAGTTCGCTACGGCGCATTAGCCGTCCTACGTGTTGCACGGAGAACCGACGACCGAAGAGGCGCTCAATATACTCGGCCACCAGAGGCCGCGTCCAAATGTCGCTTTCAATACGAAGGTCCCGTGGTGATGATTTCAGAAGCACCCTCAGCATCAGCAGATGCCGTTCGGTCAGTGCCCTGGGTGCGCCCGGTTTGGGACGTGAGCGCAGGCTTTCAGATCCCTCGGTGCGTGCGCGGCTGAGCCACTGACTTACCGCCGCCGACGAGACGTCCAGCGCCGAGGCAATGTCAACGGCCTTCCAGCCGCGGTTGTACAGCTCCCAAGCGCGCAGACGCCGTCGCTCGAGGATCTGCGAGCGGACCGATAACGTTTGGTGTCCTTGCGTGATCATTCAGGTAAAGATAACCTCTCAAGTTTTGGCATGGGTGCGATGAAATGCGTATAATGGGTCCGGAGGGGATGTATGCTCAATTTCGTGGTGAGAATCGTTGCAGTCGCAACCATTCTTGGCGCATGTGTGGTCGTTACGATGCGTGCCAACGACTCAACAACCATTGTTCTGGATCCTTGGGGGGCCGTTGGATTCTATTCTTCCGGCTACAGCGCATCCAAAGGTGAGAGCCCTTGGTATGATCTTTCTAATTCCGCACCTCGCGGTGGTGTCGGACTTAATATCCTGACGTTGGGCATCACAGCAGAGTCCTCCGGCCTGTTTGGCTCTGCCGCTGTGCAGCTGGGCGACATCCCGAGTTCCGGCTGGGATGTTGATCTTCACTGGTTGCAAGAAGCATGGCTTGGTTATCACCTGAGCGAGCTGTTCGATGTGAGTGCCGGTGCATTCATTTCACCGATCGGAATTGAAACTGTTAACAGTTTTGAGAATTACAGTGGGATAATGTCAATCCCATCGTTCTTCGATCCAGCGTGCCACTCAGGAGTACAACTCACATGGAATGCAGCTGCGGACGTTGCTGTAACGGGTGGAGTCGTCTCTTCATTCTCCAGTTTTATGCTCAGCACCGCTGTCCCATCGGTGTTGCTTGGAATGGAATACACCCCCGGCGAGGATGCCCATCTCGTGCAATTACTAGTCAGCAGGGAAGAGTCTGACACAGGGGAGTATGATCAGGTGTATGCGAGTGCATCAAGCACCACTCATTTTGAGTCAACCCACCTGCTGGCTGAACTGAATCTCATATACGGGATTCCCACAGATGGTTCCGCGCCCTCGGCGATGTTCAGTGGTCTGCTGGCTGCGTATGTAGATCTCGCTCCTTTTTGGCAGGCTGGTCTTCGACTTGAGGGAGTGCACGATCCATCGGGCATTTTCTCTTATGCTCGGTATGCGAGCCCCTTACCAGAGAATGTGCTTTCTGCTGCCGGTCTATCGGCAACGATTGCCTACATGCCAACGCAGTGGAGTAAGATCAGACTTGACGCCAGGTACATTGGCTGTCTTGACAGTCGGTCTGTGGTTGAAGCCAGCCCTCCAGTTCAGGAGCGCACGGAGATCGTGCTCTGTGCTGACGTTCAGCTTTCTTTTTTACGGCGTGAAGAATGAACGACCATGTTGGTTCATCAATCGCCACCATGATTCCACACCTATCAACATCGAGAGGTTGAAACCACATGGCACGTACCCCCTTAATGCGTCTTCTTCGCAGAGCTATTGCTCAGGCGGATCACGACGCTTCACGGCGAACTTTCATCAAGACATCCGCGATGGCGGCGGCAGCCGTTGCCACGCCGGCCTTGTTGCAGAGTTGTGGCAAGACATCGTCGGTCAAGGTGGACCGCACAGTCAAGGTCGCAGTCGTTGGAGCAGGACTTGCCGGACTCCATGCAACATGGCTCCTGAAGAAGGCCAATGTCAACGTCGAGCTGTATGAAGGGTCGAAACGTATAGGTGGCCGCGCCTTCACTGGTAACAACGTCGTCGTTGAGGGTGGTACAGCCGAGCTGGGTGGTGAATGGCTTGATGTAAGCCATTCTGACATGTTTAGTCTAGCGAAAACGTTCGGCGTGGGCTTGATTGACAAAGAAGCTGAGGCAGAGGGAGAAGAGGTCTTCTTCTTTGGCGGCAAGGCCTACTCAATGGATGATGTGGTCAAAGAGATCAAGCCGTATCTAGCTCGAATTGCTGAGGATGCTAACCGCCTACCAGATTCACTGGCTGATCTTCGCAGCAGTCCAGCCAAGGAGCTGGATGATATGTCGTTGGAAGACTACATGACCAAGATAGGCCTTTCCGGATGGCTTCGGTCGCTGTTCGATGTGGCATACCTGACAGAGTTCGGACTGGAAACCTCGGAGCTAAGCGCTCTGAATCTGATCACGCTGATAGTCACGGACATCAAAGATCCAGATGACCCTTATGTGCAGTTCTTCGGTGACGGTTCCGAGAAGTACGTAATGCGCGGTGGGGTTCAGGGGATCACGCGCGGTCTGGCAAAGGACGTTGAAGCGTGCACGATGACCAATCATGTGCTTACAGAGCTTAACCAGGATGGGGAACGGTACATCCTCACGTTCAATCGTGATTCTGAGACGGTTAAAGTTGCCGCAGAGCATGTCGTGCTGGCCATTCCATTTACGATACTACGTGACGTAACCTTGAACGTTGATCTCCCGGAGATCAAGCGGCGCGTCATCAACGAACTCGCCTACGGTACCAACGGCAAGGTCCTGATGGGCTTCAAGGAGCGATTCTGGGCAGCAAACAACTACAGCGGTGGAGTCCTTACTGAGCTGCCCCTGCAATTGGTTTGGGAAAACTGTCACGTGCGCAATCCAAATGGAAGTGGTCTCACCATCTTCTACGGTGGCAAAATGGCCGCCGTGATCAAAGGCATGTCAGACGATGAGCTGCGGACGGAGTTCATGAAGCACTTGCATGCGGTGTGGAAATTCCCAGATACAGTTATACCTACGCGGCTGTATCGCATGCATTGGCCTGACCAGCCGTTTGTCAAGGCATCATATTCCTGCCTCGGCAAAGGCCAGTGGTCAGAGTTCTATGGAGTAGCGGGTGCACCATCTGGAAGGTTGCATTTTGCTGGTGAACATTGCAGCCTTAATCACCAAGGTTATTTGAACGGCGGTGCCGAGACGGGACGCTTGTCCGCAGAGAGAATTCTCAAGACGTTGTAAATCAGAGCAAGAAAATCAATTCAGGGGGCGAAACACATGAGTGAAGTCGGAACAGGATCAACAGGCGAGAGGCGACTCGCGAAATCGCTAGGACTATGGGCCATCGTTGGCCTTGGCTTGGGATACATGACGCTTACTGCGGTTTTCGATACCTTCGGTATCGTCTCGCAAAAGACAGCAGGTGTTGTCCCTACAGCATACCTTCTTGCGCTAGTGGCTATGACGTTCACGGCTGTCAGCTACGGCAGAATGACCGTGGTCTTCCCATCAGCTGGTTCGGCATATACATACTCCTCTGCTACGATGGGGCCAAGCATCGGCTTCCTTATCGGGTGGGCCGCATTGCTTGATTACATCCTCTTGCCGCTCGTAAACGCAGTGATAGTCCGCACGTATCTTGTTGCCTTTTTTCCCTTTGCGCCCGGCTGGTTAAGCGTCGTGGCATACTGTGTTGCGATTACGGCCATGTGTTTGTTCAGCATGTCGAACACTTCGCGGTTGAACATGATCCTGTTGGTGTTTGTAGTGACTTTGATCGGCGCATACATCTTTATGGCACACAATGCCCTCAGTGCGGGAATGGGGAATGGAACTCTTGCGTCCATGCTTCCATTTTGGCACGATGGTGTTGAGTTTGACAAGGTCATGACGGGGACCACGATCGTGGCGTTCTCGTTCATTGGCTTTGATGCCATCACTATGTACACCGAAGAGGCAAAAGACGTCAAGTTCGTCCCGAAGGCCATCGTGTATTCTCTTCTCATTGGGGGGGCGATCTTCTTCATTTCGGCATGGTACACGCAATCTGTGTTCCCGAAACTTGATGTGTTTGACAGTGACGCACTCGAGAATAGCGCTCTTCCACAGATCGCATTGCTGGTTGGCGGCCCGTACTTTAAGATCTTTATGACGGCAGCAGCTTTTGCCGCGACCATTTCGTCAAGCTTGGCCTCGCAGGCATCTGTTTCGCGACTCCTCTTCGTCATGGGGCGAGGCGGCAAGGGGCCGGTGTCGCGGTTCTTTGGATATGTCCACCCAACGTATCAAACTCCCGCAATGGCCGTCATTTTTGTCGGGGCTGTTTCCCTGCTCGCGATCAACATGAATCTGGACTTTGTTGCCTCGTTGATCAACTTCGGAGCGTTGATCGCGTTTGTCTCTGTGAACATCTCAGTGATTCTGCTCTTCGCCTACAAGCGCAGGGAGATATCCGGAATACGTCAAATCGTCAAGA
>JBILLF010000022.1:0-25063 GCA_044376225.1 Patescibacteria group bacterium | reverse complement strand
TTTGAGACTCGAGGTTGACGTTGCCGAACTCGACACGCTTGACGATATCATCGTCGTTGCCTTCAAAACCGATCTTGAAACGGTTGTTGAATTCGAACTGGTTCAACGTGTTCCAGTCAACGTTCATGCGCAGCTTGTCGCCTATGCGCCCGCTGACGTTTACCTGAATGTTTTGATTGAAGATCGGAGCAGACTGGTTCTGACCAGCGATCGAGGCCGTACCCAGAGATTGCGAGTCCCATCGCCAGCCGGCCTGAACGTTAACCTCACCATTGACGTTGATTGCGATTTCCGGCTTGCCGAAGATTCCAAACAGCGGATTCTGCGGCAGCGGGATCGTGATGTTGGTCGCTTGATCGATGAGCTTTGTGAGCTCTGCCGCCGAAAGGGGCTTTTTCATCTCATACTTCAGAAGCGATGAATCGCGCGCTTTTCGCAGAAGTGCCACCCGGCGCTGCTCAAGGTAGGCATCAAGCGTTAGTGGAACCATCGTTCCCACGTCACTGCCATCGGTCAGCTCATACAGCTTGACGATCCCGAGGGCAGTGTCGATACTGCTCCTCTGTTCGTAACCCTTGGGTGGCGTGATAAACCGGTAAGATCTCTGTGCTGGCGTCAGAGGGAAACGATTCAGAAAAACGTCTGGGTAGTATCCTGGAACATCTGTGTTGGTCGGATCACCGATTCCTTCCGGGCCGCGAATGGTCGAGTCCCGACGAACTGAATCGGCCTGAAACAGAGCATACATTGACCCAAGTACGCTCGTCGAGAGCTCAATCGCGCTCACGTGAAGGGGCTCGCTCTGCGCCAGCCAGGGTAGTAACGTTGCCTCTGCAAGGACGCACTCCGGCGATGCCATCGCTCCTAACGCGATAAGCAATAACGTCCACGTTCGTCGTGTGAGATCGAACACGCGGGGCAACTCACCTATAGTTGTTCAACAAAACTGACGACCAACCCCCCTGGAGGTCGGCAACAAGGCGTCACAATTGGCGAGAATATCCCAGCTCCGTGATTCTGCGTGATGAACAAAGATAACCGACGCGTTACTTTTGCACGGCTACGGCGGAGAAGATTTCTCCGCGCCGCCAATGGGCCTGACAGCCTACTGGCACGATTTACGCAGCATCCTATTGCATCGACTTATGCATCCGTTTGAGCGCTTGGCAGCCAGGGCCCTATCGACAGTCGCAACAGCACTGTCGCTTCTTGTTCTATCCCAGAACCTGCTGGCGGCGTTTGACAACGACCAGGCGGCCCCTTTTCTCTCGAGCGACACTCGTAATGTCTATGATCTTGGCGGTGCCTGGGAGCGCATCGAAGATGGTGTACCCGTGGGCACAACGCGCGTTCCAGGCGACCTCGGTGGCACTGAACCTGTGCGCATACGCAAGACACTAAAGATCGATAGTACTGCACTATCCGACCACACGTGGCACCTACAGCTCTTTGGTGTGGTCGATGCCGTTGAGCTGCTCGTGAATGGACGCTTTGTCATGCGCTATCCGGGCGGAATGGTTCCTTTCGGCATCCGAATTCGTGAGGGCGTGCTCCGACCGGGTCAGAACACTGTCGAGCTGCTTATCACACCGCCCAGCAAGTTGGCAATGAACATCCAGAGACTCTCGCGAAGTGCCGTCAAGCAGTATCTCGGCGTGTTGCGTGAAGTATACCTGGTTGGCACGCCGCATCTCTGGACCGAAAGCGTGCGCTTGCGCACATCGATCCAGGGCGGCTCGGGAACCGTGTCTGTCTCAGCGCGTGTGATGAGCGGGCTTGTTGAACGTCTTCAGGGGTTGCGCGGCGGATCAGACGGCCTCTCCAATGCTACAATGCCGTTCTCGTTGGACCTGCGAATCGTAGACCGCGCAAGCGGCTTTGTCGTGGCTGCCTCGGCCGCACAGGCATCCATCGGCCGGTCACGCGAGACATCACCATCTCTTACAGTAAACGTGCCAAACGTGCGCCTCTGGAGTACGGCCTCGCCCAACCTCTACGATCTCGAGATCCGTCTCTCGGCAGGGGGCTCGGTGGTGGACGTATTCAGATTGCCGTTTGGTTTTCGATCGGTTCGCGTAGCCACCGTTGACGGTGCTCGCAAACTTCTACTCAACGACACCGTGCTGCGCTTCCACGCCGTGGACTACGTCGAAGATGCTCCTGGCTACGGACCAACGATGTCAAAAAAGCAGTTGGAGTTTGATGTCTCGCTGATGAAGACGCTGGGTGTAAATGCCATCAGAGTCATGCACGGCAGTCCACATCCAACGTTGCTGTCTCTCTGCGATCGCTATGGCATCATGGTGCTTGCCGACATTCCTTGCGCAGATGTACCGTCCAATATGATCGACGAACAAGAGCTCGCAACGCGCTATCGCAATGCCGCCGAGCGAACCGTGTCGTTCCTTGATCAGCACCCGTCGGTGATGGGATTTGGACTCAGTGACGGACTCGATGAACGCTCGCCGTCAGTGATGCGCTACCATCAGCAGATGGGTCAGTACCTGCGACGCAACTCTACCAAACTGCTATTCAAAGTCATCTCGTCCGATCAAGTCGATCAGGCAAGTGAAGGTGGGTTCGACCTCATCATGGTCCGCTTCCGATCGGTATCTGACAGTGCTCGTCTTTTCTCTTTGCAGCGTCGTTCTGGAGGATCGTTTGCCTCAGCCGCAGTCATCGCCGAATTCGGATCTCTCGTCTCACCATCCAACACCAACGGCTTCAGCGACCCCCTCTCCAACGAAGCACAAGCACTGCTGATAAGCAAGTTCTACGCGTGGGCTAATGCCGCGCAGCTCGCCGGTGTGATGGTCTGGACGTTCAATGACTTTAAACTGGAACGTCCGACAATGCTGGCCGAACATCACGACGCATACATGTGTACATCTGGATTGGTCGACACATATCGCCAGCGACGCGTGTCGTATGAGATGTACAAGGCCCTGATCAATGACGAAAAGCTACCGTTACTTCAGGCCCGTGAATCCGTGTTCTCGACTCCTGTGATCTTTATCGTTTCGGGTCTGTTGCTGGGAATCAGTCTGGCGCTGCTGGCGAATCGCTCGCGACGCTTTAGAGAGTATGTGGTGCGGGCACTGCTACGGCCGTATAACTTTTACGCCGATATCCGTGATCAGCGCATTCTTTCGACGGCACATACCGGACTGCTTGCGTTGGTGATCTCGGGTAGCGTGGGCCTGGTCATCTCGTCATTCCTCTATTTCGTCCGCGTAGATTCTTCGGTTGAGAACGTCCTGCACGTTCTTATCTGGAGCGACGGTATGTACGAAGTCCTTCGCTTCGTCGCCTGGCAACCCTCGCTGGCCGTTCTGGCCTGGTCAATCGTTGCTCTAGCCGTGTTCGGTCTGTGCTGTCTGGCTCTGAGGGCCGCTGCGGCTTTTGTCAGGGGACGAATCTCAATCCAGGACACCTTTACCATTGTTGTCTGGTCAAGCCTGCCGTTTTTGATCCTGCTGCCCATCGGCATTGCCCTGCACCAGGCGCTCACGGCCAATGAACTGTCAGTGTTTGTGCCCCTAACCGTTTTAGCCGTTTCTACATGGGTGGTTCTGCGCATGCTGAGAGCCACGAGTGTGGTATTTGATGCACGCCCCCTGATCGTGTACACACTGGGAATCGGATTGATCGTTGCGATCGCGGCGGCAACCTTTGTGTCACTGGACGTGACGCATTATGGCTTCTCGTTTCTTTCGTTCTATCTGAGTGGCGTCTGACGCGTCAATGATCTCGCCGTCTTCGTTCATCCCTCCGGTTCAGCGCCAACTCAACGAGCGCGAGCGTACGATCCTTCAGGCCGTTGTGCACCTATTCATCCTGAGTGGCACACCGGTCGGTTCGAGGGTACTTTCGACTTTTCTTGAACGTACCTTGCCGTTGAGTCCGGCAACGATCCGTAATACGATGGCCGACCTTGAAATGATGGGCTACATCACTCACCCGCACACCTCGGCCGGACGGATGCCCACCGATCGGGGGTACCGGTTCTATGTGGATTCACTCAGTGAGGGCCAGCCCGACAGCATGCCATCGGAGCTCAATGCCACCGACGACGCTGTTCGCGACCTTCTGGCAGCCCCCAAGGAAAGCGTCGTGCGAGATGCATCGCGCATCCTGGGCTCGCTTAGCCGTCACCTTGCGCTGGTTCAGATACCTCGCTTTCGCGAAGCGCTCGTGCGCAAGGTCGAAATCGTTGCGCTGAGTAGCGAACGCTTTGTGGTTATCATCGACCTCGACAGCGAGGTCGTGCGCACGATCAGTCTTGAGACGCGCTCGGCCGTAGATGCCAATTCAGTCAGAGAGATCGCTCGCATGCTGAACGAGCGGCTCAGTGGTCGCCCCCTTCAGCATATCGTTACACTTGCCACAGAAGACACTACCCCGGACGGCATCGAGCCGGCGCTGCTGCGCCTGTTCGTAGAGCAGATCGGGAGTTTCGCCACCACCGATCAAGGGGCCACCGTTCATGTTTCAGGGACGACGAATCTGATCTCTGCGGTCGAAAACGAGTCGCCGGAAGACCTACGTAGCATTATCGAGCTGATTGAGAACGAAGACGTCGTCGTGCACCTGCTCGGTGCCACGTCATCAGCGGACGGCGTGACGATTCGCATCGGCAACGAAATCCCGAACGCCGAGTTCCACAATTACTCGCTGATCACCTCCACCTACAGGGCCGGTGCTGCCCGCGGAACCCTGGGCGTGATAGGCCCCCGACGCATGGACTACGGCCGCCTGATAGGTATCGTGCAGCTGATGTCGGGCGTGCTCAGTAGAACCTTCGGTCAGGGCACACCATAGTTACCTCACATTCGTCATGCGGCGCTGTTCCCCATGACATCTCAGCAGGATCTTTATCATGATCGAATCAGAACAGAACACAACTCCCGAAGCGTCCGATCAACTCTCGGACCTGCAGTTACTTCAACAAGAAGTTGACGAGTGGAAGGACCTTGCCGCGCGACGCCTGGCCGACCTCGAGAACATGCGTCGGCGGACGGCCCTCGAAAAGCAGGATCTGCATCTTCGTGCTTCGGAACATATGATCACAAAAATGCTTCCGGTACTGGACGATCTGCATGCCGCGACTGCGGCCGCAACAGCGACCAGTGACGTTCAGTCACTACGTACCGGTATCGAGATGATCTACGCCAAGGCTTGTCAGATCTTCGAGGAGGCCGGCGTACGGGTTCTCGATGCTGAGCCAGGCCAGCCTTTCGATGTTGAGTTTCATGAGTCGCTCATGCATGCCCCCTCCCATGAACACCCCGAGGGGCACATTGTACAGCCGGTCATGCGAGGATATCAGCTTCATGACCGCGTGCTTCGCCATGCAAAGGTGATCACCTCGGCAGGACTGCCCCCTCACTCGGAGAACGAATCCTGATGGCACAACGCGACTACTACGACATTCTGGGCGTGAGCCGCTCAGCCGGTGCCGACGAGATCAAGACAGCCTATCGCAAGCTGGCAATGAAGTACCATCCGGACCGTAACCCAGACGACGCCAATGCCGATACGATGTTCAAGGAAGCGGCGCAGGCCTATGACGTGCTCAGCGATCCCGACAAGCGGGCCCGCTATGATCAGTATGGCGAGGCTGGCCTCGGGGGCCAATCGTCCGGCAACTACGCGAACGTCAACGACATCTTCAGTGCCTTCGGCGACATCTTCGGTCAGTCCGTCTTCGGCGATATGTTCGGAGGTCAGCGCTCACGAGGTCCACGCTCACGCAAAGAGCCTGGTGCCGATCTGCGAATCCGTCTCACGCTAACGTTGGAGGAGATCGCCGAGGGCGTCGAGAAGACCATCAAGATCCGGCACTACCGCGCTTGCGGAACCTGCTCGGGAAGCGGCGCAGGTTCCGACGGCGGATACAGCGCCTGCTCGGCCTGTCAGGGCAGTGGTGAGGTTCGTCAGGTCTCGCGCAGCGTCTTCGGTCAATTCATCAACATTGCCCCATGTGCCCAGTGCAGCGGCAGCGGGGAGATCCTACGCGATCGCTGTAAAACGTGCGAAGGCGAGGGTCGCGTCGACGGAGAATCATCAGTAAAAGTCACGATTCCTGCCGGTGTTCGCACAGGGAACTATCTGTCGGTCACCGGAAAGGGGCATGCAGGACGTCGAGGGGGCCAGGCTGGCGATGCAATCGTCGTGGTCGAAGAAGCCGAACATGATGTCTTTGAGCGTCATGAGGACGATGTCGTCATGCAGATGTCCATTGACGTACCGACGGCTGCCCTTGGAGGAACGGTGGAAGTACCAACGCTAACGGGCACGGCAGAACTCGACATCGAACCCGGTACGCAGCCGGGTGCGACGCTGCGGTTAAAGGGTAAGGGCATACCACACCTCAACAGCCGCGGACGTGGTGACCAGCTCGTCGAGATCAACGTCTTCATACCAAAGAAGCTGAGTTCAGACGAACGCAAGGTGCTCGAGTCCCTCAAGGGCTCGAAGAACTTCACAACGCGCGACAATTCGTCGGCGTCATCTTTCTTCAATAAGTTCAAGGAAGCGCTCTCATAACCGTGGCGCTTCCGGGAGTATCCCGATGCGACACGTTATGACCTTCCTGCAAAACCACCTGCACGTCACGCGCAGCGAGGCGACCTTCGTCGGTGTGTTCACAACTCTAATCCTTCTCGGTACGGCAGGAGCTAAGCTTCTACCGGTCGTTGCTAGTGGTGGCCTGCACGAACACGCCTCCGTTGAAACGCTACTGATGACTCTCGATAGTCTCGGACGTCAAGACGAGGCCTTGCGTGGCGTCGAGAGGCCCGACACGACCGGTTCGGGTCAAACGACTCAGGGGGCTGCTCAGGCCACTACAGCGCATACGAGCAGTGCATCTGGCAAGCCCCTTCCCAGTGGGCGTATCAACATCAATTCGGCCTCGTCTCATGAACTGGAACGCATTCCTGGCATCGGTCCGGCCATGTCGCAGCGCATCATTGAAAGCCGACGCCAACGTACCTTCACGAGTGTTGAGGACCTGCTGGATGTCAAGGGAATCGGGCAAAAGACGCTTGAGAAGTTACGCCCGTACATCAGCGTGCCGTAAATTCAGGCTCGTATGGCTACAACCGTCTATTTTCATCCACGGCGCACGCTGATCGCAACCTGGTCCGTCCGCGCCGACGCTCCTGTGCTTACAGGGTATCGTGAGCTCGAACCGGGCACTGCGCAGGATCTGCGTGCAGAGCTGGGCACTACCCCGACGGCGGTTGTGCTTAGTCGCGGATGGTTTATTCACGGTTTTCCGACCTCATCACCCTACTCGGATCTTCAGCGTCGTGCCTTCGAACTTGAACACATCTGTGGTATTGCGCCCGATTCACTACCCCAGATCGATGTTGAATGCTGGCTGCCTGCTGTTGGCGATACATTCTGGCATACGCTGATGTGCGTTGATTCCGATGTTGTTGCCCAGTTCCGCGATGTCTTTGGACCGGAATGCCGGATCATGTCGGATGTGCATGCCGACGTGCGTGCAGCTCTCTCGAGTGTTCCTGCCCAGTCCGAAAGATGGCTGATGTTTGGACGAAGGGGCGAACAAATGATTTCGGCGGTGATCGGTACGGACCATCGTCCGGAACTTCTTAGCACACAAATGATTGTCGAGGGGCTTTCCCCTAAAGATGCTGTACTTGCCGAGCTTGCACTGCTGCGGCAGCGATATGGCGTGAGCATCAATCACGTCCTGCTCTTTGGGGATCACCTCACCATAGGCATGTTCGAAACGCTCAAGCCCCTTCTGCGTCAGGCCAACATTAAGGTGGCCCGGCTTCAGCCTTTCCGAAATGTCGTATCCGAGCTCGATGCTGAGGCCGAGAGGCGCATCATTGCGCGGGCTCACGTCGTGGCCCCGGTCATGGCCGCCCTGTTCACGGACGTCTAGGTCCATACTCGAACCTCGACGTACCATGCGCATCATCGCCGGAGCCTTCAAGCGAACCGTGATCCCCGCCGCTCCGGGAACGGCCACGCGTCCGACAACGGACCGCATGCGCGAATCGATCTTCGACGTTCTGGAGCGTTCCATTGTGAGCTGGGACGTGCATGTTCTCGACCTTTATGCCGGAAGTGGCATCCTTTCGTGGGAAGCTTTCAGCCGCGGAGCGCGCTCGGCTACGTTGATCGACGCCTCGGCCGAGATCTGCCGTCATTTGCGCTCGGTAGCAAAAACACTAGGTATCAGCGAGCGTGTGGAGATCATCCGCGCTGACATTCCCGAGTATCTGCGCTCTGCGCCACTCAGCGGCGTCGGACTTGCATTTGCCGATCCTCCATACGCCCACAAACGTGGCAACGCCGTCTTGCGACTGTTGTCCGCACCTACTGTACTTGACCCCGAGGCAATGTGCGTGATCGAACACGGCGATCAGGAGTACATTCTTCCCTGTGAGGGATTTGAGCCGACATGGCAGGGCAGCTTTGGAGGTAGTGTCGTGGACATTCTGCGACGTGTCCGGCCCGTGGCGTAAGTTTGCCGTCGATGAGTACGCACGCCATCTATCCGGGATCATTCGATCCAATCACGATGGGCCATGTGGATGTGATCGAACGCGCTGCACAGATGTTCGATCGGGTCACGGTGGTGATCGCCCGGAACAGCAAGAAGACGCCCCTTTTCAATGAAGAGGAGCGCCTAGAAATGGCCGCGGAATCTCTGCGTCATCTGCCCAACGTCAGCGTCACGGTCCATGATGGACTCGTGGTTGATTTTGCTGAGCAGGCCGGCGCTAGCGTCATTGTTAGGGGGCTTCGCGCAGTCACCGACTTCGAATACGAATTCCAGATCGCGCTAATGAACCGTAAGCTCCAGCCCAACGTGAGCACCATCTTTCTGATGCCGCACGAAAAGTACACCTACCTCAACTCAAGCATCATCCGTGAGCTCGGACGCTATCGACGTGAACTCACCGAGTTCGTCCCGGCGATCGTAGCTGAACGCCTGAAAGAGAAATTCGCATGAAGGTTCACATCCTGACGCTGGGATGCAGTAAGAACACGGTTGACAGTGAGACGCTGGCCGGTCATCTGAGGGCAAATTCCTTGGAACTTGCCACCGACATCGACGACGCCGACACGCTGGTGATAAACACCTGCGGGTTCATCGACCAGGCCAAAGAAGAAAGCGTCAATGCCATTCTCGAGGCGGCCAAGCTGCGTAGCAGCGGACGTCTCAGGCAGCTCGTGGTGGCCGGATGTCTGAGTGAGCGCTACGGCGACGATCTACGTCGGGAGATCCCTGAGGTAGACCACTTTTTTGGCACCGAAGCCTATGGCAAGATCATCAAGGCCATCTCACCGGATCTTAAGTACACGCTTCTCGGCGAGCGGATCCTGACAAGCCCCGTGCCCTATGCCTACCTGAAGATCTCCGAAGGATGCGATCACCCGTGCTCGTTCTGTGCCATCCCGGTTATGCGCGGCAAACACCGAAGCATCGACCAGGAAACCCTCGTGAAGAGCGCTCGCTCACTCGTCACACAGGGGGCGAAGGAGATCGTACTGGTGGCCCAGGACCTAACGTATTACGGCATGGACATCGACGGCAGGCGCACGCTGGCTTCGCTACTGGAGCGTCTTGCGGGCGAAAGCGGTGCCGAGTGGATCCGCTGCATGTACGCCTATCCGTCGAACTTCCCCACCGATGTCCTACGCGTAATTCGCGATACACCGAACATCTGCACATACCTGGACATGCCTCTTCAGCATGCCTCAAGCAATGTGCTGAAGAATATGCGTCGCGGTATTACGCGCCGGACAACTGAAGAGCTGCTTGATGCGATCCGACAGACGGTGCCTGACATCGTTCTGCGCAGCACGTTCATCGTAGGATACCCATCGGAGACTGAGGCAGACGTTGACGAACTCGAAGAGTTCATCATGGCACAGCGGTTCCAGCGTCTGGGTGTTTTCACCTATTCGCAGGAAGACGACACGTATGCGTACATCCTTGGCGACCCGATCCCGGCCGAAGTCAAGGAGCAACGCCGTTCCCGCATCATGCAGGCACAGCAGCAGATCTCATTCGACGAAAATCAGAAGCGCATCGGGCAGCACGTGCGCGTGCTGATCGAAGAAGAACTCTCAGGCGAATGGAGGGGGCGTACCGAGGCCGATGCGCCGGAGGTTGACAACGAGATCTATATACGATCGGACACTCCCCTAACCGTAGGCGAGTTTGTGATCGCAGAGGTCGAGGATGCGGCAGAGTTCGACCTCTTCGCGACAACCGTGCGTTAGTGTCGGTAGCTGCGCAGCAGTGCTGCTGCAGCGGCAATGCTGACGAATGCCATCACTGACAGCAGGACGGCTATACCGAGGTGATCACTCTGTCCCGCTGCAACGCTCCTCCACTGCAGGATTCCGCGCCAGAGAAATGTCAGTGAAAAGATCGCACACGCCGATATACTCGCCGGCAGCGTCCACATGCGTCCCATACGATGCAGTACCCCGAGCATCACTAGCAGTGCGCCGAAGATCGTACCATTGAACAGCGAACTTGTGCTGTGCTCGTGCGTCAGCTGATATCCGATCAGTCCGCTGAGTAGCAGAAACACGCCGTAAAGCATCAGCACCAGACTTACCTGCCGCGTACGCATCATTCGCTTAGTGTCCCGTCAACCATGGTAAGCCTTCGATCTGTGCGTTGGGCCAGTTCCGCGCTGTGCGTGGCAATGATGCAGGCCGAACCCTGCTCACGCACCAGGCCGATCAGCAGATCGCTTACTTGGGATGCATTGGCCGAGTCGAGGTTACCCGTTGGCTCGTCAGCAAGCACAAGTGCCGGAGAATTCATCAGCGCCCGGGCAACGGCAACTCGCTGTTGTTCTCCGCCAGACAGTTCCGTGGGAAGGTGTTCAGCTCGGTGCTGCAGATGCACACGTGCGAGAAGTTCTTCTGCTCGGCTGCGTGCCTGACGTACCGACTGTCCAGCGATGCGTGCCGGCATCATAATATTTTCAAGGGCGGTGAACTCGGGAAGCAGATGATGAAACTGATAGACGAACCCAATTGTGCGGGAGCGCACCGCGGCAAGTCGCCCGGCGGAGATCGACGTGACGTCAACCATCTGTCCATCATGCAGGATCTCGACGCTACCCGAGTCCGGCAAATCAAGTGATCCGAGGATATGCAGGAGCGTGCTTTTGCCTGCACCGCTCGGGCCCATGATAGAAATGACCTGTGAGGTCTCAACGCCAATGCTAACGCCGCGCAGGACCTGCGTTGGGGCGGCATCAACGCCGTGGTAGGACTTGGTAAGGTCCCGAGCCCTGAGGATCATGGGGCGAACTGTCCGATAATGCGAACGTCGTTCCCATAAAGCATTCGAATGTCATCGATGCCGGTGAGCATCATCACCACACGTTCAACGCCAAAGCCGAAAGCAAAACCTGAATACACATCGGGATCGATGCCCGAAGCACGCAGGACGTTCGGGTGGACCATGCCAGCACCGCAGATCTCCAGCCAGCCCGAGTGCTTGCAGATGCGGCACCCCTTGGCATCGCACAGGAAGCAGGACATATCGACTTCACAACTGGGCTCGGTGAACGGAAAGAATGATGTCCGGAAGCGGAACTGTGCGTTCTCGTCATAGAACCGACGTGCAAAAGCCATGATCGTCCCTTTCAGGTCGGCCATGCTCACGCCCTTGTCGATGTAAAGTCCCTCAATCTGATGAAACTCTGCAAGCGAGCGGGCGCTGACGGCTTCGTTACGATAGACGCGTCCCGGCATAATGCATCGGATCGGCGGCTTCATCTGCTGCATCACGCGTACCTGTACTGATGACGTGTGTGTACGCAACAGAACGTCACTGCGTCCGGCGACATCTACAAAGAACGTGTCTTGCATATCCCGGGCCGGATGGTCGGGCGCAAAGTTCAGGAGCTCAAAGTTATGTGCATCATCCTCGACGTCCGGACCCTCAGCAACGTCAAATCCCATTGAACCAAAGATGCCGATAAGCCGATCAACCGTCTGCGTGATCGGATGCACGGCCCCGCTGCGTACGCCCCGAGGAGGCAGAGAAACATCGATGGGTGCAACACTCTGGCGCACCGCATAGCGCTCTAGGGCCTGAGCGTGCAGGGCCTCTGCCCGTTGACGCACCTCGTTGAGGAGTTTGCCCACAAGGGGCTTTTCCTCTTTGGGAACCGAGCGGAGCTGCTCGACACAGCCCTGAATGGTGCCTTTCTTGACAAGGTGCTGGAGCCGGAATGTTTCAGCACCCTCGGCCGAGGTGATGGCGCATCCATCCTCTTCGATGACGCGCTGTAGTTGTTGCAGATCTTCGAGTAACGACATGGCGCAAAATTAGGTAGGAACGACAACGGCGACAGCGAAAAAACCTTCGCCGTCGCCGCTTTCGTTGTGATAGGGAGCGAATGCGTCCCTTAGGTTCTTTCGGACGTCGCTCTTAAAGCGACTTGACCAGCGTTGTGAACACGTGCGGGTGGTTCATGGCGATATCGGCCAGGACCTTACGGTTGATACCGATGTTCTTCAGCTTCAAACCGTGCATCAAGCGCGAATACGTCGTGCCATTGGCACGGGCCGCTGCATTGATACGCACGATCCAGAGTGATCGGAACGTGCGCTTCTTGTTACGACGATCGCGGTAGGCATACTGAAGCCCCTTTTCGACGTGGTGCTTGGCAATTGTCCAAACCTTTGACCGTGCGCCCCAGTAGCCCTTGGCGAGCTTGAAGTACTTTTTCTTCCGCTGGTGCGCCGCTACTTTATTGACACTGCGTGGCATGTCAAACCTCCATGTGTTGTGTCGTCAGGAGAACGGCATGTCCCTGATCAACGATGAGTAAAAAACAACCTTACCCGACTTAGCGCATTGCCAGGCAGTGCAAAACGTTCGGCATGTTGCTGGCATCGACAAGCGTGTCCTGACGCAGGTTACGCTTGCGCTTACGCGTCTTACTTGTCAGGATGTGACTGCGGTTTGCCTTTTGACGCTTGATAGCACCGGAACCGGTGATCTTGAAGCGCTTCTTGGCTCCCGAATTCGTCTTCATCTTTGGCATTTCTTCCTGCTCCTTACGGAAAACTATTGTGTGATCGGTGTTGGTTGGGCATCAGGTGCTGCTGCCTCCTGAGGCTGATCGGCAGATGGCGCCTTCTTCTTTGCAACTTTCTTCGATTCCGGTGCCAGAAGCACCCCAAGGAAACGACCTTCCATCTTCATCGGTTGATCAACTTTCGAGACATCGGCCAATGCATCAATGAACCGCTGAAGAAGCACCTCGCCAAGTTCTTTGTGCAGGATTTCCCGCCCCTTGAACATGACCGTCGCCTTGACTTTGTGTCCTTCCACCAGGAACTCGCGCGCATGACGTGTCTTAAAGTCAAAATCGTGCGTGTCTGTTCCGGCCTTAAATCGGACCTCCTTCAGGGACGTTTGCGTCTGGGTCTTCTTCTGCTGCTTCTCTCTCTTCTGCTGCTCGTAGATGAACTTGCCGTAGTCAATGATCTTACAAACCGGTGGATTGGCCTGAGGGGCGATCTCAACGAGATCTAGTTCGCGCTCACTGGCGATGCGCAGCGCCTCTTTGCGCTGAAGGATCCCCAACGGGGCTCCTGTAGCATCGACGACGCGCAGCTCGGGCGCACCAATTTCGTCGTTGATCTTGTGCTTTCGCTGCGTTTCGACGCGTGGTCCTTGCGGCGGGATGTACGGACGCCTCAAACAAACCTTCCGGTATAGTAGATGATGATGTCTGGCAAGACGGCAAATATAGGAGTTTCCAAGGGTTACGACAAAGGGCCTGTCCCGGCAAAACATCAGCCCGATGTAATTTTGAGATCCCCATTACGTCAACGCTCCCCATGAACGACCAATCCGAGGTGCTCGACTCAATCGAGCAGGCCGACCGCCGCACATCCACCGCTCTTGACAAGTTGCCAGTACTCCCACTGCGTGACATTGTCATTTACCCCCACATGATCTTCCCGGTCCTGATCGGCCGGGCATCCTCGCTCAAGGCAGTTGCCGAGGCTATGGAGCGTGACAAGTTCATTTTCGTTGTGTCACAGAAGCAGGCATCGACCGACGATGCCACCATCGACGATATCTACTCGGTGGGAACTGTGGCCAAGATCCTCCAAGTGATGCGACTGCCGAACAACCTGCTGAAGGTCCTGGTCGAAGGCACCGTTCCAGGTAAGATCACATCTACCATCCGCACCGAGCCGTTTCTCGAAGTAGGCATCACCACGATGCCGGCCCATGCCGACATGAGTGACCGCAACCTAGCTGCCTTGGTTCGTCATGCCACAGAGCTCTTCGAAGAATTCGTCAAGGACAATCGTAATCTCCCCCCTGAGGTTCTGGGTGCTTTTCAAAATCTGGAAGACCCGGTTCGTAAGCTCTATTACGCCGCGGCCAACATCCCGCAGAAGGTCGAAGCCAAGCAACGAATTCTCGACGCACCGGACGTGCGCTCGCAGTACTACGAGCTGGTGCAGCTTCTGACAGCCGAGATTGAAATGCAGCGTCTCGAGGTTGAGATTGATAGCAAGGTGCAGGATCAGATCCAGCGCTCACAGCGTAAGTACTTCATCCAGGAACAGATCCGTGCACTGCAGTCGGAGCTGGGTGAGGAAGACGATGGTGGTCCGGAGCTTTCTAAGCTTGCCGATCAGCTCGCTACGGTCGAGCTCCCGGAGAGCGTCCGAGCCAAGGTCAACGAAGAGCTCGACCGCCTGAAGCGAACGCCGTCTATGTCACCTGAATACGGGGTCAACCGCACCTGGCTGGAATGGATTGCCAACGTGCCATGGCAAATCCGTACCGACGACAATCTTCTGCTGGAGCATGTGCGCGGGATTCTTGATGCCGACCACTATGACCTTGCAAAGCCCAAACAGCGGATTCTTGAATACATCTCGGTCTTGAATCTGGTTGGAAGCGTCCGTGGACAGATTCTCTGTCTGGTCGGCCCTCCGGGTGTCGGCAAAACATCGCTAGCCAAATCCATTGCCCGTGCCCTGGGACGCAACTTCGTGCGGCTCTCGCTCGGCGGTGTACGCGATGAAGCCGAGATCCGTGGACACCGTCGCACGTACATTGGTGCCATGCCGGGTAAGATCATCCAGTCGATGAAGCGCGCCGGTAGTAACAATCCCGTGATCCTGCTGGACGAGATCGACAAAATGTCAATGGACTTCCGAGGTGACCCGAGTGCAGCACTGTTGGAGGTTCTGGATCCCGAGCAGAACGCCACATTCAGCGATCACTATCTCGAGGTCGATTACGACCTTTCGAATGTCCTCTTCATTGCCACGGCCAACGTCAAGTACGACATCCCCGCTCCGCTGCTCGACCGCCTCGAAGTGATTGAACTGTCCAGCTATCTTGAACCCGACAAGGTGCAGATCGCCAAGCAGTACATCATTCCGAAGCTACTCGAAAAGCACGGTCTTGGTGGACTCAACATCACGTTTACGGACGCTTCCCTGCTCAAGCTCGTACGCGAGTACACGCGCGAGGCTGGCGTGCGTAATCTCGAGCGCGAGATCGCAAGCATTCTGCGCAAGCTGGCGATGGAGATCGTTGACACCGTAGGTAAAAAGTCCACCGGCCCCCTGACCGGCGACATGCGATCAAGCAAAACATTCAAGAGCGTCACTCGGACCAAGAAATGGGTGATCGACGAGAAATCGGTTGAGTCAATGCTCAAAGCCCCGAAGTTCAAGTCCAAGCCCGAGGAACTCAGCAACAAGGTCGGAGTTGCCATGGGGCTTGCCTGGACGTCGATGGGTGGCGATACCCTCCCGGTCGAGGTCAACATCATGCCGGGTGCCGAAAGGCTTACACTCACCGGCAAACTTGGTGAGGTGATGAAGGAGTCGGCAATGGCCGCCCTCTCCTACCTGCGCAGCAACCACAAGCAATTCGGCCTTGATGAACTCTTCGCCAAGGACCGGCAAATTCACGTGCACGTTCCCGAGGGGGCAATCCCGAAGGATGGGCCATCGGCCGGAATCACCATGACGATGGCGCTGCTGTCGGCGGCAACTGGTAGGCCTTTGCGTGGAGACGTGGCCATGACGGGCGAGGTGACACTGCGCGGAAACGTTTTGCCTATCGGAGGCCTAAATGAAAAGCTTCTGGCAGCTAAGCGTGCCGGCATGACAACAGTCCTTGTGCCCGAGGACAACCGTAAGGACGTTCAGGAGCTACAAGCAGAGGTCACCAACGGACTCAACATCGTGTATGTCGCCCATGCCGACGAGGCAGTTCGAGTTGCTTTTGCCGATACCGAAGCAACAGCGTCGACGGCTTCACGCGCACGCAAGACACGTCGATGACAACGCAGCTGACAGTGCAGTTTGGTTTTTCCGGACCCCGACCGTAAGTTTGCCCCCTAATTGTAAGACAATCAACGGCTTACCGTTGCGTGCAATCACCACCGATGCGGTAAGGCCACAAGGAGAACGACAATGGCAAAGAAGGGCGCTCGCGTAATCATTACGCTCGAATGCACCGAAGCGAAGAAGGAAGGCAAGCCGGCCTCTCGCTACACAACGATGAAGAACAAGCAGAACACGAGCGAGCGGCTTGAACTGAAGAAGTATAACCCGTTCCTGCGCCGCCAGACGGTTCACCGCGAGATCCGCTGATCCCTCGCGCGGCCTATGGCAGGTTCCGCTTCGTCCATACGTGCACGTCTATTCCAACGGCACCGGTCTTCGACTGGTGCCGTTTTCTGTTTATGCTGTTTTGGTGATTGTTAGGAGCGCTTAGAATATTCATCGCCCCTGTGTTCAGGCTACGCGACCAAGCAGGTTCAAACGACCTACGACAACCAAGGCGTGATTCCAAGGCCTGGATTCCCAGCCCTCTGCACCTCGAACCAAGAATGGCCTACTTGCTCGTGGGGATGTGCGCGAGTTTGGCGGTAACCGCGGCAGCCAGATCAATGCCACGGGCATTGGCGTAGTTCATCAGGGAGATCAGAACGTCGGCGGCCTCTTCTTCGAGTCGATGCGTCGGTATATCAGCCCCCTTCCAGAGCTTTTTCTCTAGGTTGGCAAGCTCACCGGCTTCTCCGCAGAGCTCCAGGCAGAAGAACTCGGCAGGACGTGCAATAAAGCAGGAGTTCTGGTAGGTGTCAAAGGCCAGCTGGACGGGTCCCACGCAGGCTGCAACCTGATTCTGCAGGTCGGTGCAGAGCGGATGAAGAGGCTTATTCGTCATCAGATGGAACCTCAGCAGGACCATTCTCGCGCATTCGGTAGCCCACGCCGCGAATGCTGTGGATCAGCTGTGACTGTCCGGGACGTTCAATCTTCTGCCGGACGCGTTTTACATAGACATCGATGATATTCGACTCGGGGTCGAAGTCATGTTTCCAGACGTGCTGCATGATCATCGACCGCGAAAGTATGCGATCCTTGTTGCGCATCAAGTATTCCAGAAGGGCGTACTCCTTCGTAGTGAGCTCGATCTCCTTCTCGGCACGGTAGGCGTAATGCGTTACCAAGTCAAGCGTCAGGTCGGCAACTTGGAGTCGAGTGGACTTTTCGGTCGAGGATCGACGAAGGATCGACCGCAGTCGGGCGGCAAGTTCTTCGAAGTGGAACGGTTTGGCAAGATAATCGTCAGCACCAAGGTCAAGTCCCTGCACACGGTCCTCGGTGGTCCCCCGGGCCGTGAGCATGATCACCGGCACGGCAAGGCCCTCATCACGGATTGCTCGCAGAACCGAGTATCCGTCAAGTCTGGGCAGCATGACATCCAAGACGATCGCATCGAACACATTGTTCAAGGCCAGGTCCAGGCCTGCCTGACCATCCGCCGCCGTCTCGACGATGTATCGTTCCTCTTCGAGTCCGCGCTTGATGAAGCTTGCCACCTTGCGCTCATCTTCGATCACCAGAATCCTCATGCAGCAAAATACGACGCGGCGTATCTTCGCCGCCATGCATTGGAGCAGCGTCATAGGTCAGCCGTCGGTACAGCAAATCCTGCAGCGCTGCATTGTGCAGGGTCGCATTCCGCAGGCAATGCTAATGTGCGGCAATGACGGCTTCGGCACCATGGCGCTGGCCCTGGAGTTTGCCCGCACGGTCAACTGCCGTGCTCCGGTGATCGATGGCGAATCAGTCGCCCCCTGCGGACAATGCCAGTCCTGCACGCAGGCCCGATCCATGCAGCACCCCAACATCCTTTTGGTCTCGGCCATCCCAACAGGTAAACTGGAGGGGGCCGATGAGCTCCGCAAAGAGTGGATCGACGGACTTTACGACCTTGCTCGCGAGCTTGGACGCAATCCCTACGGTCCAACGAGGATGGAAGGGGCAAACGAGATTCGCGCGGTGCAAATCCGCGAACTCAACAGGCAACTCTCTCTATCGATGATCCAGCAGGGACGCCGCGTGGCCATTGTTGCCAATGCCGATGATATGAACGTCAGCACGGCCAATGCGTTTCTTAAAACGCTCGAAGAGCCCCATGCCGATACCACGATCATCATGACGACGTCGAGGCGTGACAGGCTTCTGCCGACGATCATCTCTCGCTGCCAGGTCATCACGGTACCGGCCCTTGATGAATCAACGATTGTCGAAGCTCTGGTGATTCGCGGCAATCATGACCACACCGAAGCACAGATCGCCGCCTCGCTCTCGCAGGGTGATTACAGCTCGGCCGAGGCATATCTGTCGGAGGACGTGCGCGGTATCCGCGACGGCGGAGTCGACCTTCTGCGAACAGCCCTGCGTGGCAAGGAAATGCGTCCGACCCTTGTGGCAGCCGTAGCCGAGATTGCCGGCTCGCGCGATCGCGCTCGGTGCCAGGCGGTGTGCAATGCTCTACTGCTTTGGCTGCGCGATGCCTATGCCATTGCAACTGGTGGCTCCGCAGTATCCATACTCAATGTTGATCAGCGCGAGCCCCTTGAACGCTTTGCGGTTTCCTTTGCCGCAGCCGACTTTGATGTGGCCTATCGCTCAATCGAGCGCGCTGCCGCCGATATCGATCGATTCGTTCCCCCGCAGATCGTCCTTCTGACGATGATGATGGAACTCCGCACGACGTTTCTCCGGGCTCGCCAGAGAACCTGAGTCCGCTAGACCCGAAGGTGCGTCGGGATCACAAGAATCTGATGCGATTCAAGCTGGCAGCGCAGGACGGATCCATCAAGGCTCCAGCGTCTGTCAACCGAGACCGCGGCCAATGTCTTAGCACCGAACTCAGCTACACATGATGTGGCACCGGTATTGAGTACCACGGCGACGCCGCGCCGTGACCCGTTAACGCAGCGGAGGAATCCCACGACGTGATCACATCCTCCCGCAAGGGGCGTGATGGCATCGTGATCGGTGAGCCCCTTCAGGACATCAATTCTAGAGTGCATGCCGAGCAGCTTCAGCAGTTCATGCAGACGATCTATGCCGGCGTCCCATGGCAGCGGCACGTCGCTGAACAACGCCAGTTCACTCGCGGGCCATTGGAGAATTTGCTCTGGTGTGAACCCCATTCCGGTGTTGATCGGACGCGTCTCACCCAGCTCCATGCCAGCCACGATGCATGGACGTGATCCGGGCACAAGACCCACAAACAGCCATAGAGGCGCTACAAGATTAGGGTGCACGCGCTCAGCCAGACGAGCCGTGTTATGTGATTCCACCCATCCGAAGTAGCCGACGCCCACCGGCCCTGCGGCGATACGCTCGATGAACCGACGTAGGCCGTCAATGGTGTGCGCGTCAAATGGAAGGTATCCCGTGACGATGTCAAATCCGTCACGCGCCGAGCCGGCGTCGAGATGAAAATTCTCCTCTATCATCACCGCATCTGGACGCTGCGATCGTGCTTGTTCAATTACACGACGTCGAAGCTCCACCGGCAGAGCATGTCCCATGTCGATCATCGCACCGTCCGTACCAAGCGCGCGCATCTGTGATGGGATCATGGCGCTGATGACGTTCCACGCCCCATCATTGGCCATCCCGTGTGCTTCAAGTCGAGCATCGAACATGCGGATGGTGTTATAGGCCATGTAATTGAAGTCCGGATGGCGATGCAGTCGCAGATACGTCACATCCGACCATGCCGGCTGCGGGTCATCCACCGGCCAGTCGGCAAAGGCACCGGGAATGGTCACGTGCTCTCCGTCGGCAGTTGTTCCGTCCCAACGGTCGGGGCCTAGGTGCACGCTGGCAGGGGGCTGAGTGAACAGACGCCGGTACTCGGCCGGCGGCGGTTGAAGATTCTCCCGACTGCCCCCTTCAACCTCACGTGTGATGTGTTCTACCTGGGCCGCTGAGAATACCGGTGCGGAAAACGACGAGGCAGATTCGGCATGGATCCAGTAAAACCACTCGGGATGATTCCCCACAAAAACACTGTCGAGACTGGCCGTACGCAGCACCACTTCGGTGATCACGCGAATGCCCATCAGATGTGCCGCGTCGACAAATGCACGGGCCTGCTGCTCAGGATCGATGCTGAGAAGGGGTTCTGATAGTCCTGCCTCAATGGAAAACGGATCCCTGACGCTGTAGGGAGACCCGATACTCCCCTTCTGTCCGACCCGACCAATCGCATTGATGGGCAGCAAGACGATGGTTCCGACGTCCAGTGACCTCAGATACGGCAGTACGGCGATCATTTTCAGGAAGGTACCCGTTGTGCGCCACCCGATGCGGCGAGCCTGCGGGCCGTGGTCGTAAGACGTCAGATGACGGACCATTGCGTTGTAGTAAACCCTGCCCACGGAAGTGGAGGGAGTCTGCGTTAGAAGTGTCTCGATCAAGCCCTTAAAAAACGACGCGGCCGACGCTAACTCTTGAGGAGAATCCATGCCGACCCATGGCCCGGGAATACGATAGGCCACCGGTGCAAACCGCTCCAGCCGCTCCAGCTCGGCATGCACACGCTCCAGTGCCGTGCTCATACGGACGATTCGTCGGGGTGGAAGTGCGCATACACCCGTGCAGCATGCGATGGCGATATCACAGCCTGAAGTTCTTCGAGCGTTGCTTCACGCACACCTTGAACAGAACCGAGCGTCGTCAAAAGCGTGGTGGCGGTTTTGGGTCCAATGCCGGCAATAGTGGTTAGCTCTGTCTGCAGCGTTCGCTTTGAACGCAGGATGCGGTGATACCGAACGGCAAAACGGTGCGCCTCGTCGCGCACCTGCTGCAGCAGTCGTAACGCGGCACTGGTCTTGGGAATGTACAGTGGCGTGCCGCTTTGGGGAACGAAGACCTCTTCGAGACGCTTTGCAAGACCCACGACCGTGAACTTACCCTCGATGCCCAGCTCCCGCATGACCTCCATGGCGTGCGAGAGCTGGCCCTTGCCGCCGTCGATCACGAGAAGATCCGGAAACACAACCTCGCGGGGCTCACCGTTTTCATCAACGGGTGTGAAACGACGTGTAAGAACTTCCTTCATGGCTTCGAAGTCATCATTACCGGTCATGGTGCGCAGCTTGTAATGTCGGTATTCGGATTTACGGGGCTTACCGTCAACAAACACCACGATTGATGAGACATAATCGGTCCCCTGCATATGCGAGTTGTCCACGCAGTCGATTCGCCGGGGCAGACGTTCCATGCGCAGATCTTTCTGCAGTCCCAGTACGGCCTTGGAGACGGTCTGGTCCTTGGCTGCCTGTTGGGCAACAATTTCCCGTAACAGGACGTCGGCGTTCTGCTCAGCCAGCAGGACAAGCTTGCGCTTGTCGCCGATCTTGGGCACTGTCACTTCAACGCCCGAGCCGCGGCGTGTGCGCAGGTAGTCGGCGACGATCTCAGCCGATTCGATCTCCATTGGTAGAAGCACCTGGTCGGGTACGGATTCGGCATCAAGGTACCAGCGCTCGATCGTTGTTGAGAGGATCTCCTCGTCACTGCGGTCACGTACCGACGGGATGATGAAGTGTCGCTTGCCGACGAGCTTTCCATCACGAATCGTTAGCACCAGACTGCAGGCTGTGGATTCGGATCGGGCAATGGCAAAGACATCCTGATCGCGGGTGTCCGAAGTCAGCATCTTCTGCTTGGCCGTATAGCTACGCAGACGCTCAAGACGCTGCCGCACGACCTCGGCGTCCTCGAATCGGAGGTCCTCAGCCAGCTCATGCATACGTTGTTCAAGACTGGCCTCAAGTTCCCTTGTGCGACCCTGCAACACCTGTGTGGCTTGACGGATAAACTCATTGTAGCGGACGGCCGATATCAGTCCCTCGCAGGGACCGTCGCACTTTTTGATGTGGTAATCAAGACAGACCTTCCAGCGTCCATCAGCAATGCCGGCATCGGTCAGTGGCAGGTCACATGAACGCAGCGGAAAGACGCTGCGCAGTGTCTTGAGAAGATGGAACAAGTAGGTTCCGTCGGTGTACGGACCGAAGTAGGTACTGCCGTCGCGAATGACCTGACGTGTCTTGAACACGCGCGGATATGCCTCGCGCGTGATCCGGATGAACGGATACGACTTGTCGTCCTTGAGCAGAATGTTGTACTTCGGCCGATGCTGCTTGATGAGAGTGTTTTCGAGGATAAGGGCCTCGACCTCTGTGTCGACGACGATGAATTCGATATCGTCGATCTTCTGCACCAGGGCAGCCGTCTTGGCATTAACTGGACGGGCCTCTTGCAGATATGACCGCACGCGGTTGCGCAGATTCTTGGCCTTGCCAATGTAGATAATCGTCCCGCTGGCATCCTTGTGCAGATACACGCCAGGACGCGTCGGCATCGCATCGGCGATCGACTGCAGACGTTGACGCTTGGTATGAATCTGGACATCGCTGCTCACGGGGCAAAACTACGTCAAATGCAATGCCGGGCCGGGCTGGCCCGGTTGCTATATTGGCCGCATCACGAATCTGGGAGTGTGATATGGGGCAGGCACGAGCCACGTCCGGATCCATTGAAGAGATTGCCAAAGAACTCAAAGACGCGGCCTGGTTTATTGGGCAGCGTGTTATAAACCGCGAAGAAGTGATCGAACAGGCCTTCTGCGCACTCCTCACTGCCGAGCACCTTCTGCTGCAGAGTCGCACGGGCGTAGGCAAGTCCCTTCTGGCCGAACAGATTTTCGCGATGTTCGAAGGAGCCCGACTGTTCCGCGTCCAAGCCAGCAAGGAACAGCAACCTGACACCTTCTTCGGCGGACTCGACCTCGAACAGCTAAAGTCCGGGCGGATCATCCATAACACGCAGGGTTCTCTGGTCGAGAGCCAGTTTGGCTTCATCGATGAGATCTTCGATGCCAACGACTTCACCCTGCGCGCCCTGCTGTCGCTACTCAACGAACGTCGGCTTCTGCGCGGCATCCAGGACGTGAGTTCACCCCTTCACACGGTGATCGCCGCCACGAACTACCTTCGTGTGAGCGAAGTGACAGAGGCCCTACTAGACCGATTTCTGTTCAAGGCCGTGATCCTGCCGGACAAAGACCCCTTCGTACAATACCAGATCTCACAGCGCTACTTGGTTCATGGTGGCAAAACTGCAGAACCCTCACAGCGCATTTCGTTCGAGCGGCTACATAGTATGCACCGCATCATTACAGGACGAAGTGAAGAGCTATCTATCAGCGTTTCCAACGAGATGCTGTATTTCACGAACATCGTCATACGTCACTTTGAGTTCCTCCGCAATCGTCAACTGCACGAGCAGGTAAAGTCCGGCAGCGGCAAGGATTTTTATATCTCCCCGCGCACGCAGGCGAAGTCGCTGGACCTTTTACGAGCTTTGGCCCTGCTCAAGGGGCGAAGCAACGTCGTCCATGACGATGCCAGCCGCCTGTACTTCATCTTCTCCACCGTGGGTCTGCCCGAGGAGATCGCCTTGTTCAAGAAGGCCTACACGACTGTGCTGAACTCGCTCACGGCATCTCGCGGCTTTGATCAGGTAACGATGTTGCTGGACTACTCGCATCTGCTGCAAGAGATCAAGGAGAACCCGGCGCAGATGCTTCGCCCCCTGTCACAGTTTGCCGATGCGCCGGTGCGCCGCACCCTGTTCGAGTGGATCAAGGAGCGCTTTGGCGCTGAACAGCCGCAGGATCAGAACCGCAAAATCCTGGAGCAGTTTCTCACAGACCTGGTGCCAGTGTGCGACGAAGTGCGCGAGCTCAAGCATTCCGTGGAGTTGACCCTGCAATCAACGCTGATCACGGTCGAACGCGAGCTACAGCGTCTGGAACGGACGTGACATGTCACGTTCGGCCATCGAGACATCGACGTTCTTCTCGCAGATGGAAGAGTACGGGTTCTTCGAAACAGTCGAGGAACACCTCCCAGATGAGTTCACGATCATCTACGAGATCGCACGAATCCTCGAAGACTCGACACACGCCATTGCACGTGCCCTTGCTCCAGTACTGGAGCTGAATGACCCGTTGGCCGAGCGCGACAGCGTTGACACCATCGTGGTGCCGCATGTTCCAGAGGCCAAAGAGTACGAAGCCGATCTGATTACCTCCGTCAGTGAGCTCCGATACATCTACCCTGCGCAGCACCTGCTGCCAGAAATAGTCTTCCTTCGCAAGCTGGCCGAGCGCTCTCTCTGGATGCCGCGTGCAAAGCAGGCACGCAACTTTGCCTACCAGACGGAATCGGATCGTTTTGCGCCTGATGACCGCAAGCAGAAAGTCTACATCCTGTTCGATACGTCGAACTCGATGCAGCAGCATTATCGCATCCACCTTGCCAAGGCCATCGTATACCTCTTCCTGCGCCGCAACCAGCGCGAACTCGGTACGATCTTCTTCCGGACGTTTGACCTGCAGATCGGAGAGCTCCTGACAGCTCGTGACATTCCATCCTATGAGCATCTGATCAGTACGGTCATGCACGTCAAGGCCGTGGGTAACGGCACGGTGCTGCAGAAGGCTATTCAGACGGCTATCAACGATATCTCGCACGAGAGCCAACTCAGCCATGCACAAATCCTGGTGGTCACCGATGGAGTGGCGCATATCGACCTGGAACATCTGCGATCGCAGCTTGGCGATCAGATCACGATCAACACCGTCAAGATCGGCAGCGCT
>JBILLF010000008.1:0-55080 GCA_044376225.1 Patescibacteria group bacterium | reverse complement strand
ACCTCATATTATACAAATAGTATAATTCACTTCTTGTCATTTTCCACCTCCATCTACACCCCATTCTGTCCCTAACAGACCCATCCTGACACCAATCACCCCCACCACCTCCCACTCCACCACCCCACTCAACCAACGTCGGTATCCCTACTACTAATCCTACTATCTACCCCATACAGGTATTGAACTACCCCATCAGGATATACAGATACTACTATACACCATATACAGGGGTAGGGGTAAATACCTGTAAATGGGTAAGGGGGTAGGGGTAGGACGAGGAGGGTTTATGACGTCTTTCTATCGGGGTCAGAAAATCACCATAGGGACTCACTTTGTCCTGTTCCACCATTCCTCTGAAACGGGATTCGGGTTTGGGGATGTCCATCACGAAGTGATTTAGAATCCGTTCACCCGTTTACCCGTTGTGAGGGTTGAGGAAGACGATTCGTTCCGTAGGAATGAATCGGGACTGACGAGACCCGAACCATTACACCGAGACCCCTGAAACGAGGTCGGTACAGTCAAAAGATATTTTGATTTTTGGGGAAGAAAGAAATTGATGTAATCCGGGCAATATCATTGACTTATAACGATTCTGCGCGTTATATTTGTCTGCGAATAAAAGGGAAGGATATATGAGAGTCAAATACAATCGGGTCTCAACTATCTCACAGACAGGAGACCGATTCGGAACAGATACCGATACCTATGACCTGACTCTGATGGATAAGGTCAGTGGTTCTGTTTCGTTCAGAGACCGAGAGAAGGGAAAGGAAGTCATCCGTCTTGTTGAAGAAGGACTCTTGAAGGAGTTGGTGGTTGAGGAGTTCTCTCGTCTCGGAAGAAATACAGGGGATGTCATATCTACCCTTGAATATTTGGACTCAATGGGAGTCAACGTAAGGGTCAGGAACGTGGGTTTAGAGTCCCGTCCACAGGGTAAGAAGAACCCGATATGGAAGATGATTTCGTCGGTGATGTCATCACTCTACGAGATGGAGAAGGAGAACATTCTTGAGAGAACACGTTCTGGTAGAGTGATGGCAATTCAACGTGGTGTCAAGATGGGTAGACCACGTGGGACACAGGAGAACGTCAGGAGATTCCTGAACAAACCAAAGAATGTTGAGATACAGAAGTTGTTGAAGAGAGGTCTACTCTACTCCGAGATTCAGAAGGTTGTAGAGTGTTCACCGAAGACTATTAGTAAGGTCAAGAAGTTGATGGGTCAAGTGAGTTGACACAAGTTTGTTGACTCACTGACCCGGTAAACGTACATTGATACGTAGTGATGGGTCTCTTCACGGATTGGGGTCTTCCCGTACGGTGTACTTAGAACAGGTGACGGGTGACGGGTTGTAGGATGCTGGCGTTCAGCAACTCACTTGAAACAATCACCTAAACCAAAAAAATATTGAGTCTCATCTCAGTCGTTGTGGTGAGACTTTTTTGTTTTTTGCTGAACGGACGCCCTTTAGGGACATTCTTGGAAAGCGACTTTTCCTTCTCGCGTCTTTCACGGTATACCAACCATCGTTAGCCGACACCTAGATTGTCTGGTGTGAGTGGACTCACCGCTAAACCAGATTGACCCGGAGGAGCAATGGTTGGCCTCACTACTAATTCTGCCGCCAACCGACCCTTCAGGACCGCCCTCCATCCTACATCAATGTGACTCGGTGTAGTGCTTGAAGTTGTTCAAGATCGACTGCCAACCATTGCGTTGCAGTTCGACAGGGTTTTGTGTTTCTGGGTCAAAGACGATCGTGACCTCTGTGGAGCCATTGACTTCTGTAAATGAGATCGTTGCATACCGTCCACCGAACTCGTAGGTGATACTCTCTCCGTGTGCAACGTGGGTGTATGTGGCGTCAAAGTCGAATCCGAAACTGCCGTCCTTGGCTTCCATTCGTGCAACGTACCGACCCCCAACCGTGAGATCGTTTGTTGCGGATGGACAGTGCCAGCTGGGATCGGCAAAGTTCCACTTCTTGATGTGTTCGGGACTGGTGTAGTAGTCCCACACCTTCCTCTTATCGGCAGACACAGTGGCACTGATTGTTATTCGTTCTTGTGACATCGGCAACGGTCCTGTTGGGAGTTGAACCTGTTTGAAAAAGATACGGACAAGCGCAGTGGGCTTCATACTTTGGAACGGAACGCCAATGTCGGTCGAGCCATAGTCAGTGTTTAACCACTGTCTCTCAAGAGCACAGTTATCATAAGGACGAGTCTACAGTAGATTCGCCCACATGGTCTCACCGGCCTGTCTGTAAGAATGTTGCAGTGGTTGGTGTCGGCGAATCGATTCACATTCTCAAGTAGACGAGTGTACCATGGCCAAAATCACAGGACTTGGCGGCATCTTCTTTCGCAGCTCAGATGTGCAGAAGCTCTGCGCATGGTATCGCGATGTGCTTGGACTTCCTCTCGAGGAATGGGGCGGGGCTGTGCTACCGCTCAATCCGGAACACGGCCACTACCAGGTGTGGAGTGTGTTTCCCGACAATACAACTTACTTGGGGCCATCAACGGCGTCGTTCATGGTCAACTTCCGCGTCGATGATCTCGCCAGGTTTCTTGAGGTTTTGAAGGGTCGTGGCGCAGAACTCATCGGCGAGCCACAGAAGAACGAGCATGGCTCATTCGCATGGGTGCTCGATCCCGACGGAAACAAGATTGAATTGTGGCAACCCTAACAGACCGCACGACGGTCATCAGCAGGGACGTGGTTCACTGATATTCCCTTGCTCCATTGACAGCGAGTGCGGTCGTTGGTTAGCAATGATTCACGTTCTTCGAATTCAATTGGTGCAAGATCCCCGATCCCTGAATTGCAAGGAAGATTATCAAAGTCTAATCAACTGCAAAGTGGTCAATGAATCACCACCAACGGTGCGGATCCAGCTACTCCAACCTCATCCGTAACAACAACGGTATAGTGCCCGGAGTTAAGGGTAGATGTTTCAAAGGACACACCCTGAATTCCGGCCTCGACCAATCCTTCGTACACCGTCAGCACGTCTCGACCAAGCTCATCAACAACTCGCATCGTGATTTGTGTTGGCTTCTGCACGGCAAGTGGAACAACGCAGGCTTCACGGGATGGATTTGGCGCAGGATCGAGTACCTGAATACGATACCGCAACGTCGCTTCGAGTTTGTCTGAGAGCGTTTCGTCCGCAGATGTTGGTGTGTTGCCAAAGGGACGGTTAATAACCTCACCATTGCCGTCCAATTGAAATGCCCGAATCACAGCGTTGCATCGGGAAGGACCCAGCGGCAAACCAGTGCCATAGGCCTGTTGATTATCACGGAGACTGTCCAATTCCTGAGTGGCTACATAGAGCGTCTGGTTCGGCCCAATCGCCGCAGACATCGCCCAGATTTCTCTGTCCGCAGGACTTGCCACCGTACTATTAGTAAAGACTTTCCATCGTGACGGTGAGTCGTACAGAGACCCAACACACACGGCAACCTTGTGAGATAGGTTGGATCCAACGTCGCTGTCAAATGCGTCAATCATCACGAAGAATGATCCATCCTCATTGAGATCACCCTCAACGTGGCGGAGAATTCCTTGGCCCCTTCCAACATCAATGCTCTCGGGATCCGACCACACACCGTCTTGGTAGCGGGCAACCACCAGTGAACGGTTATACTCAGAATCATCTGTATTCACTGATGAACTGAAAAGGATGGCCGCCTCTTTACCATTACCAACCATCTTCAACTCTGATGCGGCTATGCCGGACAAAACATCCGTCACTCGCGCGATACTGGACGTACCGTCCTTTGAAATTGTCGCACTGATAACGCTCACTCCTTCTCCACTCACATCATCATTTAGCCACGAGGCGACATATGCTCCATCGTTCATGGCTTGGATCTGAACATCGCGGTCCACCCCTGGGAGCTTATAGAGCAGGCGTGTTGCGCCGAACGACCAACGCCCACTATCACGGACGATTGGGCGGACGAAAACATCCGTATATGTATTGTCATCGGCCATCGCCAGCCATGCCATCATGGCATTCACGGTATCGGCGGAAACAGCGATCACCGGCGAACCTTCCGAAAGACGTCGGAAGTCGTCATTGGGCGGCGAAAGAGTTTGAATCTGTTGCGCCGCCGCATCGTAGAACGCGACATAGGCGTCTTCTCGCTCAAGTAGGTCGACGGCATTATCCGGATAGTAGAAACTTGTCGCGACCATGCCACTTTGTGCCCAGCCAATAAAAGCACTTCCACCAGTGCCGCACAACGTCACAGTTGGATCGTGAATGCCCTGTCTATTATCCGCAATCACTGCTGTTCGGACAAGTGAGTGAGTGGTAGTATCAAGACTGGAAAGAACAAGTCGCCCGTTGCTTCCCAAAATAGACTGCTCAAGGTGGACACTCACAAGGCCGTACTGGCTGGCATCTAGCGAAGGAGAAGGACGATAATGCGGCAACTCTGTCGGTAGCTTACCCAGTGGTTCTACATTTTGTGTGGCCTCTCCTCGCTTCTCCATGTACCCCCCCTTGAAGATCGATCCGATGCTCTCGCTGAACACCAAGAATGACGGCATCAATCGCGGATCATAGACATGCGCAAAGCGTCCACTAAAGAGCTCAACTTTGACAATTCCCCAGAGCAGAGACAGCTCTATGTTAAACCAGAGGCTTACATCTTGCGCTGTTGAGTAATGAACTGACGTCCGCTCGTTGACCGAGTTTGCAAACGTTGTTCCTGAACCGAACATGTCGGCCATCGACACTCCAACGCCAAGCCCCAGAAGCCCGATGAAACTAACGTCAATTCCACCGCCCCCTGCAATAGTCAATGCCATTGCCTGACTGGTGGGGAACTCATTCTTTTCGGTGTTCTTGCTTGGTGGTTCTGCCTCGGATAAATGAAGCAGTGACCCTTCACGTTCCGTCCCAATGTTGATGGTTGAGAGATGCTTGATCGATGCATCAAGTCCAAAGGTAGGCTCCACCCAAAGCAACCCACCAGTAGCGGCCCCACTGGCAATCTTGGCGATCTTGCTAATCGTACCCATCAAACCCTTTATCCATCGCAGCGTCCCAACAACCCCGCCATAATTCGATGTGTACAGTGATCGAATCCGCAACTCGCGATTATCAACTGTATCTGAGTTGTCGGCAAGGGGCGAACGTTCAAAGCGGTATAGTGCCGTGAACTCCCCGGACTTCTCGTTGTCACCCGCAACCGTGCTATAGCTGATGATCTTGCCACTGTTAAAGAGGGAGAGTGACGGCGTGATAAAACTGCCAGACGGCGGCTTGCTGACCATTTTAAACTGGCGAGTTTCCGGATTGTATGTTGCCCGAATCGTTTGATCAAGTGTCTTAGCAGGGTCCACATATCCAATGCCATATGCAACTGTATCAAACAGGGGCGCATTGACCTCATACCATGAGGACGGCAAGGGAATGGAGACTTTGATCGGGACAGATGTCTGTGTAGCTGCGCCGTCCAGGGAGGCGACATTGCCATTCAACCATTCGGCACGGGGAAGAATGCTAATCGATGTCTTCTGAATCTTTGTTGGTTTAACTGCGTCATCGAACAAATACCCGATCTCAATGTTTACTCGTTCCCGTTCACGGGCGATGTATGGCCATGGATACTGAGCAACATCACGCTTCATTTGGAAGAGTGATGTGGAATCGGCAGTGTTCTTCGAAACTGGAACGATCGAGAAGGTATCGAGCACGTTCCCCGTGGTACTCAGCATTTTGAAGTACAAACGGCGAATGCTGGATGACTGTGGACGCATCGTAAAGTCATAGAGGTCTTCCATGACTTTGGGTCCTGATGATCCAGCCAGTACCGACTGCTCATAGCCTTCTGTTTCAGCTTCGATGAGTTGATCTGGAAATGGCAGCATACGCACCGGATATCGCAACATCGTATCGAGGATATACTGCCCTTGTAAATAGCGACGCGTCCACTTGAGGTGAATGGCAATGAACGACGTCGTGTCAAAGGGCGTCAGATTTACGACCTCTCTAACTCGTATAGAATCTGGCAGCAATTCAGATTTTGGAAAGCTGAAACGCTGTATAGTCTCCTTCGTGAATGTCTTCTGTAACGCACTCCAGCCTACAATGCTGATTTCCAAATCGTCCCCGACCAGATCTTCAACGCTTCGACGTCCGACAATTGAGGCGGGATTCAGACTGGCAACGACCTGTGTCTGAGGTGCACGTCCCTGCTTGAACGGCCCCCATCCCTTCGAAGAGTAGATCCAGTTGAACTTCGCTGGACTACCTGCTATGCGCGGTACAGAGATCTTTGCCAGTTCGACATTAGTTGATGTGACTCGCGAACATGTAGCTGTGTACGCGGTTCCAGCTAAACGGTATGTGTCTCCCGGCGTCAGGCTATTAAAGTCAAAGGCTGGTACTCGTATCGTGTCGCCACTTGGCACTAAGGTCAAAGGGAATATGATCGTACTTCTATCGCGTTCGTTGATCAGTTCAAGCCCACCGATATAGGTAACGCCATCAATATTCGTGATTGTCATTTCTTGTTTGAGCTCTCCCTGAATCGTATCGTTCACTCGATACGACGGATATGACGTCCCCAGAGGAATATTTACAATGGGGTTGGTTTGGAGAGATATCGGCGCCGAGTAAACAATGCCCTCGGTCGGCAACGTCATGCTCTTGGAATAGAGACGAAAGATCACCTGAGATGCCGAAAGAGGCAACTTCCGCACTGGGTAGAGCGTATCGGCGATAATCCCGCCGCTTTGCACTGCAGGATGCGGCATGATCAACGCTCGATCGAGTACATTACCAGCGCAGTCGCGAATCTCCATCCGTACAGAGTCGATCTTCAGAGACGCAGAGTAGCCACTTGGATCCGTCGTGTTGTATTGACTCCAACGCATTGTCAGTGCAACAACGTCGTCCGAACCCTGTAAGATTGGCGTGTTATCGACAGTCGGTGGGGTAGACCGTAAGTTCATTTTCTCTACCGTGACCTTACCGGGGCGATACTGCCCAGTACTGATGCCGAAGTTGTACCGCAGCCCACCATCCGGTCCGCCATCAGAAAGATATCGCACCTGGAGAGATGCCGTATTAAATGTGCGCAAGACGAAGTCACCGTCGATTTTCAGACTCGGATCATACTTTGTCTTGTAGGGCACCCAGAAGGAGACCGAATCAATCACTCCGCCAAGATCATCATAGGAAAGGACCTCAATCGAACGCGTCTGCGCCGGAATCTTCGTAAATGTCAATTTTGTTCGGAATTGATCAACACCTGTAATCAACTTCGTTTTCGAATCACGTGACCAGTCCATCATCAGATTGCCGATCGACGGCATCGTCGACACCGATAGCGTATCAGGAACAGTATTGATCGTCCGCCTAATTGTTGCGCCAACCGCATTTGCCAGCGAGGTAACCACGGACACGAACACCTTGGCATTAACGGGCAGCAGACCAGCATCAACGGTGCATGTTACCTCAGACTGACCAGGGGCGCGTGAAACGATCTGTTCAATCACCGGGTCCGGATCCTTCGTCCCGTAGATCGCGAATCGAACGGCTGTCGCTTCAGGTACAATATCCGATAGCGTCATGGTAAGGGGCTGATTCCTCGTCACCGTGAATGCGGTGTCCAGTCGAGGAATTGTGGTTAATCTTCCGGGCGACGGGACGGTAAAGATTGGGTGCTCAACTATTTGGTCTCGCGTTGTATCAGATCCACGAACGATGAGTCGTTCGAAGCGAACGTGGCAGGAAAATGGAAGACTGCTTGTCTGGAGACGCACACGTCGATACCGTGTGTCACCGAAGACGTACGATGAATCCGGGCAATGAACGGCTGAATCTCGAGATCTGACACCAGAAAGATCCACCGGCACCGAGACATACAAGGGGCGCGTTGGATTGAGGGTGTCAATGAGCGTGAACCGTCCAAGAACTCTGTCCGGTTTCGGCCCTACAACCGGTCGAACATCAATGATGGCCGGCGTAATCGTGGCGGAATCACCCCGTGTGAAGGGGCCCCACGAATCAGCTACAAGAAAAAACTTGCTCGTATCCCGGACATCGAAACCATAGAAATAATCGGGCCCGTCATCCTTAAACTCATTGAGAGCACGAACCCGAACGACATATGTACCGAGTGAGAGACTTCGTCGGTCAACCGGAATAGATGCCGAGCGGATGTACGCAGGTGCAATGCGTGAAACGTTTACCTCCCGAACGGTTGACCCGGAGCCCGACGACAAAATCATTTTGACATTGAGCGTACGGGGGGGCAAACTGTCAACAGTAACTGTATCAATCCCATTATCTCCCGGCTTAATTGGGAGAATACCTGATATACGGAAATGAGGCTCGGCTTTCGCGACCATCAGTGGGAAGCTCTTCTTTGCCTCTGGCAGAAACGGACCATACTTTGCCGTGGCAGTAAGAACTGACTTGGGGCTGACATCACGCATATTCAATACGAGATGCATACTGTCCTTTGCGGAATCGTAAGGTCGACTGATCCGCACCGGGGTTCGTGCAAGTCCGTTGTCTGTTTCATACTGCACAGTCCATATCACGGAATCGCACATAGGGCCGAGACCGCGAACGACAAATGTGTTGAATTGATCTACACCGGATTTGAACGGACCAAATCCGAGAGATGCGTCAACATTGGGGACTGGTATTGAGTCGGGAATACTCTTTTCGACAGTGTATCCCTCACTCGATCCCCCTTCATAGAACACCGTCGCTCGGAGTCGCCGAGCACCAGGCCATTTCATGTCAAAGACCGTGTCGAGTGTTGCTTGAGTGATGTATGGGTTCCCTACGACCTCCTTGCGCTTAATGGTATCGCCCCTTGGTCCGATCTGGTAAATAATCTCACGAGTTCTTTTGGGTTGCATCGTGCGGATGCCATAGATGCCCGCCTGGGGCTGCCCGACAATTAGCGGGGTGAACGTATCGGTTTGGTCCCATCCTTGCACTTCCTTGATCGTCAAATCAGAGCTGAAGATTTGAATCGGGGTAGTCGCCGTGAGTATATACGCAGCTCCGCTGTACTTGTGTCGCACTCGCGCAGCAACGGATATCTGTGGCTCCGGTACCGATGGAATGTTGAACAGGTTGACACTTAACCACCATTGCGAGCCGATCTGGGATTGGAGTGTTCTGATTCCTGCACCATCCTGCACGTACAACTGAAAGTTGTACTCCTCAGCAATGAGATCAGGATCGGAGATTTTCGCCTCAATGTTTGCAGGATTGTCCGCTCGAAGTTTTTCTCGATAGAACGGACCACCCTTCATCATGATGTACAGCTGGGCATTGGCACTGCCAATAACAGCAAGGAAAACGATGAGGAGGAGTGGAAAACGAGACATCTTTTGCTCCGTGAGTACTGCCGAATTCTGGCACTCAAAGATATCGGTAACCATGCGACAACAAAAGGCATGATTGACTTGCCTCCAAGTAGTTGACGATACGTTGATCTCCTATCACACATCTGGGATAGGGGATACGATGGGAAATGACAACAAAGGCCGTCGCTACGATGACGAGTTCAGAGCTGCAGACGTTACCCAAGTGATTGACAAGATGCTGCCGGTACGCAGCGCTGCAGTTTACGTCGGCGTGACCTACGAGACATTGCTAGGCTGGATCGAGACCTCGCGCAGGCAATCGGCAATCTTACACCGATTGAATTCGAGGAACGTATATCTTCGCAAACCAGCGACGGTCTTCGCGGTTAATGAATCAGGGGGAAGATCATGTTCTACAGTGGTAATGAGGATCGACCCCATACACCAAAACAACCTCCCAAAGCGACCATGAACCAACCCAACATGTCCGAGGCATCTATGCCCAACGACACGGCATTGACGAGTAACCCTCCCATCTCGACAGGATCGCGTCGACGTTTTCTGTCGATTGGAGCGCAGGCACTTGCATCTATCGCTGTGGCGCCGTTGCTTGCAACGAATGCAAAGGCAGTACCGTCGGATACATCTGAAGAGTCGGCAAGAAAGTCAACTGCGACCACAGGTGCGTTCGCCTGCACGCGAGTTCTGTGGAACGACAATGATTTCGCTGTGCTCTCCTCGCGCAGCCTCGACTGGTTCGCGAAACAACCAGAGCGTCGAGCAGCATCGGAGCCAAAACTGCATGTGATGCCGCGGGGAATTCGCAAATCTGGTGCGATGTTCGGGAAGGAGCTGGTTGTCAGCGAAAACCCTGCAGAATGGACGTCACGCTATGGTAGTGTGGTTGTATCAAATTTGGATAACTCCATAGCGGAAGGCATGAATGAGAAGGGGCTCGCTGCACATTGTTTGTCGCTAGGGGCATCTGATTATGGCAAACGCGATGTATCTCGCCAAGGCATCCAGATGTGTTTGTGGGTGCCATACGTCCTCGACAATGCCGCAACTGTTGAGGAGGCCATCGCCTTGCTTCCGCGCATCCAGCCGGTCAGTCTTACCGTGGACGGCTTCGCGATGAAGCTATCTCTCTGCATTGAGGATAGCACAGGAGACTCCGCGGTGATCGAATACCTGAATGGCTCTCCGGTTATCCATCATGGTCGTCAATATCGTGTCTTGACTAACACGGTACTCGAAGAGGCCTTGCCGCTTATCAGGAGTTATGACTTTGTAAATGCTACACGCAAGCTACCTCTCCCTGGCAACAACAGTAGTCGAGATCGCTTCATCCGGGCATCTTATTATAGCAGCTTCTTGAGCAGGCTAAAACCTAACACACTACTAGAGGCACAGGCCGCATTGATGTCTGTGGCTCGCAACGTCTCAAATCCCATCGGAGCGCCGGGCGATGATATCGGCAGTGGGGACGAGACCGATTGGCGAACGCTGTCTGACCTGACAAACCGCGTCTACTTCTTCGAGTCGTGCCGTGGGCTTACTGTCCTACGGACTGACCTAAGCCGTCTAGATTTCTCAGCAGGAACGGGTGTTCGCACGTTAGACCCGTTAAACCCCAACCTGCAAAGCGACATTACCGGCCTCTATCTGCCCAGCAGCATTCCAGTACCAGGGGTTGTTACAGATTAGAAGTGAACAACAGGGTACGATGATCTTCCTATCCGCAGAGCAATAGACAGGCGAAGCACCAGGAAGTTGCGGGATTTGCTTCTTTCGTCATAGTGCGATCACTGAGCTGTGAAGAAAGATCCCACCAAGTCCGGCGATTTCGGCCATGGTATTCTCGTCCACCTGATTCAAGCGTTGGACACACCAACGTTCACTGAAACAGATGGCCATCAAACTGTCGTGCTATAAAAGGAAGCCGCTTCGCACCATCCACCACGCTCGTGGGAGATACGAGGTATGCTGCCAATCTGGGTTAAGGCGTCATCATAATCAACAACGGAGTTTGCGCCCCCAGACAATGATCGAGGTCCATTGTGCGTGACTTATGTTGGTTGCGTTCTGTTGCTCAACTTGGACGATTGCCATTACCTATATTAGTGCAGAAGCATTTATCACTTTGGACGAAAAACCAATGTCGAACGCACTAATTGGCATCTTCATCAGCTCAGCTTGTTTAATCGGCAGCCTGCAGGCATCTGCTCAAACATCGAATCCGTTTAGCGGGTTCTCGTTCGGAGCGCAAGGATCCTATATCTCTAGTTCGAGATCTGGTACAAACAGCTTCGTTCTAGAAAACTTCCCGTACAAACTCTCAACAAGTTCATACAGCCAGTCTGGAGGTGCGATGGGCATGCACATCGGTTATGACTACGTTTCACCGATGGGTCTGCTGTTCGGCGGTAAACTTAGCTATTCCGTGAGCGACGTGCATGGCGAGTACATCGATAGTGTTCGCGATGGCATCGATCAGTTTACGTCCGATGCCCAGCACCGTCTGGAGAGTATTGCCATGGCACAAGGACGCATTGGATATGCCACTTCATCGTGGGCAGCCTATGCTACTGGAGGCTACGTCATCTCTTCCGCACGCAATGATGCCGGCTTTACTCGCCTTGTTCCCTCTGGCACTGGTGGTGCGGTTCGTTTGTATGGCACATGGTCAGACGTCGAGCCACAATCGGGATGGACTGTCGGTGCCGGTGGTAGCGTGATGATTGACGATCACGTATCACTCGGCATTTGCTACAACTTTGTTGAGTACGATAAAGACCAAAACGGTCTTAGTGGCTCCGTCGGCACGTTTTCAACAGGTTCTGTGCCAATTTATATGAACTCCGACATCGATACCGAAATGCACATGGTTTCGCTGAACCTTTCCTATCGATTTTGATTCGTTCCGGCGCCGTACAATCCGAATACCAAAAGACAACCCCTGCAGGACGCTGTTCCTGCAGGGGTTGTTTGTTTATTGAAAGACTACTGTACAGATGTTCTGGTTGGTCGTGTTGCCAGATACACTAGCAAGGCACTCACGAACGTGAAGCATGCGAGTACGTAGAATGGTGCATCAGGATGGTAGTTCGAACCACGCAGACGTCCGATGATCTCCGGGCCGATCTGGCCGCCAAGATTGGAGATGGAGTTGATCAACGCTATGCCAGCCACAGCTGCGGAGCCCCGCAGAAAGGTTGTTGGCAGACTCCAGAACAAGCCTCCATATGACAGGGTACCACATGCGACGATCGTGATCGCAATGATTGAGGGTACAGGTTCGGGGTCGACCATCGCAAACATGAGAAGTCCTGCTGTGCATGCAATCAGCGACCCAGCAATGTGCCATCTGCGTTCCTGAGTGCGATCAGAATTGTGTGCCATCATCAACATGACCAGTCCACCGACACCCCATGGTATCAGCGAAACCAGACCAACCATCATGTAGTCCTGCTTACCCACACCGATCTCAGTAAGAATGGTTGGAAGCCAGAAATTCACGGCATACGTGATCGTAATACCGAGCATGTTGGCAAATGTGAGCAGCCAGACACGACTATCGGCGATTGCATTCCAGAACGAGTGATTGGAAGAGCTACTGGTGTGTTCCTCAGATGTGGCAACAGTATTGAGCACATCCTCTCGTTGGGCATCCGTAAGCCAAGGGGCATCGTGTGGTCCGTTGGGTAGCTTGAGGAACAATACAAAGCCCATCACAACTGCAGGAACAGCCTCGATAAGAAACAACCACCGCCAACCTTGCCAAGCTCCTACACCGTGTAGGTACTCCATGAGAAACCCGGATAGCGGTCCTCCAATGATGTTTGCAACAGCAATACCGAACATAAACGAGGCGATTGTGCGCCCCCTCATCGATGCTGGATACCAGTAGGTGAGGTAGAGGATGATTCCGGGGAAAAATCCCGCTTCGCTCAATCCTAACAGAAATCGTAACGCATAGAGCCCGAACTCATGATCCGGCAAGCCGAACATCTCTGGCAGTGGTCCCCACGGTATCATATCGACAAAGGCGAACATTCCGGACACGATACCCCATGTAAGCATGATGCGTGAGATCCATACTCGTGCGCCAAGTCGATGGAGCAAAATGTTGCTCGGCACCTCAAACAAGAAGTAGCCCAAAAAGAAGATGCCTGCTCCAAAGCCATAGACGACATCAGAGTATCCCAATTCAGTTGCCATCTGCAGCTTCGCATAGCCGATGTTAACGCGGTCGAGAAACGAGATGACGTAACTGATGAAAAGGATGGGTATCAGACGTCTAGAAACGATCTGATAGGTTTCTGCGGTAGTGCTCATAGTTGGCAAGATAGTCTACATGTGCTGGATGCTGGTCGAACCGTGGATGCCAGTCAAGTATCGCAATAACGACGGCCCTCCCCTGGGATAGAGGCTAAGTTCTGTTCGCAACGGCCTCCTACTTCAGCGTATAGACTCTTACACAAATGTTTGTCAGACGGCCATCCAGGCTTCCCAGGCTGACTCCTGCGACACGAGATCCGTCTCCTGAGAACGTGATAATTGAGGGTCTGATATCAAAGTCTGGAGACGTCCATGCTAAACGGCGACGTAAACCCATTGTTTGCAGATCATAGACAAACGCAGGACCATCGTTGAACACGTGCCCGCTGCGAGCAATGAGCTGCGTGTCATCTGGTGATACGGCAAACACTGAGTTAGGGATGTGGGCTATCATCTTTTCCGACACAAGATCAATGGCGGTCATAGTATCGCGTGTACTCAAACCGGATCCACGCCCTAACAGCATGGCAATCTTCCCAGACGGCGAAAGGATAGCAGGCTTCGTTGCAGACGTCAAGGTGCTGTCGAAACGATATGTTCTTTCGATCTCGCCGGTAACAAGATTCATCGTGATAAATGCACTTGGCGAGATCTGCTGCAGTACTGCGCGGTCATCGCCTTGAAGTCCAATGAACATTCCGTTCATGTCAGAGAGGTTCGATGGGAAGACACGCTTGGGGGCACCCGTATTGGCGTCAAACTCAATGAATGTTCTTCGCCGATCGCTGTGAGAGAGAACATATACGGACTGACCATTCGATGTGATGAATTGATCGCCGTCGTCATCGATCTGTTGAATCAACTGCCCGTTTGCCGCATCAAAAATTGCCGTGCCGAAGAAGCCTGAAACCACCAAGCGTGAATCTCCCGCAACAAATCGCACCGAACGAACATCACTCATGTGCGATGTGATTGGCGCTACCCAGCGCCTGTCCCCATTGACGGCATCGAACACATAGATCGTTGACGTGGTCACCACAGCTAGCAAGGAACCATCGGTGTTCATCGCAATACCTTCTATCACATTGTTATCTGGAAACACAATATCCAGGAGCTCAAACGACTGATTACCGCATGCCGTCAAGTTGCCGACGTCGACGGGAGTATTGGCCACTACTGGTTGTACGGTCTTCGAGGTAAAGGCCAGACCCTTCATACTGTACCCTTCCAAAAGGAGGCTCTTTCCGGCAGGCACAGAAACGAGGAATTTTCCCGTTGTTGACGTGTGCAGCTTCACACCCTCGTCAGTCACAATTTCCAAAACTCCACCAACAGGTATACTATCACAGTCAACGATCTGTGCCTGCAGAAGTGTCGGACATGGCGAAACGACAATGTCCTTCACAAGCGTCTGGTTCTCGGCTATCGGTCCGACGGTCACGGCACTTGCACTGATGCCCTCATTGCGGCTGCCCTTGACCTCGACATCAAACGTGATGTCGGCCGGAACACGACGTCGGTACATTCCGTCCTGATCAGTAACGGCAGTCACCTGGCCAATATCAACCGCGATGCCGCCAAGAGGGATGTCCTCGCCGCACGTCACGCGTCCTTCGATGAAGGCGACGCGTGGACTGGGGACGTCGAGGTTCCAGTCCGTGAAGTGCGATACCGTGCCCACGTAGTTGCCGCCAACACGCGTGGCCGTTCCTTCTTCAACCCAGATGCCGCGCGTTTCGTCGAAATGCCACAGCGGAATGGATGCATCCGTTGCACCGGCCGCCGGATAGGTGAGCGTTGCCGTGGAACCCTGACGCAGGTTAAGGGGCTGACCCTGGCTGCCGGTGAGTTTCACGCGCAGCACGCCATACGAGATCAACTCTGTTGATGAGCCGTCCGCACGCAATGCTGCCATGTCACCCGAGAAACTGTCGTAGAAGTTGTCAGCCGTCGGATCCAAGTACCGCGCCGCCACGCTCACGGTGCCCGTGTAGGCGTTGCCCTGTGCATCGACATAGCCGTTTGCCGGGAGGTCAACCGTTGCCGCGCCAACAGCCACCTGTCCACCACTTGCAGCGCTAATGGTGCGCGTTTGCTTTGCCTGCTGAAGTGTCAGCAGCATGGTGGTGGTCTTCGAGGCCGATGGATAGGCTGCCCGCGCACCGGTGAAGTAGCCGCCTTTGGAAACGATCACCACGGCTCGTGTGGAGGGTACCACGACGTCACTCAGAACAAACACACCATTGTTGTTCGTGGTGGTTGTCTTGCCATGCCCCTTGACCAGTGCCCCGGCAACGGACTTGCCCGCCTCGTCGGTGACACGCCCCGTGAGGGTCGTGCGCACCGTGGATGTGTCGTCAGGGACTGCTGGATCGATGAACGGATTACAGGCATTGACCAGCAACAGGACTGTTGCTACGAAAAGCAGAATGCGATGTGACATATAAGCCTCCAAATGTGAACCATTCAACGGCGATACTTTACATTCCCGATGCTCAATATAGATACATTGTTTGGTAGACAAGAAGAGAGGGCAACACGCACACAGCACGTGTTGGCCTCTGCTGAGGGGAATAGGAGGAAAGGGGCCCCTGGTGCCACGAGTTGCCGGACTCTGCGGTAGTGGATGCGTCGGCTTACGAGCCCGTGTGTTTGAAGTCATCGGTGTGGTAGCCTAGGAACATCCCGAATGCATAACGTCCATAGAGAGCATGTGCTTCCGATGATCCACTCTTGCCGTCTCTGCCCTCGTCGAGCGTTGGCTCAAGCGATGGGTTGTTGATGGCTTTGAGCCATCCGTTGCCTGTGTAGGTGCAGTAGATCGCTTGCACATTATCCTGACCGACCTCTACCCTTACGGTGTACTTAGAACAGGTTACAGGTTACAGGTTACAGGTTGCAGGTTGCGGGAGTGTAGCCACTCACTTGAATCCATCACCTTAAACAAACAACACCGAGTCCCATTTCACTCGTTGTGATGGGACTTAATCGTTTTTGAATGGACATCCGTTGAAGGCACTACCCTCAACTCGTCCTGCATGATGTGTTGGCCTTCATTGCAACCCCTGTATCACTCGGGCCATCGTCATGGTTCGCTTGCAAGGGGCGCGTGCCGTAACTACTCCGACATTGACATTGCCCTTTGACGGGGCCATCAGCCCCTTGGAAGCCGAATCCGATGCTGGCGAGCTCGAGGAGCTACCGTTCCCCTAGCGGTTCGATGGTGCATCATTGCGATTCATAACCAACGAGGCGGTGCGGGAACAGATCGAGCGGGTTGGTATAGTCCTTGTCTGAATAGTAGCGCCGGCCTATTCACCTAACAAACTCAACGTAGTCGATCTCGAGTGAGAAGGGGCCTTCTTTCTTTTCAGTAGTGATGATCCCGAGTCGCACGATGCCTTTCAGACTATTGGGATCGAGTTTCCCTCCGGTAGGCTCGCCGATCTGATACTCCTTGAAGTCCTTGAAGTAGATAGTGGCCTCACTCCAAACATCGCTCTTCGACCCCGGTAGGTCGCCCTTGAAGTTTGGTTGCGTCCAGTTGCGGCTATCTTCTAACGTAAACGCGAACCGTTGATTAGTTGCCTTGTACCGGATCTTTAGCCCTTTGTAAGCAGAGAGATTGAAGCTGCCAAATCGGGTCTTGACCGACGAAAAGCCCCCGTAGTTCTCCAGCGAGATGTCGCCGGTGAGAACCATTGATTGCTCCGTGTAGTCGAGCTTGCTCTTGGTGATGCCACCCATGACGTTGTCGGAGATCATCACCCAATCGTTGACCTTGTTCGCAGCATTACCGAAGTCGATCGATGGATCGATGTACGTCGCGTTCATCATGAAGAGCGCCGTCAGTATATAGAGGCTAGTTGTCATCACATGCTCCGTTGTTTCAAAAAGGCACAGGCGCTTTGCATTGACATACAAAGCGCCTGATAGCCGATTAGTATCGAGAGAAGTTCCGTTCGTTATCGAACGATGGTGAATGGCACCACCGAACGATGCGTGCCTGCATCGATGACCATGATGTATCCACCGGCCGCTGCCGCATTTATGGCCATTGGAATGCTCTGCATGCCGTTGGCTAGGAATGGAATTGTTGACTCTGCCACAATCGTTCCTGCTACATCAAACGCGCGTACGTTGACGCGTCCGTCGGCAGGCATTACGAAGCGAGCCGTTACATCAGCAGTCGTGGGATTTGGTGTAACCGATACATCCGATAGCTCAGGGATCTCACGAACGCTAGTTACTGCCTGCGTAAGCGGCACAACGTTCGTACCAACGAGTGCAAAGAGTCCAAACGCTGGGCCATTGAGGTTTGCTGCTGGATTCAGGAAACCGCTGGCAAACACGATCGTGCTTTGCCCCTTGAGCGCCGTTCCCGGAACGTTGTACGATACCAACGTTGCTCCGCCGGCAGGTGCGACATCGACCACATAGTCAGCAGCAGGAACGGAGACGTACTCTGATGTCTTGCCATACGCCAGTGCCGAAACGATGTTGTTGCCGGCTACCCGAACGTCGACAGCAGGGGCATCGGTTACACCGTGGAAAACAACGAAGTCAATGTTGTTGTCGGACGATGCCTTCGTACGAACGTTAGCGATCGGGAAGATTGTGAAGCCGATTGCCGAGCCTGATGGATTTTGAGCGAAGCCATCCTGAATGACACCATTGGCAAACACAACGTAGTTACCAGCTGGAAGGGCAACTTTGAACGACTTCAGAGTGTCAGCAGCCGACTTGCTTGTACCAGGTGCTACACCAATGGCGTATGACCTACCCGGCTCGAGTTCGAGCACCGGAGTCGCGGAGCGGAAGGCGAAGTCGTCTACAGTTAGCGCTCCGTCAACATATACGTCTACTTTCGCAGCAGCTGGGTCGGCGGCATTATGGACGATTTGCACACGGGCTTTCTCAGCAGCCGGTGCTGCCGGAAGCGGGAGGAATGCTCCGCCATCGCTGGTGACGGCAAAAAGACCAAAGGCAGCGCCGTTCTTGTTGGCAGCTGGATCCAGGAAGCCAGACGCAAGTACGGTGATCGCCTGCCCGCCAAGCTTTGTCACATCAGCCGTAAACCGCGCAATCGGCTGCGCTCCGGTAGGAGCAACGCCGATCACATAGGAGGCGGCTGGAACCGTGAGGTAATCCGAAGAAACGCCGTAGCCCACCTTGGACAGGAGTTTGTTGTCACCGGCATAGATGTCGACCGCGCCGACGTCTGTTGCGCCATGAAATACCTTGATGTCCACGCCCATGGTGGTCTCGGCTTTGGTGCGCGCTTTATCGATCGCAAAGATCTTGAAACCGATCGGTGTACCTCCGGGGTTGGCCGCGAACTTGTCTGCTGACAGAACTCCATTGGCCACACCGAGGTAGGTTCCTCCGGCCTCGAGAGTGACTGTAAACGTAGCGAGAGCGTCAGACACGGACATGCTGGCGCCAGGAGCAACAGCTATCGAAAGCGGCACCCCTGCCGGAAGATCTACAAATGGCGTTGCTGTTCGAAACTTGAAATCGTCGAACTCCTTCTTTCCGCCTACGTAAATGTCAACCGTCTCTGCTGCCGGATCTGCAGCATTGTGGATGACTTGAAGTTTTGCTGTTTCAGCAGCCTGCAGATACGACGCTGCCATGAGGACTAGAGCCGTACGGATGATGAAGGTCTTCATCGACTGTACCTTTACTATGTGGTGATAATGGCGACCTAACGATGCATACGGACAATGCGTTCCATTACTAATGTATTCCCCGTGTAAATGCAGTAGTCACGCTATATACTCCAGTTACTTGCTTCTCACGAGCCGGGCAATCCATGTCACGATACTCGAGGGAGTAAGGGATACAGACAGCTGCGTGTATATTGCGTGTTGCAACACACACTACTGCCCCCATGAACCGCCGCGAGATCCTCACCATGCTCAGCTCAGCAGTGGCCTTTGGCGCCACGCAGCCCCTTTCAACAGCCTTTGCGGCGTCAGGTCCGATCACCGAACGGTTGCCGTTACTCTTTGTAGGTCACGGCAACCCGATGAACGCCATCACCGATAATGCCTTTGCACGACAGTGGGAGAAGATCGGCAAAGGCTTGGCACCACGAGCGATCCTCTGCATCAGCGCGCATTGGGAAACTCGGGGGGCGCACGTGACGGCGATGCAACGCCCAAAGACGATCCACGACTTTGCTGGATTTCCCGATGAGCTCTTTCGCGTGCAGTACCCTGCCCCCGGCAGTCCGGAGCTTGCCGATTCGATCACTCGTGCCACGTACGAGACCATCACTGCCGATCATGAATGGGGACTCGACCATGGTGCATGGAGCGTGCTTGCTCGCATGTTTCCGACAGCGGACATTCCCGTGTTACAACTGAGTCTCGACGTCACAAAGAGCCCCCTTCAGCACGTGGAGCTTGCGCGGCTATTATCGTTTCTCCGTCGTCAGGGAGTGTTGATCATCGGCAGCGGCAACATCGTACACAATCTGGGAATGATCCAGTGGCGAGGGGGCTCACTTGATTGGGCACAGGAGTTTGACGCTCTCTCGAAGAAGTTGATCGAAAAGCGCGACCTCGCAGCGCTCTCGAATTACTCCGCCCTCGGATCGGCCGCCAAACTCTCCATCCCAACACCTGAGCATTATCTGCCGATGCTCTATGCGCTCTCGCTTGTCGAAAAAGACGAGGACATTGGGTTCTTTAACGAAACGATCGACCTCGGAAGCGTGAGTATGAGATCGTTCATGACGACAACGCCGTAGTGCATTCGCCCATCACGGCGTTGATGTAAGCAACTGATGGCACTACTTGAGGCTATCGAACCATGGTTTGACGTCGACAAGCGTATGCACGTACACGCAGCGGTGGTCAGCATTCGCTCCTGCATCATGGCTGGTTCCGTTCGTCTTGCCAATGGCCGCCTGGTAATCGACAGCGAGCTTTCCAATATCGGCAGGGACAGCCTCGTCGCTATCGCTGTAGTATTGGCGCAATGGAGCCTGACTAAGCCAGCGGTAGGATTCGGCGTGGGAAAGCAACTCCCAGAAACGGTGAGATGTTGCCTTTGCGGTTGAGAAGAATTCAGGTGTGCAGATGCTGTCCATAGAACAACCGCCAACCGATAGATAGTCCGAGAACGTTGCCTTGAAATTGTAGAAGTTCCTGGCTGTTTCGTACCTGTTTGAGTCTTGCCTAATAAACAGTTACGAACAGTTGGCAAGCTGGTAGTAATGCTCGAAGGCAAAGATCATGTTCGTAGCAACTGGCGTTGAATAAACAGCATCAAAACTGCGACGGGCGAACATGCCTCGAATCACGGCACGTGACGGATCAGTCAGAGCTGATGCAGTAGCTACACCAGCTATCGGGATATTGTTCTTCTCGAGCATCCGGAAGTGTAGAAGCGTGTTGTATCCGCCTTGCGACCAACCAAGAAGGAACAGTTTGCCAGGCGCGATGCTCATCTTCTTCAGAAAAGTCATCGAGGCGGTGTGCATATCAAACATCGCCCGCTCGGAGCTTGCCTTGACGAAGTAGGCGTTCGGAACAGCGCTCAGTGGTCCATTACCGAAGTAGTCTGCTGCAATAACGATATACCCCTGTGAGGCGAACTGGAGAAGGGCCAGCTTTGTCTCCATTGAATGATCGATGTTCGATGGGGCTTCTTCTTTGCCGAACACCGTGCCATGTTGATAGGAAACAATTGGAGTTCCATTCGTAGCACCTTCAGGAATCGCCACCAACCCGTAGCCGATCACCTTCTGGTTTCCGAGCTCCGGAATCACGGATTCATAGGCAACGCGGTAAAGAGCGACCTTCTTGTACGTGCTCACAAGGCCGCTGCGGTAATCGCTGGCGCTTTTCGTTGCCATGTAGAAGAAATCGTCGAGCTCCGACGTCCGCACTTTCTCAAAGTCTGAGCTCTCAAACGTCTTGATCAAATCCGAACTGATGAGCAGTCCCGGAGTGGCCGGCATGAGGGGCGTCGACTCCGAACCGCATCCGGAGGAGAAGACGGCCATGACCATCAGGCTTATGCTGAGCACGCAGTTGAAGAGACGAGAGCGCGAAATAGAGATCATGGGAGGTGATCCATAACTGGTGATTTTGCAGAGGCGCAGAATCGTGAAAATATCTCCACCCACCGGCCATGTTTAGTCTATCACATCCTGAAACACGCCGATGGTCGTCGTGCCTCGTCGTTGAAGGTGATCGGGAATCATCTGCGTGTAACGTTTAGATGCTGTTCGGCCTCTTATCTTTCGTATCACTTCCAAGGACTCCAACCATGAACCGCAAAGAGTTTCTGCAACGCTCATTTTTCGGTCTAACCGTTCTGGCTACAGCCGGTGGCGCCTGCGCCTGTCTAACGGGATGCTCGTCAACAACTGCGCCGGAGAACGTTGACTTTACGCTTGATCTAAACGACTCCGCCAATGCGGCGCTACGTTCCGTAGGGGGCTCGCGCAACGTTAACGGGGTGATCGTTGTCTGCGCATCCAACGGTTCCTACATCGCCGTCCAAAGTTCCTGCACGCACGAAGGCGCAACGGTAACCTGGCAGCAAACCAATAAACGGTTTTATTGTCCGGAGCACGGCGCAACATTTGCCCAGACCGGTGCCGTTACTGGAGGCCCTGCCAAGAGCAACCTCGTGTCCTACAACGTCACAGTGAACGGAACACTGATTCGAGTAACGTCATAGTAGCCCGGGGCTAGTACATCGATTGGATGTCACTCGTCTCTCGTACCCCGGGCCAAGGCCCGGGGCTGGTACATCGATTGGATGTCACTCGTCACTCGTCTCTCGTCTCTCCCCCATCCCCTTTCCCTCCATGATGTCAGGTATGGCACGTTCGATGCGTGCTGTGCGGGTTGACGATTGTTTGGCTGATGCGAAGTGCATTAGGTAGGCTCTGCGACGTCCGGGAGTGAGCGCTTCGAAGGCGGTGCGAAGCCCCTTGACTCTGGCAAACTGTTCTTGTAGCTCCGCGGGTATCTCCCTTTCGGCGATCGGTTTGAAGGCTACCGTGCGTCCTGCTTTCTCGTTCGCAATCGCTTCTTTGAGGAATGTCCTAATTGATGGGGCGAGACGCTGTACATCTTCAACGCTGCGGATACGAATCACACGGCCAGCTTGCGAGTTCGGCCCCGGCGCCTCGAGCACACCTTTCGGATCCGCCAGCAAAGCCCCCTTGAAGAATGACAGCACACAGCAGTCTTTGAGCTTGCCGATTATTGCGACGTTCTTACCGTTGAGCGTGTAGCATGGCTGGTACCATTTGAGCTCTTCAATTAGGTCTGTCTCAAGGACCAGCTCTCGCAATGCGGTAATCTCCTCTCGCCAGGTCTTGGAGCGTTCAAACAGCGGGGTGACGTTGGGATTCATACGTTCTCGATTCTGCTAAGGAACCTTCACCACCTGACACGTCCGGCCACGATACTCAATGGCGTACATACCGGCTGGTATCTGCGGCATACTAAGGACGGTAAGGGGCTGACCCGGCTCAATGGATCTCGCGATGTGCACCATACCACGAATGTCGCGGAGCGTGAGCTCGCCCCCTGCTTCATCAGGATGTCGAATCACGATCACATTGTCGAACGGATTCGGATAGGCCGTGATCGCTGTTGCTTGTGCTGCTTCGTCAACCGATGTCGTCGTGTCCCGACGGATCATGAACACGCGCCAGTCACTCCACTCGCCCCATCCAGAAGCATTGCGGGCCTGAACGCGCCAGCGGTGCCATATGTTGGGCTGCACCGACGCGAGGGCTTTCTGACGCACAGCGAGCGTGGAGTCCGCAACAACAACATCTGCATCACGATACACCTCAACCCGATACGCAGTTACATCCGACTCGGTGGTGGTCCACGTCAGAAGCGGACTTACCGCACTGTCCAGTCGGGCACTATCTGCTGGTGATGTTAAGCGCACCATGGCCGGTAGTGGGAGATAGCGTAGCTGACGGTATCCACTCCATGGACCCCACCCGGACAGGTTCCGTGCACGGACACGCCATCGAATGGTGGACCGGCCGGCAAGCCGGCGAGCGGTCAGCTGGGTATCCTGCACAAGAGTATCGCTGATCGTCACCGCACCATTGGTCAGCATCTCAACGTGGTAGTATTCAATCTGCGGCGATGACTTCCTCCAAACGAACACGGTTGTATCGTCGGCTATCTGTACCGAGTCTGCCGGACTCACCAGTTGTACCTGGTCCGGCATCGGTACCGTCATGAACGTCCACATCGGACTCCACTCGCCCCATCCGGAGATGTTCTTGGCAACCACCCGCCAGGTGTAGATACGGGCTGGCAGAAGAGTGCGCGTGAAGACTGTATCGGTCACAGCAGTGTCCAACACGGTGGTTCCGGTCGGCGTTGCTACCACCAGTCGGTACTGCGTCACATCGGGCTGACTCTTACGCCATCTGAATGAGGCCGTGTTTGTCTTCAGCTGCTCGTTCATTCCCGGCGAAACAAGCTGCACCTGGTCGGGAAACGGCACCGTGCGCAACGTCCTGAGGTCACTCCACTCGCCCCATCCGCTGGCATTCTTTGCGCGCACCCGCCAAAGGGCCTGACTTGCAGGGGGCAGATTGGGAACCGTGGCAATGGTATCGACCCGGGCCGTATCGCGAAACACAACATTCCCGTTGATCACCATCTCTACGTGGTAGGCTGTTACGGATGGCTGTGAGCGTAGCCACCGCAGAGAGGCATCGTTTGTTTTGAGCTGCTCGTTACTCGTCGGCGAAAGCAAGACCACCTTATCCGGCACCGGCATCGGCGGCTGACCAAAGTGCGCGTTGTACACATCGGCGTAGTCGTAGATGCCCCGGTTCAGCGTCGTTGCGTCCCAGTTGATAGACCACGTCATCATTCCACGCAGATCCGGATAGCCCCCTGAGGTCACCAGCGTGTAGGTTCCCGGCTTAGGCCCCTTACCCAGTAGGTATTTGACGGCGGAGGCAATCGTCGTGGAATCCACATAGCCCCCTCCCGCTGCATTGACGCTGGCTGGAAGTCCCACGGCTACTTTTGATGCCGGGATACCGGCGAACGCACCACCCTGGGTGTTGAATCCTTTGATCACAGCCTCCGTCATAGCCACGATGAAGTCGGCCGTCCCTTGAGCATAGATGTTCTTGTCGATGCCGTACATCGTGCCGCTGTTATACAGCTGCACGTGGATCAGGTCCAGTGAATCGCGCAATGCATCCACAATCGGAAGGTAGCCGCCCCAGATGCTGCCATATCCAGACTGGCCGCCCTGGATGTAGGCCGTTTCGGGCGCAAAGGTCAGCAGCATCTTGCGTCCGAAGTCTGTGCGGTACTGTGCCATGATGGATTTGATGGCTTCGATCAGATGCTTCTGTGCGGCTGCTTGGGGGCTTGCGATGGTGCCGCCGTTGACGAGGATGGACGCGCCGTGTTCGATGTCGACATCCATGCCATCGAAACCGAACGTCTTCAGGAGGTTCGACATCGATGTCACAAAAGCGTCGCGGTTCTGCGTCGTTGTCAGGTCGATTGTCGCTGTTGCGCCCCCTACACTGAGCAGTACTTTCTTGCCGGTGGCCTGCACTCGCTGAATACGGGTGATGAAGTCTTGGTTTGTTCCCCTATCCGGCACAAAAGTCATCCTCATGTCCGTATTCGACACTGGGATCGCAAAAGCCACCGTTATGACGTTATAGCGGGCGTCCACCGAATCGATCCAGCGATACGGGGCGTTTCCATCACTCCAGTTATGCCAGTACCCAACGAGTGCAGGGTTGGGAAGTTGGGCCTTGACGCAAACCACGAGGCTTGCGAGCAGAAACATGGTGTGGAGGGCGTGTTTCATGGGCGATGGCATAGGATACTACTTTTTTCACCACTGACGTTGTAAGTCATTACAAACATAGCTACTAACCATTGTAACGGGCTGACTGGCCGACCTATCTCTATTTGTTTCGATCTCGCTGCTCCCTATCATGATTGATGCGCGGTTTTAGTCTCTGCAAATCAAGCGTTATAATTCTGTTCGTGTGTTCCGTTGTCGCTATTCTATCAACGGGCTGTACCCCTGCAAGCGAGTCACGATCAGAAGATGCTCTGGCAATTCTTGACTCACTTGATGCGATTACTCCTCAATCCAACTCCAAGGGCTTCACGAAAAACCTGCAAAAGCTACGAGGACTTGATCTCCGGGGATTGAGTCCCGTTGATAGGGGTCGCGTCTTTACGAATCTGTCGCGGTATGCTTTTGAACTCGGATACTACGAGTCGGCCATCCAGGCGATGAGTACCGTTGTATTTCGGGAATGGGATATGCTGCCGCGCAACATCCTCCCATTTGTTCCGATAGCACATACACTCAAAAAGGCCGGCGATACCGCATTGGCAATTGAATGGTATCGGTTAGCAGCCTTACGAGAAGAATCCGTGAATATCCGCGATGTCAACAGCAACCTCGCATCGCTCTTTACCGCAACCCGTCGCTACGACTCGGCGCTCAAACATCTCAATGTTGCTAAGGCCATGCATTCCCGCCAGGGATTCCGCGACGTTGTAGGCAACGCCTGGGATCATATCGTCCGCACAATCTGTCTTGCTGGGCTGGGCGTTCACTCAAAAGCCGAAAGGCACCTTGATAGCGCCATCTGCTTACTCGAGGACGACCGCCCCTTTCACGATGAAGATCCTGATGTTCGGTTGTCGATCACCTCAATGGTATGGCGCGATTCTTCGCTTCTTCGGAAATCACTTCCACACTGGAGCGGTCTGAAGCTTCGTCTCATTGCTGTCGATCAACGGGACATGAAGCAAAGTGCTGTGAAGGGGCTTAGCAGCATTCGTAATCAACACGGCGATCTCGTACGAATCATCCTTTCCTCACTAGTCGGTTTGCCCAAGGCAAGCCCCCTTACATCGTCACGCACGGAACTCATCACATCCAGAACAACCGATGAACGGGGCTGGCAATGGGTAGGAACAATCCTAGGACTCTATGTGAGAGTTGGTGGCGAAACACTCATTCCCGTATCCACTCTGCCTTTCGCTGATCCCACGCGTCCCGTCAAGTCTGTCGTTGCCTCACCATCCGCGCTGTTCTTGGGTCGGTATGACGGCTCCACTGATACCATCCCGTGGTCAGGTCTGTTATCGTCGACGAATGCCGATCACCGCTCGCAGGGAGTTCCATCGATTTCTTGGAAATGGGTTCCATGGCGTACAAGCCGACCATCTGCGCTGATCAGCTTGAGGGACACAACACATGTCGTGCATGTGTACGGCAACCGATACCTTCTTGGTCCATTCATGTCGCCAGCGACCGAGCTCACCCGGATAGTCACAAAGGAAGGCCGATTATGGAACGGCCGAGTCATCTGCGGTATTGCGGAAAACGACTCGGTGCTGATCGTAGGCACAGACAGAGGTCTTGCTCGGCTGCGTCTCAATACGGGTGTGATCGAGTCCATACGAGTGTTCCCGGACTATGTGCAGAAGGCATTGATAACTTCACTCGGAATTGCCTCAAACGGATGGCTTCGAGCGTCAATGTTGTATGATAAGGCGATTGTCTTCCCGAGATGGCCAGGTGCAACACCGCGGACAGATACCGCCATCGTAGAGCGCGCACCGTTTGAACACGACACAGCAGTTCTGCATCGAACGCCAATTGCCGAGTTGATTCATCGTATCGATGTTATCAAGTATGCGCTCACGGATCTCCATAACACACCGCAATACTCCGTTGTATCACCTAGACACTATCTATGGTCTCGCCAAGATGGCGTAATACTCTTTGACGCATTCACCGGAAACACCTCACTCCACAGTTATCCGCCCACTGTCAACTTGACTTCAGGATATCACGAAGCCTCTTTCTCAACACAGGGCGGAATCTTTGGCATTCCAGATAGCGTGGGGATCTTGTTGGGGTCAATCCACTCAATACAATCCGAATCTGGATCAATTCTTTGTGCTGCTCGTTCAAGTAACGAGACGCACTTCCGTGTGGGCGCTGAGGCATGTCAGATCATATGTCCCCCAGGTGTGAGTGATTTCGAATTTGTTACTGGGCGGCCCATTTCGTGGGGTTCAGCTACAATCGGGCAGACAGTTCGTTTGCCATGGTCAGGCGAAGTGCTCTCGTCACGTTCAGGGTCAATTACAACAATCGCAAACGTTCCAACTGGTGATCACGTTGTGACGATTACCAGTGCTGATCGAAGAGTGGCAACACCACTATCCATCGTTGCCCAACCGACCATCATGCAAAAACCGGTCATTCGCATCGTCGTCGCTCTATCCATTCTAGGCCTCTTCTTTGGCACGATCCGGTGGATTCTGCTACTTCGACTTCGCCGAAAAGAGGCCCAGGAACGCTCATTGATTGAAGAGCGCATTCATATCGGTCAAGACCTTCACGATTCGATCGGTGCTGAACTTGTTCGAATCAACATTGCTGCCATGCAAGGCCCTTCCGCTGGACAAAACACGGAGATCGCACGACTGGCTCGCGAAGCAAGTCGTCAACTTCGAGATGTCGTGTGGTCGGTAAGCGACATCCATACACTCGATGCACTTATCGCCGTGATTTGCGAACGCGTGCGAACCATAGGAGATGAAACTGGCATTACCGTCGAGATTCATACAAAGGGTGCCATACCATCAATTGATGTCAGCGCTCAGCGTCTCCGAGACATCTATCTGATCATGACCGAGGCAATGACGAATATCGTGCGGCATTCAAAATCGACCAGCGCACGATTGACATCCGAGTGGTCTGAACAGCAATTCACCATATCAATCGAAGATCACGGTTGTGGTTTTGATTCGTCGATTACGACAACAGGCCGTGGTATTACTGGTATGATCAAAAGGGCTGAACGATCACAGCTTTCATTCCAGTGTCATTCCACACCAGGGAGTGGCACCCGTGTTTCAATCACTATGAGGCTTCACCTCCCATGATCAATGTTGGAATCATTGAAGACCACTCAGATGAGTTGAAGGGGTTTCTTCGCGATCTTTCCCGAGAGAAGGATATCCATGTTGTGGCAACTGCAAAATCGGCCGCAGAGGCCCGAACTGCGATTGTCTCGGCGCAACCTCACGTTGTTATCGTTGACCTTGTCCTGCCAGATTGCGCTGGTGCTGCGCTGATAGTGGAGCTTCGAGCAGCCCTACCCGATTCCGAGTTCCTCGTTCTAAGCGCATATGAAGACTATGACCGCATCTACAGTGCAATTCTGGCTGGTGCCGTGGGATATCTGGGCAAGGTGTATCTCAAAGGAGGGCTGGCTGCCGCGGTACGAGATGTTCATGCAGGGGGCTCACCAATGAGTAGCCCTATTGCGCGAAAGGTTATTCAAGCGTTTCACGTCACTAGCAAGGCGACGATGAACATCGGCCGACTCTCGGATCGCGAGCAGCAGATCCTGCACATTCTTGCTACGGGAAGGAGTTACCGTGAAATCGCGGAAGCCCTGTTCATCAGTGTCGAAACTGTTCGAACCCATGTGCGCAACATCTACCGCAAACTGCAGATTCACACCTGGACGCAGATCAATCAGTCTCACCTGTACGACAGTGGGCAAAGACGTTCATGATGGTTGTCATCACCATCCCCACACCCGGTGATTCGATGACAATTCAGTGCATGTGGACCGCGCAGTGGTACAAAACGGAGACCGTTCGGGCAGTGATTTGGGTTGTTACTAGGATACAACGTCGGAAGATTAGAGCCAGGCCTATTTTACCTGGGTTGAAGCCAACCTCCTGATCTGATCTCGTTCTGATTCGTGCTCTGCGCCCCTATCCATGAACCTCCTCTTTCTCTGCACCGGAAATTCCTGTCGCTCTCAAATGGCCGAAGCGTTGGCACGGGCCATGTTGCCTCAGCACGTTCATGTCTATTCCGCTGGGGTTGAAGTACATGGGCTGAACCCATTCGCCATGCAGGTTTTGCAGGAACTAAGCGTCGACACATCATGCCTGCGATCCAAACTCGTTGATGAGCTTCCGGATATCTCATGGGACGTTGTTGTAACCGTCTGTGATTCCGCGCGTGAGCGATGTCCGTACCTGCCGGGTACCTTTCAACGGATTCATCATTCATTCGACGATCCGCCGCGTTTGGCCAAGGGGCTTTCCGACTCCGACGCACTGGATGTGTATCGTCGCGTGCGTGACGAGATCCGGAGCTTTGTTTCCGATCTTGATCTTTCGTCCCAAACTCCACAGTAGCCATGAGCATCATCGACCGATACCTTACCGTCTGGATCCTCCTCGCCATGGTCGTGGGCGTCGCACTCGGCGCGTTCATACCATCGCTCCCGTCAACCCTAGAGTCCATGCAGACCGGTACGACCAACATTCCGCTGGCCATTGGTCTTATCCTCATGATGTATCCGCCCCTTGCCAAGGTGCGCTATGAACTGGTTGGTGAAGCTTTTCGCGACCGCAAAGTGCTGCTTCTATCGCTCGTGCAGAATTGGCTCATCGGACCCGTCTTGATGTTCGCACTGGCCGTGCTGCTCCTGCCGGATAAACCCGAGTACGTGCAGGGACTGATCATGATCGGCTTGGCCCGGTGCATCGCGATGGTGATCGTTTGGAACGACCTCGCGTGCGGTAACCGCGAGTACGCTGCGGGACTTGTGGCGTTTAACAGTTTGTTTCAAGTGCTGTTCTACGGAGTGTACGCGTGGTTCTTTATGACGTGGCTCCCACCCGTGCTTGGTCTTACCGGCGTTGATGTTGCCATCCCCATGTCGGACGTTGCCGTAAGTGTGCTGATTTACCTCGGAATTCCTCTGGCAGGGGGCTACCTGACGCGGACGCTGCTTCGCAGTGCGAAGGGCGACGAGTGGTACGACGGTGTGTTCTCCCCGAAGATCGGACGCATCACGCTCATTGCTTTGCTAGCAACCATCGTTCTGATGTTCAGCATGAAGGCCAACAGCATCGTTGCCCTTCCATTCGATGTTGTGCGCATTGCCATACCGCTGACGATCTACTTTGTTGTAATGTTCTTCGTCAGCTGGTGGTTGAGCAAGCGCATGGGTACCGACTACGAGCGCACCACCACCCTGTCGTTTACCGCCGCATCGAACAACTTCGAACTCGCCATCGCCGTTGCAATCTCTGTCTTTGGCATTGCCTCGGGTCAGGCCTTCGCGGCCGTCATCGGCCCCCTGATCGAGGTCCCGGTGATGCTGGCCTTGGTAAAGGTGGCGTTAAAGCAACGCGGAAACGTCAACACCTCATTCTAGCAGTTATCCTTCACAGGTGTCGTTCCGGTCAGGGGGCTTGTGTTGCCGACCGCGTTGACGGTGTTGACCGTGTCACAGGGCCCCTTACGAGATTCCCACTTTCGCGGGAATGACGTGGCTCCTGTAACCTGTAACCCGAAACCTATCACCCCTTCGGGCGTGTTCCTCTGCAATCAGGATAGGCTGTGCAACCCCAGAACTCTCCACGAGCCGATTTGCGGGTGCGCATCATTGCATTGCACATAGGACATTGAGGAGCCCCATGTTCGGGTGCGTTATCACGCGCTTCCTTCCTATGGGCGGAGATACGTTCGCTAAAGCCGCCGTGTTCGACGACGTCGCGTCCCATGTGCTCGATCTGACGCTTTAGCATCTTCATTGCCCGCGATATGATGATTATCAGGGCATTCGCTACCGTAATGGCATCCGAAGAATCAAGCCAAGTTTGGTACTTGGCTCGTTGGTTGCGCATGTGAATCGAAGACCTGCGGAGCATGTCGTCATCGTAGGTCAGAGAATCCAGACTAATGGAACTCACAGCCCTCGCTTCGTCGGAAAAGACGGACCACGGCAACTGACCCTGGTCGAGGATGAAGATCTCGTAGTCGCCACGAAGCTCACCCAAGCTCGCTCGGGCAACATCAGTGAGCTTCATTTCCGTTGCCTTCGACGTCGAAGATCTCTCCGATCCTTCGATGATGTTCTGTCGTCCACTTCGCGCAGCCTGCGTCATCTGATCGTATTGTCGTCCTTTGGGATCATAAAACTTCACATTCGCTTGGCGCGGATCCTGGGTCAGAAAGCGGCGGCAGAACCGCAAGGTTTCCAACTGTACGATTGTCGCAAGCGTGAATGAGTGCAACCGACGAAATCCGCCGTGCTTGTCGAGTAGCTCTGACATGATGGAGGTCCCTTAAGAATGAACGTTCTGGTGATTACCAGAGTATGTTCATTCAGGCCCCCTTAACGTGACATTTGGCCATACGTGTCGTTTCTTCGAGCTGTCGCGCCAGCATTCTGGTCAACCCGGTCAAGGGGCTTGTGTTGCTGACCACGTTGACGGCGTTGAACGTGTGACAAGGCCCCTTACCTGGTCGCTCCGGTCAGGGGGCTTCTGTTGCTGACCACGTTGACGGCGTTGACCGTGTGACAAGGCCCCTTGCCTGGTCGTTCCGGTCAGGGGGCTTCTGTTGCCGACCACATTGTCGGCGTTGACCGTGGGGGACCGTGACGAAAATAGAGTCATATTCACGAATGAAGTCTATCACCCTTCTACTTCTCATCGTGCTTCTGAATCTGAGTGGAAGTGCACAAAGCGTTCACGACATCCCCAACGCTATGTCCATGAATGACACGCGTGGACGGGAGTTCTGGATCGCCATACCTCAGAATGAAGTTGAAAGTCACCCAACCGAGAGGATCGAGATCCATTTGCTTTCGACGCTACCGTGTAGCGTGACGGTTACGGATTTCAGTTCGAGAACGAATCGGACCTATACGCTGAATGCCAATGAAGACCGAGTTCTGACCGATGCGCGCGGCGATGTCTCATGGGCATCCGAGGTTGTCGAGGCAGAAGTTGCCGTGCCGAAGGGAATTCGTGTGCAGGCCAGCGCGCCGATATCGGTGTTCGTGATGAATTCCAAGCAGTATTCGCATGATGGATACCGTGCACTTCCAATCCACACGTGGGGACGCGAATACATCCCGGTCAGCTACTACGACTTCAAGGAATTTGCTGAATGGGCAGGGGGCTTTGTCGTTGTAGCCGCCGAGCCGACGACCGTCGAGATCCTACTTCGGGGAACCGGCGAAGGTGATGCAACGACAATGGGTGGCAGGAAGATCAACACCAATATGCCGTTCACGATCTCGCTCGATTCCGGGGAAGTGTACATGGTGCGAGGAGACGGTAAGACCCGCGGACAGTTCGATCTTTCTGGCTCGCGCATACGTTCCGACAGACCCGTGGGGGTACTCTCGTTTCACATGAAGACATCGATGCCGAACCTCCTCAATGGTGGAGGTCGACAGCATCTCGTCGAAATGTCTCAACCTGTATCGACGTGGGGAAAGACGGCCGCATCGGTGGAATTCACGCGTTTGCAGGCCAAAGGTCCCGGCTCCGGCGATGTGTTTCGTGTAATGTCAACCGAGCCTGGAACAAAGTGGACCGTCACCAGTTTTGACCCTGTGTCGAAGAAGGTGAAGTCCCGTGATGGAGGAACACTGCTGAAGGCCGGAGACTTCGCCGACCTTTCGCAGAGTTCCCAGCCGACAGCATTGATCTCCGGCTTTTCGCTATGGGAGGCAGATAAACCGATTCGAGTTGTCCAGTACGCCACGTCGTGGATGTGGGACTACAACACCAACCTTGATCCCTTCATGGTAGAAGTTCCATCGCTGAACGCCTCTGTCCAGCAGGCAGTCTTTTCAACGTCGGCCAACCCTCGCTTTACCACACACATCGCATCCCTCGTCGTGCGGGCAGATCCGTCTTCCGCCACGTATATGTCAGATCTCGAATCGCTCACACTTGATGATGTACCTCTCTGGAAACATCCTCAAGCACGCATCCCGGGTCTTAAGTCAAATCTGGTGCAGGGCGACTTGCACTTCGTGTCGGTCGAGGTGCCTTCGAATGGTAAGCCCCATGTGATCCGCAGCAACAGCAGGGTCTCTTTTTCTGGATACGTTGTCGGGTCAGCCGCTGACGAGGCCTTTGGTTGGCCGATCGCCGGGTCGGTGAGGCCTGCGCTTCTCAACGACAAAGAACCGCCGGTGTTAAACGTGATTGCCGACTGTCAACTTGCATCAGTTAGCGCAAGGGATGTGTCAGGGGGCATTGCGTGGGTTGATACCGTGGCTGGTGCAGGAACGACCAATGTGGAAATGATCAACATCGGGCAGATGTCAGCTGACAGAGACCGCCCCCTTCAGGAAGCGGAGTTCTACATCACAATCAAAGATTCCACGTTGCCGGCCCGGTGCGTATTCTACGTACAGGACTGGGCCGACAACATCACGGTTGACAGTGTATCGTACTATCCTGTCGGAAGTATCGACACCATGCCACCGGTGATAAGCCGGGTAGATACAACCGTCACGTCGTGGACTTTTCAGGCAACCGATGTGCGCAACATTCCGCCGCAGCCCCTTCCATGTCCGACGGTAGCACCGCAGGTTGAAAGCGGACTAGATTCTATCGAACTCCTGGCCTTACCAGTTAGTCGAAACATTGGACTTGTGCGGCTCGATTCTCTTTCCAAGGAAAGCCTGCGACCCACGTTAAGTGCTCGATTCCGATGCTTCGTAACAGACCCTAAACGTGATGCGAAGGCGGTGTTTGAAGTGGTCGATCATCGTGGCAACCGGTCGCGTGACAGTGTGAGCTTTTCTGCGCCGACGTCCATGACCGAAAATCGTACGCCCGTTACGCCACTTGTATGGTTCGACGGCAGATCGCTGTATGTCGAACATGCTACCGAGCAAACCCCTATCTGCGTTACCATTCATGACGTATCCGGGCGCAGAGTGTCGCAAGGGGTGCACGGATCAGGACGTTCGGTTATTCCGCTGGATTTACCCCTTGGACTGTACGTCGTTCTGGCTCAGGTGGGCGCTTCATCTCAGATCTCGACCTTCATTGTACTGCCGTAATGGAGCGCTTTACGTTCCGGTAACTTGCCGCGCTCGTGCCTTCGTGGCTAGCTTCGAGTGATGAACATCCTCTTCCTCTGCACCGGCAACTCATGTCGGTCCCAAATGGCCGAAGGATGGGCGCGTGCCCTTGCTCCCGATGGCTATCACGTTTACTCGGCAGGAGTCGAAGCACACGGCCTCAACCCACTTGCCGTTGAGGTAATGAATGAAGCCGGCATTGACGTCTCCACGCACTCGTCACAGACCGTTGATGAACTGAGCGGGATTCCGTGGGACATCGTGTTGACCGTTTGCGACTCCGCCCGCGAGCGCTGTCCGTATTTGCCGGGCACGCACCGCCTGATCCACCACAGCTTCGACGATCCGCCGCGGCTTGCCGCAGGACTCCCCCATGAGGACGCTCTAGTGATCTATCGTCGCGTTCGCGACGAGATCAAAGCCTTCGTGCAGGACCTTCTCAATGAAACACAGAGCGATCATAACGCATGAGCGTCATCGGCTCAAATCTCTCCGTCTGATTCGTTGCCGCACTGGTCATTAGCGTTGACCTCGGCACCGTCGTGCCCGAGTTTTCGGCCGTGCTCGAATCCATGCACTCCGGCACAACCAATATCTCGCCTGCAATCGTACGTTTCGGCTAGTTTTCCACCACCCGCCGAGATTCCGGGTGGAACTGCTCCCATGAATGCAGGTACTCCTGATAGGCCTGAACGCGCACGAGCTTCATGCCCTTGTGAGCCCCCTCAATGCAGACACCGTTAAGCGTCCACAAGGAGCCTGTTCCGGCATCGGTCATGGTTGTTGAGTCACGCAGAACAAAACGCAAGCGCTCCGAACCGGCGCTGGTGCTGAAGGCATGGAAGCTCTTGTTGTCCGGTTCGATCGTCAGCACGAAGGGCATCCCGTCCACATCATGTGTGATGATACGCTTGCGCACAAGGTCATTCCAGTCATAGGTACGCTTTGCACCTTCACTGATCACACCTATCACCCACGACTTACGCTGCCATGATGCCGAATCACGTCGCGTAAGGTCACCCTTGGAACGTCCTGACTCGTAGTTCGTCATGTAGCCATACTGCTCTGCGAAATTCGGATCCGGCTGCATGACCTTGCTCTCTGGATGCTCGGTCATCCATGCACCCAATGACATCTGCTGCGAAGGAATGGTCTCGAGGGTCTTTCCCTGCAGGGGGCCAGCAATGCACTCACCGGTGGCCTGACGCCACCAGCTGCCGGTGGTTGCGTCTTCAAACATGGCGTTGAAATGATCCATGCCAACCAGACGGAACACTTCGGTCTTTCCATCCACAAGCAGACTATACACTCGACCCGTGCGGCACACCGTGCAATACGTCACGAGCACCGACTCGCCCCCTACCGTATCGCGCACTTGATGGTGATAGCCGAGATACTGGATCGGATAGGCCGCAGATTCACCATTGATCACGATGCCCATCACAATCTTTTCTGCCTGTGCACTGTCCAGCGCACCCACACGAAATCGCTTGACGATCGGCTCCTTGAACATACTCTCGGCCGTCATCTGCGTACGAATGCCGAAGAACAAAAGAGCATACAGCGTCAGGAAAACCCCAAGCCAGATCTTGCGAACTTTCTGCTGCGTGCGGATGCGGTGCCATATCAACGCACCGATTGATCCCAACAGCACAAGTCGGATCACCACGGCATAACGGTCAAGTCCATATGCCAGTTGCACAAGGTCCAACTCCTGACTACCGGGAAACGGCATCACGAGGTATACGCGAGCGATCTCTTGCAGGAATAGGAGGAGGAACAGAAGGGGCATTACGGAAGCGCCATTGTTTTCATCACTGAACCGCGTTCGTCCGAGAGATCAATGATTACGGGTGTCTTGAATGGAACCATGTGGGCAGAGGTTCCCGCGGGGACCGATGAACGTTGCAGCAGTCGTCCCTGTAGGTCGTAAACGGAAAGCGTACCAGGGTTGTCGACTTCACAGCGTAACACATCGCCCATGCGGCGGAGGGAAGCCCCCTGACGTGGTGGTTCGCCTACGGAAACGGTGGCTTCGACGTTGAATGATCGAGTGACCACCAGATCGCCATTGCGACGGTACTCAACCTTCCATTGGCCCGATGCCTCGGGACGTCGGATCCACGTCCACCAGTAGTAATATGTCGAGGGGTCCGTTACCGTGAACTCGTAAGTGAACCACGTTGCACCATCCGGTGTGAGCCATGTCGCTGAGAGTTGATCGTTAACGGCAATGTGTTGCTGCAGCGACCAGAATGTGATCGACGAATCCCCCTTGGTGATGGATGACGCGCGCGGCGGATGTTCACGGATCGTGTCAAGTGATGGTGGCCACGTCGTAACATCTGCGTCGATAAGTGCATACTCCGTCTGATACGCGGGCTGCGCCTGCCACTTCAGGGGGCGAGGCAGGCAAGCCCCCTGAAACGCATCAATGCGCTGCCATACTTCAAAGTGAAGATGCGGGTCTTCGCTGGTACCGCTCGATCCGATAAGTCCGAGGCGCTGGCCTGTTTTTACGCTTTCACCGACCTTTACACGTGCCGAGCTACGCTTTAGATGAGCGTAGTAAAGGATGTACCCGCCGGGAAGCTCAACGGCCACGTAGTTGCCGAAGCCCAGTGAACGGTCAACGCGCTTGTTACGATCGTACAGCGTATCAACAACGGCAACAACCCGGCCGGGCGCTGCCGCGATCACGTGCACGCCGGAGTCCATATGCCGGAAGGACTTTACGGCGAAGTCCGTGCCATCATGACCATCATACGTCTGACGTCCACACATGTAATCACGGATCGCACCGCTGTCCGATTCATGATCAACGTAGTTGATGATGTACACATCCTTGCCAAGCTCACCCTCCACGGGCAAGCTCAACTCGAGAGAAGGGAGCTGTGCCAGCGCGGTCGATGCGGCCACAAGCAATCCGCAAAGCACCACGCAGATGTGACAAGCTGCACGACGTACCGCTTGACCTTGGTTTACGGTATGAACATCGATAGATTCCACAGGTGCGAAGATACCTGTGAAACTACCTTGCTTCGATACAGTGACCACCCGTTCAATTCCTGTGCTAGCCGGCACATATGCTATCCTGTTCGTGCTGGTGCTTGTAGCCACGACATCAGCCCAACCGTCAGGCGACGTCCCGATGCCGAGGCTCGTCGGCGATACTGCCGAACGGATCGAAGTGTTCCTCGATCCTAATGGGCGGCAAGGGGCGAGTGGCTCACGGCAGGACCCGGTCTCGTCATTTTCTGCAGCCATGACACGGATGAAGGAGTTGACGTCAACGATGTCCGGACGTGTTGCCTGTGCCTTGGTGTTCTTACCCGGACGCTATCGGTTGACCGAGCCGTTCATTCAGTTCAACAAGGATTACGTCGTAACGGGGTCGGCCGGACAGCGCCTTCTCGAGCTGAGCTTCATTGGCCAAGAAAATGTTGTTCTGGATGCCTCAGAGATCGTCATGCCCGCCGGTCACGGTGTGATCACCACTTCGGGCAGCGGTATCGAAATCCGTAACATCCGGATCGCCAACAGCAATGAGTTTGGTGTGCGCCTCGGAACAGGAACTAGACGATCGACAAACGTCCTGCTATCCAACGTCACAGTTGACTCCACATACTCCCACGGCATCTTGATTGGCGATGCCGCCTCGCCCCTTGCCGATACCGTTACGCTGGTCGGATGCCAGATATCTAACACCAATCAAATGAACGTTCGTGGTAGTACCGGACAGTTCGGTAGTGCGCTCAAGCTCTTCGGAGCGCGCGAAGTGAATGTTGTCAACTGTCGAATCGGTCGCAACTGGGGCGAAGCTGTCTGTATCAACAACAGCTCACGCGTGCGTGTGCGGGAATGCACGATCTACGACAACTGGGCGCCGGGAGTGTATTGCGACGCAGGTTCTGATGTGGTTGTCAGTAGGTGTGTGTTTCGTTCTGATAGAGACACCACAGTCTTTTCCGCGGGTAAGCGCGGAATGGTCGGCGTGCTGATCAGCACTGAAGCGTGGACAGGCAGCCCGACAGAGCTGCGCTCAGGTGACATAGATATCGTTAACAACGTGTTCATCAACATGGCCGGTTGTCTTGACGTATGGGAAGGTACGATGTCCTTCCTGCAGCGGCAGATCATTGAGAACGTACGATTTGCTCACAACAACTGCGTCGGCATGTGGACCACACGAGGTAACACGTCTGCCGCTTTTGTGAATCTTGTCTACAGCAACCCCTTTCCTAGCAATCGCACCATTCGAGGGATGTTCATCGGAAACAACATCTTCTCGGCAGACCCCGCTCTTGTTGCTCCCAATCGCTGGGTTCGGTTGCCAGCAGAGGCCGCAACGGCCTTTTCCTATCCGTCAAATTATTGGTCCGCCTCCGTGCCGGGCATCGCCACAACCTTTGGCAACGTCGTCGCCCCCTCGCTGCCTCTTACGGAGCCGGCCTCGTGGCTACCCGAGGTGACAACGTCACTCAAGGGGCGAGTGCCACGCCTTTCATGGGTTGCGTCGGATGCCGGTGGCCGCAATCGTAGTGAAGATTCGACCAATGTCGGCGCTTACGAGTCTTCGGTGCCCAGCAGTGTACCCGGAGAGCTCGCTCACGCTCCGGTCTTCATGAGTCCTGTTGTCGGCAACTCGACATTTGTCTGCGCTCCGGGTCGGCCTGTTCAGATCCGCGTCTATGCCGTTGATGGCAGGCTGTTGACCACAGCAAATCTTGATGGCGGAGATTGCCGGACCCTGACGTGGCAGTCCGTTCAGTCGGTTCTGGTGGTGATGCAGTAAGGCAATCCTGTTGTGACGGTTACCGTGGCAATTCGGTACGATGCGTACAACCAGTCATCAACATTTGTCACTCGTCACTCCTCATCGGTCATCCCGAAATCCAATTCGGGTCAGCGCCAGATCACGTCGTACATCTGTGAGGAAGTACGTCAGCGTTACCAGCAGTCCAAACTTCTCGTTGACGTTCAGACCGGTAATGATGAACCCAGCCTTGAGTTTCGGCACGATCACTGCATTGTTGGCAGCCAGATGCATTGACTGAATACGCTGGTAGCCGCCTAAGCGGGCATGTTCGATCACGATCGGTAGTAGAGCTCGATAGATCCCCCTTCCGCGATGCGCCGGATCGATTGCCGTGTTACGCATCAAGAGTGTATCGTGGTCACTCTGCTGTGCAACTGTCCACCCGATGATCTCATCGCCGAAGTAGATCCCCCACTGAAAACGTTCGGCTGAAGGGTATGCACGCCGGCGTTCCACCACACGCTGGCGCTGCTCGTCGCTCATTCCTGCGTCGATGTCGTCGCGAGTGCTCGAGCTGAAGTACAACGACTCTCGTTCGGCGTATACGGCATAGAACTCCTCTTCCGAAAGAGGCATCAGGTGGTAACCATCGCGAAGGTGTCTTTTCACTCTGTGAAGTTACCGAACCGGTACTTGACGTCATCGCTACGGAACTTTTTCACTAGGTTTGCCGTCCTGAAAAAACGCTGGGAACTACATCAACGCTTGGAGATTGAATCATGGCAGATAGCGCACCCGTTACGCTCATCGTTGGAGCGACGTCAGGAACGGGGCTCATCACAGCAAAGAAGCTACTCAAGCAGAACGAACCGATACGAATCATCGCCCGCAATCGGCTGAAGGCCGTCCAACTCTTTGGCACCAGTAACGCAGAGATCGTTATCTGCGACATCACAAAGCCCAACGATGCCATGCGCGAAGCATTCCGAGGAGTCCAACGCGTGATCTTCACCGCGGCCGTTCCGCCACGTCGCGCTTCTGAAGAAGAGATTCGGCAGGTCGATTTTGAAGGTCTTGCAAATGTGCTTGCAGCCGCCAAGGCAGCTGGGTTCAAGGGTCGGTTCGTTTATCTGACAACGCTTGGTCTGACGCACTCCTCTCTTCTGATGAAGATTCTTGGACTGATCAAGCCGGGAATCGTGCAGTGGCGCACCGCGGCCATCGACGCGATCCGCCAAAGCGGCCTTACCTTCTCGATCGTGCGCGCCGGACTCTTTACCAACTCGTCGCCCGGAAAGAAGTCGACTGTTCTTCTTGAACAGGACTGCCCCCTTTCCTTCTCAACAAAGATCAGTCGCAATGACGCGGCCACGGTGCTGATCGAAGAGTCCGTCAAGAGTGACACTCGCAACGCAGATGTGGTGGCGTACTGGCAGAAGCAGGCTTCGTGAGGCTCTGTTACTCGCACGTCTCACATCCGCATTCATGACCCTTGGCTTTGGCGAAGCATTCACGTCCTTCGGACACGCTGAACCACGTTATCGCAGCTGCTCCTATTACGTCGGCATACGCGAATGACGTCAGTTCGAAGACCAATGCCGAGAGCAGTACAGAGATGCTCATGAAGATGCACACCATCGTGCAATTCGCGTCAGCCATAAGAGGCGCACTGTTGAGGGTCCTGGCAACAGATCTCTTGCGTTGTACAAGCCACGACATCGTCATTATGCTCACTCCACCAATGACCGCACCCCAGAATGTTGATTCTGGCTTGTGACCGGCCGTCACCGATGCGGTGATTGAAACAATGAGCGATGCGGAGAGTAGATAGAAGGCCCATCCCGTCACGCGCAATGCCGTCTTCTCGGCCTCTGTCCGACTCGCTGGTCCGTAGTGTGCAAGACGGCGTATCATGAGCAGAACCCCAAAACCTGAGATAGACTCGATGAAGCTGTCTATTCCGAATCCGAAAAGTGCAATGGTTTCATCGCTGGCTCCCGCCCACGTTGAGACCGCCCCCTCGAACACATTGTAGAAGATCGTGATGATCGCCAGCGTGCGGGCAGTTGCCCATGCAGAGGAACCATCGGCTCCGGCGATGCTACTGAGACCATGAGGTTGCATTATCACCTTCCTGAATTCTGACCATTCATTCGGCAGGGCATCTTCGTTGCAACAGCCCACCCCTGTAACCTGTCACCTGCAACCTGTAACCTGCTTCACCACACCACCTGGTACTGCATCACCACTTGCGCTTTGCGAGCCCCTTCGACGAGTTCACCGAAGGGAGACTCAAGCGTTGAGAGGCCATACGTCGGACGGTTCTGAACGTCCAGCGTAAGGCGGCTTCGCAGACCATCAAGAAGCAGTGAGCAGCCAACGTGGTAGATGTCCGTGCGACGTCCTTCAAGACGCTGGTACCAGGCCTGGGTGGTGCTAACGTAGGGCATGAGTCCATTCTGACCGAGCACCTTCGGGAAGTACACACCGAGGTGCGAGTAGACAACCGTGCCGGTACCGAACATCGGAAAGGCGTTTCCAAAAGAAGGACCAAAGCTAGCAAGGGGCTTAACGACCGTACTATCAAAACCGGTCTGGTTAGCTGTGCCCGGATTCATCACGCCGTTGTAGCGCAGGTAATTGCGTCCGTAGTCGTTGCTAAAAACCCCGGCGTAAGCGCTGAGCGTTGTGCCATTGCCATTGATGGGTGCATCGTACATCGACTCAACGGCCATCAGCGTCATGTCTTCGTAGACCGTATCGCCCCCTACCGCCCGCCACATGGCGCGGGGCTGGTGCATGATGCCGGCGGCAATGTTGAAGATGTTGCGCTGACCATAGTAGGTACCGGCCATGTTTGATACTTGATGGGGCTCGTGATCACGGAACTGGTAGATCACATAGGCCTGCTGCTGAAGGCTGTGACCGACCTGGGCAAAGTTGGCCGACGTCCCAAGGGGCTGCTGAAGGTTGCCATTGGTGGTGATCGGAAACGGATCCGATAGTGCCACACGGTAGTCGATCGGGCCGATCTGTCCGCGCGCTGTGAGGCTAAGCTTACGTCCGAAGATGTCAACCTGCTCTACGGTTGCCTGACCAAACACCGGGATATCAGCCGTGGGCATGGCAATAACGGCGGGCTGCGAATAGCGGCTGAGTCCATTCACGAAGGCCAATCCCCCACCGAGCTTCAGCTCGTTCTTGTCAAACACTCGATACTCAGCGAACACATCATGGAAGAACGCCTGGATCTTGCGATTGCCCGAGGAGGCAAAGTTCGTGTTCATGTTATTGAAGCCGTAGTGCAGGAACAGCGTCGTGCGCTCATTCACCGTGCAGAATGCCTGCACACGGGCCCGGCGGATACCAATATCGAAGGTGTTGTCAGCAGGGGCCCCCTGCTGCATCGTCAGCGGGTTGCTCTCGTTGTAGCGGGCCCAGAACTGACCGAATAGCTGTAGCTTGACCGATCGCGACGTGTCGGAATTCTCCTCCGAGCGAGAGGCCGCTGCCGAAGTGATCATCACCGGGAGGATGTAACAGAATGCCACAAACGCAGTCTTTAGCATCTGGAAAATTAGGGAAAGCAATGCTCACACTGCTCGTGATTTCCGTACTGCTCGTTGTTACCTGCGCCCCTGTTACGGAAAGGGGCGATGTAACGGCGCGCGAGGTGGCGGAAATGCTGCGTAAAGACACCTCGATCATCCTGGTGGACGTGCGAACTCCGGAGGAGTACCAACAGGGACACATCAAGGCTGCACGTCTGATGGACTTCTACAGTGCCGAGTTTCATGCGCAGCTGCAGACACTTCCGAAAGAAAAGTCGATTGTTCTCTACTGCCGTTCCGGACGGCGTAGCGCCGAGGCTGCAAAGTTTCTCGCCTCAATTGGCTATTCTCGCGTGCTCAACATGCTCGGAGGCATCATTCAATGGAAGAAAGATCATCAACCCCTCGTCGGTCCATAGGCGCCTGGTGTACGCTGGCCGTTGTTGCAGCGATCTGCTTTTCCTGTCAGCACAAGAGCGAGCAGCCACCGCACGAGAAGGTGGTCACATCTGCCGACTCCTTGTTCGTGCCGCCGGACACATCGGCAATTCCGAAGGACGCCGCCGGAGATATGATCCGCTATGGCCGAGAGCTGCTGGTGAACTTCCCGTACTACCTCGGACCCAAAGGAAAGGTGGGCAAATTCGGAGGCAACGGTCTCGGCTGTCAGAACTGTCACCTAGAAGCCGGCACCCGTCCCTATGGTCTCAACTACTTCTCGGCCCACGCGCGGTATCCGCAGTACCGTGCCCGCGAGGGTCGGATCCTGACGCTCGCCGGGCGCGTGAATAACTGTATCGAGCGTCCTTTGAATGGTCGACCCATGCCCCTTGACAGCAAGGAAATGGTGGCGATTGTTACCTACATGCAATGGCTGGGAAAGAATGTCCCTGTGGGCGGAAATGTTCCGGGTGATAAGCTCAAGGAGATCGCCCTTCTGGACCGTCCGGCTGACCCGATCAAGGGGCGAGCTGTGTATGAGAAGCACTGCATGCGTTGTCACGGAGATGATGGACAAGGCGTATTGAAGGAAGACGGCATCGCCTACGTCTATCCACCGCTTTGGGGCAAGCTGTCCTACCAGCCCGGCTCATCCATGCATCGCCTGATCAAGTCTGCGCAGTTCATCAAGTACAACATGCCGCAGGATCTTGCTCGGTGGGACAAGCCAGTGCTCACGGACGAGGAGGCGTTGGACGTGGCCGCCTACGTGAACGATGATAAACTTCATGAGCGTCCGCAGCCTGACCATGAGAACGAGTATCCTTTACTGAATGAGAAGCCCATCGATTACTATTGGCCGCCCTACGTGGATGGGTTTACGCCAGAACAGCACAAGTACGGACCCTTCAAGCCCATCATGGACTGGCGCAAGAAGAACGGTCACCCAACAGGGTACTGATTTGGCTGTCCTTAGCGCTGAATGATCACGCGCTGACGGAAGGTTCTTCCGAGGTAATCCTCGGTGATCAGCACGTATATACCCTGCGCGAGGTTCCGCACGTCGAGTTCGCGACGCGTTCCGTCGCAACGTTCTGCGTGCACCTGCTCACCGCTAGAGGCAAACAGCCGAAGCATCTTCAGACCCGAGCCAACATTGCTGATGCGCAGCACATCCGATGCCGGCTGCGGTGTGGCTGTTACGGGAGATGCTGATTCGGCAATATCATCGACATGGGTAAAGGTGACGATCTCGACGAAGTTCGGAGACGTTGCAGAGATGCTCGTGTAGGGGGCTTCCCGCGGCGTAATGCGAATCTGGTAGTTCTTCGACACCGGTGTCGAAACGGGCACCTTCCAGAGGAATCCCTGTGCCATAGCCGGCACGGAATCCTTAACAGTGGTGATCACATAGTCGGCCAGCATCAGATCTATCTGCACACTCCCGCGCAGATTGGTCTGCCAGGAGATCGCATAGGAACTGTCGTGCATCCACCGCACGTCTGTATCCGGACGCAGGAACGTGAGATACGGTCCAGCGATCATGAAGCTGTCGATAGCAGACCATTCACTCCACGCATCAAGCGTCTTTGCGCGGGCACGCCAATAGTAGCGTCCTGCCTCGCCCCCTGATGGAAGGATCACCCGGTCATCGCGGTTGGTGCTGTCGAGCACCAATGTGGCGAACGAAGGCGTCTTCGACACCTGCACCTGGAGGGCATCACTTCGTCCGGGTACGCTCACACGCAACGCGTAGGATGTGTCTGCAAGGATGCGCTTATCCTGCACAGGATCCTGCAGACGCGGCACGCGCGGAGCACCGGGGTTCGGTGCTGGAACGCCGAAGGCAAACTCACCGGCCTGGGCGTTCTCGACGATGAGCTCGCGCGACGCGGCATCGAAGCGCGTGTCGAGCATGGTAAACCGTCCGCTGTCGATCTGCGGACGGTAATAGACCTTGCACTTCTCCGCATCGCGACCCAGCATCAGCGTATCAACGTGGAACCGCATCGTCATGCGATGCTCTTTGATCCCCTCAACCGTCATGTCCACGCGTGCCTGACGAAGCAAGGGGGCTTCCCCATCCCAGAGAGGGTTCTTTGGAGACCACTGAAAACGTCGGGCCGTGGTGGTGTTGTAGAAGAACGAGGAGAGTGTGGTGAACTCCACGCGTAGCCCTACGAACTGCGTCGTGCGGTAGTAGCGATACGTTTCGCCCGTGAGAACATCGCGCGCCACGGCCGTTGCACTCGGACGTCCAGTGGGCCACATCGGCACCTTCGTTGCACGGTACACGTACATCTGTTTGGGGTAGAATGCCTCGAACACGACGGTACCCAGTGAATCCACTTCGGTCACAGCCGGTGAACCGTTTGTTGCCGCACTTCCCCATCCCAGCAGACGGTGTCCGTTGTCCAATGGCTGCAAGCCCCCTTGAATGCTCACGTAGATATCGGGCTGCGGACGGTACTCCCAGACCATTCGAGCGGTCTTGTTCACCTCGTCGAGCTGATACTCAACGCCTCGTGAATACTGCGGCGTATGCTGTGTTCCGTTGTCAAACAGCGAGATGTTGCCATTGGGCAGCCGACGTGCATCATGCTGATAGCTGAAGAACGTTGGCGCATTGTCAGCATGATCGCCACTGAAGGTGAACTGATTGCTCTTGCCACCCAGGATCCACATCACTTCGCCGGTCAGTCGGTTCACCTTGATCACCTGCGACATGTGGCGCATGGAGACGATCCAGTTGCCATCGTCATCGATCCAGAGCGAATTGTTATGGCAGTATCGGATTGCCGGAGCGGTAAGGTCTTCGTAAGAATCAGTGATCGGCAGATGATCCAACGCGCGCCACTGCGACACGACGTTGCCCTCGGCATCAAGCTCTTGAATAACTGCCTGCACAACATTTGCTGCCGGGTGTCCACCCGGGACCACCTTGCTCATGTCAACGGTCACATCTTCCGCACCAAGGACAACGCGGTGTCCGTTCGGCAGCATCTGCACATCGTGCTGCGTGGTCAAGTACCCTGATCGCTTCTGATCCACTCGCTCCTGTTCAGCAAAGAGCGTGTCAACAATGTACACGCCCGCCGGTACCGATGCGCCGGAGAACACCACCAGCTCCGAGTAGCCTAAACGTCCGTCAGGAAACACCTTGAATTCAAACGGATAGTTTGTGGTCTTGCCGGTGCGAATCACGCCACCATTCACGTTATAGGCGCCTAGGTAGGATCCATACGGACGCGGAGAAATGCGGCAATTGGGGGCAAGAAGCAGATACCCCGGCACAGGGGCGGTGTTCGTTGTTACCTTCAACGGTGCCAGGTCCGACTGCGACCACACATTGGACGCAACGAGGAAGATCGCGAGTATGATATGAAGGGGGCGACGCATCATCAGAAATTACGCATGGGAATGGTGATGCGGACGTTGTGTTACTGGTCCAGCCGGTTGCGCACCAGGTACTGACGAATCGACGACAGTCCACTGTCAATACCTCGCATGCGCATGCGAAGATCCGTCTCAGCCTTAAGCGAGATCAGTCCCAGCTTTAGTGGACGTTTCGCCGGTTGTGCCAGTTCTGCCGTCGTCACACGCGAGATGATCGACGGATCCAGTTTAAAGAACTCCGCAATGCGCAGAGCAAAGTCATACCGGGATAAGAAGTCAGCACCGCCAACGTGATACAGCCCTGTTCGCTTGCTAAGGGCTAGTCGCATAATGGCTTCGGCAAGATCGTCCACAAACGTTGGATTGCCGATCTGGTCATCAACCACACGGATGGGCGTGCGCGCATCCAGCGAATCCAGCACCCAGCGGACGAAATCCGGACGTTCCCGTGGCGGACCATAGATGACGTTGGTACGGATGATCACCGAGTTCGTGTTGCCGGCCAGGCAAACGTTTTCTCCGGCCAACTTGGATTTGCCGTAATAGCTGATCGGATTGGGAACCGACGTTTCGGTGTATGGCCCCTTCGCACCGTCAAAGACGTAATCCGTGGAGATGTGCACCAACCGCGCATCGATGGTGCGGGTTATCCGCGCCAGGTTCTCCACCAGCGTCACGTTCATGTCCCACGCCGTCTGGCGATCCGACTCACACTTGTCCACGTTCGTCATGGCGGCAAGGTTGATCACCGTATGCGGCATGGCCGACATGATCGTCTGCTTGAGAACGTTCTTATCTCGCACGTTGATCACATGTGTTGTCAGGCGCGCATCGGAGTAGGCCAATTCTCGAGATGAAAGAAGCTGGAGGTCTTCATCTGTTTCCTCCAGCAGCATTGGTATGAGTGCAGCTCCTGTGGTGCTGCCAGCGCCGACGATGGTAATCATAGGATCAAAATTACCGACAAACACCTGGGTCGCACGTTAACCCGGGCGGATGCTCGTCTCTCGTACCCCGGGCCGATACGTGGGGTCATATTCGTCTCTCGTACCCCGGGCCGATACGTGGGGTCATATTCGTCTCTCGTACCCCGGGCCAAGGCCCGGGGCTAGTACATCGGTCTCTCGTCTCACCCGCCCCATCCCGCGCGGTCGAGGCTGCGGTACTGGATGGCTTCCTTTACGTGGTCGGTGGAGATGTTGTCCTGATCGGCAAGGTCGGCGATGGTGCGGGCAACCTTGATGATGCGGGTGTAGGCACGGGCAGACAGCCGCAGAGCATTCATCGCCGATCGCAGCATGGTCGCGGATTCATCATCAAGGGGGCAGAGAGTTTCGACCTCTTTACTGGACATATCGGCATTCTTGAACAGGTGGGGACGTTCGGTGAAGCGACGCTCCTGACGCTGACGTGCGGCATCTACGCGGACGCGGATTGCCTTTGATGGTTCGCCCATTTCGGCCGAGGCGAGGTCTTCAACATGCACTGCCGGCACGTCCACGTGCAGATCGATGCGGTCGAGAAGCGGACCCGAGATCTTGGCCATGTAGCGCTGCACATCCTGCATCGAGCACGTGCACTGACGTCGCACACTGCCGTAGTGTCCACACGGACAGGGGTTCATCGAGCACACCAGCATCACGTTCGCCGGATAGTCCACCGTCATGCGCGTGCGCGAGATACGAATGCAGCGTTCTTCAAGGGGCTGACGTAGCACTTCAAGAACATTTCGCTGAAACTCCGGCACCTCGTCGAGAAACAGTACACCATGATGTGCTAGTGTAACCTCACCCGGGCGCACCACCCCAACGCCCCCTCCTACCAGAGCCGCATCACTGATCGTGTGATGGGGTGCTCGGAAGGGGCGCTGTGTCACCAAAGGCTGTCCGGGGGGAAGGAGGCCGGCGACGGAGTGGATGGTGGTGGTCTCCAGCGCCTCTGTGAGGCTCAGAGGCGGCAGGATGGTGGCGAGACGTTTTGCCAGCATGGTCTTGCCCGCACCGGGCGGACCGATCATGATCATGTTATGTCCTCCGGCAGCGGCGATCTCCATCGCCCGCTTGACGGCGAGTTGCCCTTTAACGTCGGACATGTCGATGGTGTGCCGTGCCGATTCGGCGCGGAATACTTCATTGATATCGAGACGGTGCGGCTCCAAGGGGACTGACCCAAGCAGATGCATCACGGCTTCGCGGAGATTGGTAACGCCGTACACTTCTACTGCTTCAACCACTGCCCCTTCATCGGCGTTGGCAGCTGGAACGATTATGCGTCTGATGCCTTTGCGTTTGGCCATCATTGCCACGGGAAGGATGCCACGTCCGGGACGGATCTGTCCGTCAAAGGCTAGTTCGCCCAGCAGCACCACATCCGTCAGATCGATCGGGGCCATCAGATCGAGCGCCTGCAGAATGCCGATAGCGATTGGCAGGTCAAAGGCGCTACCCTCCTTGCGAACATCGGCCGGTGCAAGGTTCACGGTGATACGGCGCGGGTCCCAGGCATAGCCCGAGTGATGCAAGGCCGCCACCACGCGCTCGCGCGATTCACGAACTGAACTGTCGGGAAGGCCAACGATGTTGAACGACGGCAGCCCCGTCTCTACCGTCACCTCGATCTCTACTGGAAACGCACCTATCCCAAAGACAGAAGCAGAATGCGTTGCTGCGTACATAGTCATCCTCTTGTAGTTGATTTGGTGCTGAACAGTTCTGTTCAGCCCCCTGCAAGAGTCTATGTGCGTTTTTCAGGAAAAACGTGACGCGGTCTGCCGAATGCGTCGAGCGGAGCTGTTTACCCCAGCAGTGTCACGGAAAAAACCGCCAGGTAGCATTGACGATCTTCTGGTGCACGACTCGTGAGAAGAGGCCAACGTTTGTGACGAGCCAAAAGAACATACATACCGTTCCGATAGCTGCGGCGTAGAGAGAACCTATCACTAAGCCTAAAAGAGCCCATCCATCATCTTTAACTAAGAGTCCAATCCCAAGGGCGAGCACGATCGTCAGACCTAACGGCAGAAACAACTTCCACCACTGTGATGCCGACTTTGTGAAAGATGAGTATCCGTTCTTACTGACGCTCTTCACGCTGTTTGTAGGAACCGTAAGGGTCACCCGTGGTTCGGTATTCGAAACCAACTCCGTCATTGATTCATCGATTCTCCGAACCTCAACGTCTTTGATTGTTACCGTGTTCGAATCGACGTTGGCCTTGGGAAAGCGAAGAACCTCATCGGGCAGTTTCTCGCCGGCTATCACAACCGTCGAAGGGATCTCTGGTCCCGACTCCTGTATCTCTCGCAGGGCTCCTAAATATTCGTATGAATAGCGTTCATATTCTCTATTCTTCACTATCGTAGACGTCGTGCTGCAGCCACAGAGAAGCGTGATGGAGCAGAGCAGAGTGTAGAGGAAGATTCGCATAGGGCTTGAATTATAATGTGAATATGTTCACAACATAAGATCATTGATCGACATCGTGAGAAAGATGTCGAAGGGTATGCCCCCTTCACCGACGAGGATTGTTTTGGAATTCGGATAGGTGCGTTGGGGATGTAAGATCGCTAGGATGGTGTTACGGGGATCTCGGAGTCTACGCTGGAACTCAGCAACATATTGGCACACAAGGGGTTACAATCCGCTAGCGAGAAATACGCAGCATGACGCGCAAAATCACGCAGTGTATTGCGTAAAAAGCCGGCACGAATAGATCGCCCCTCATCCTAGAACCTATTACTGTACAAACCTCCAGGTTGCATCGATGTAGTCATTGAGCACAACCTTCGAAAAGATACCTACCGTGGACGCCAGCCAGATAAAGCCGCTCACAAACCCAATGAAGCCAGCGGTATACAAGAGGCTAAACAAACAACCATTTTGAGCACCGTCTTGGGTGTTTGCGCCAAGGTTGACCTTACCGATTGATACAATAAGTATCGATGCCAACATCAGACCAACCGGTACGAGTAGCCACCACCACAGAGATGCTGGTTTTGAATAGGAATGGACACCGTTGGTGTTTACACTCTGCAACTTATCCGTCTGCACGCGAAGCGTCAATTGTGGGTCGCTTTGTGAAACCAGCTCGGTCACCGATTCATCGATGCTGCGTATCTGAACCGGGCCGACCGTCACTTTGCGCGACTCAACCTTTGCGTCAGGGAACTGCAGAATCTCCTGTGATAAGGAATCGCCGGCTATCACAACCGTGGACGGTACATCCTGAGTGAGCTCTTGGATCTCTTTGAGAGCTTTTGAGTATTCGAATGTATTGCGTTCAACCGTTGCGTTCTTCTTTATGACCGACGACGTGCTACAGGCATACAACAGGGTCAGGGTGCCAAGCAGTACATAGACGAACGTTCTCATGGGATGCGCCAGAGTGGAATGAGGGGGTGGGAGTAGCGGATGTTATTGTAAAGATAGGGAGCTGTTTGGCAGGCTCCCCCTATTTCCCAGAACTAAAACCCTGGGCAGGCTCCCCCATTATCCCAGGGCTGAAGCCCTGGGCAGGCTCCCCCTATCTCCCAGAACTAAAACCCTGGGCAGGCTCCCCCATTATCCCAGGGCTGAAGCCCTGGGCAGGCTCCCCTATTTTCCCAGGGCTAAAGCCCTGGGCAGGCTCCCCCATTATCCCAGGGCTGAAGCCCTGGGCAGTTATGCGGGCATGGATCTCAACTGACGTCCTGCCCACCACGCCAGCATACCCTGCATTGGTAGTCTCACCCATGCCAGCCACAGCGGGATCTTAACCGCGGGGTGTGTGATCGCATCGTAGTGGGTGATCACGTACACATGTACAGGTACATACACGATCATGAGTACCGTGATGGCGAACCACGCCAGACGGCGCGTGCGTGGCATCCACAGCAAAGCAGCGAGGAGAACCTCTACTACCCCTGAGATAGCGACGGCTTCATTGGCAAGGGGTAGGTAGGACGGATAGTAGGCAACGAACCATTCGGGCACGACGAAATGCGCTGTTGCGGCGCTCACCAGGAGCCCAGTCCAAACACAACGGGAGACCATCTCCGATAGAAAGATACTCCTCATCGCAGCGGAAAGCCGGCCTTGCGGGCATGGTTTAACATCATCACAAACGGAATCCACCAGATGATGTCATTGGGAATGAGCGTGTAGCCAAAGCCCACCGTAGCCGTACCCATGAGGATGTTGAACACATAGCCGATCGGACCAAACACCTTACCCATCATGCCAATGGCCACAATCGGCCAGTGTCGGACGTAGTCGAACGACGCCCAGTAATAGGCCAAGCCGTACAGACCGATCACCATGCCCAACCCTTGCCAGACCATCGGGTGATTCATTGGCGTCATGCCCATGAGCTCGAAGAAGCTGTTGGGCAACAACACCTGCCATGCACCCCACACAATGTTGTAAACGGCGGCAATGCGCAGAACGGTGGAAAGGCGCGGGTTCATGAGATCGGTACTCCTTGATTGACTGTGCCGTCAACGAAGGTAGGGGGCTGTGTGGTTCCGATTGCCCCAGTTTCCCGGGGCTAAAGTCCTGGGCAGTTTCCCAGGGCTAAAGCCCTGGGTAGATGTGCAGGCATAGCCCGCTAGGTGTAGGGAATGTCCACTCCGCAGGTGTCCCTCCGCAGGTGTCCCTCCGCAGGTGTCCCTCCGCAGGTGTCCCTCCGCAGGTGTCCCTCCGCAGGTGTCCCTCCGCAGGTGTCCCGCGGCGAAGCCGCGTCCCTATGCAAATGCCTGCTTCCAATGCTTCCAGATGATCACCATGGCAGCGGTGTCGAGTTCGCAGTAGGCAAGCAGGGCCTCACGCAGTGCTTCATAGACATCGGGCTTTGTGCGCCCCCTGCCGTACACCATGTCGTGATAGGCAATGACCGCTTCACCGCCGTTGCGGATGGTGGCCAGCAAGCCCGAGCCGTAGTTAACAGGCAAGGTTCGGTACGGCATGATGAGGTCGCCATCATCGCGACGGTAGTACTTGCTGAACTCATCTCTGAAGTCACGATGGTTCGTTGTCCAGATCGCATCCAACACCCGCTTGATACTGAAGCTCCCCCTCGACCGCGGATGCGCGTAGGTGTTCTTGGCCAATTCACACAGGTCCACAACGCGCTGGTCTTCACCTGCAGCAAACATCTTGGCCCATTCGCGCACTTCAGAGCTTACGTCACTCCGTACCTCTCCCCCAATCTTCTCCAACGCACATCGGACGGCACGAATCTCGTAGGGCGACCAGATGTAGATGGTGCCGGCATCCTTCACCTCGTTGTAGAGCGAAGTGAGAAACTGGGCCGCGGGATGACCCTCCTGCTCCCACAGCCACTCGGCATGCGCCAGCACACCGGACGGGTCAACGGTGTGACAACTCCACTGAAAGGCAATCGCATCCGACGCGTTGTTGCCTGGCCAATACGAGAGTGTACCGGTGTGTGCTTCGAAGTCGATGAAGGTGTAGGGGGCTTTGTGGCTCGCCAGGATCGATGTAAGCTCGGGCTCGATCACTTCGGCCTTGTTTTCGAACGATCGGATGACCCGCTCTTGCATGTTGTTGTATCCGGGCTTGAGCGCCTCGGCCGGCACGTCCGTTGCCCTTGTAATGCCGCGCGTTACAACATCCACATCATCATTCGGTGTGAGCTTAAGGAGGTGCACGTTCGGCACGTCCAACACATGGGGATCATCAAAGGCATGCTCTTGCCAGCAGCCGAGGAAGCCGTTAGGTACGCCCCCTTCGATGATGGTTCGATAAGTGCAGTTCTTACATCGCGCGGACAGGGGTGCCCGCTGGTTGGTCTCGATGATAGTGCGGAAATGCTCGCGTTCGGCACGCACCTCGTCCATCATCGCACAGACGGCATCGGTGAGCTCCACCCGAACGAAAATGTTGTCAGGAATGACAAGCTCCTCAGCACCAACGTAGCTCACTCGTGACATCGTGGCATCGAAGTTCTGGCGTAGCAGTGGTGCCGATGAGACGAAGTCAGGATGCACGAGAAGTAGCTCATAGCGGAAGGCTGGTACAGGGCGACCCATCTCCGTTGTGATCCCAGACACCACCTCTTCGAGGTTGAGGGCTTGGAAGGTAACGTCTCGTACGAAGTCGTCGAACTCGGAGTATGGAGCTCCGTTGGCCTTCATCACCGGAAGGAGAGCCCCTTCCTTGCCGGTTGGATGCGATGACGACTTTACCTCCGTCATGGTAATTGTGCGACCGTCCCAATGCAGAATATCCGACCTCGAGTGAAAGTGCTCCGTCTCGGCAACGACTTCGAAGCCTGTGAAAGCGGCCGATTTGAGCATGGCGGTCAGACTCGCCCCCATAGACCCCTGCGGGTAGAGGGATCGTGCCAAGAAGTGAACGATCTGGCCAACCACGGCCTGCTCCTTGCGCAGCACGTCGTCGTCGTAGATGGTCTCGAGCTTTTCGCGAGACCATTGGATATACTGGGTGCAATCGCGACCCATCAGATACTCGGATTTGGTCATCTTCATTGTCTTCTCCCACACTACCGTGATACAACTGAATACCCTCGACAAATAGACGCGCAACTGCTACAACGTCTGGAGGAGCTTCTCTGCCCTCTCCCGAACGAGATCTTTGAGAAACTGTGGCTTGATCACTTGCACCTGCGGCGCCCATCGCAGAACCCAGGAAACGAGCTCCGGAGACACGCCACACTGGAACGTGACTTGGTATGAACCGTCACTGAGTTTCTTCTTTTCTTGACTTGGGTGCCAGGAACGGCCCACAAACTCTTCGAGCAGGTGGGGTTTGCCTTCAAGATCAAGCACCTTCACAACAACCTTGTGCGTTTGCTGCGAAATACCAGGCACCTTGATCGCCGACCAGATACCGAATCGTGTTGCCATGAACTTCTCTTCATCAAACCTGTGCTTGATAACTCGACCCTTTGGCTCTGAACGGATCTCGTGGATCTTATCGATGGCATAGACGAAGTAGTCATCAACGTCCGACTTGTAAACGATCAGATAGATACGTTCCAAATACATGGTGATCTTGCAGGGAAACACCAATTGTTCGGGTTGTGTAGCGCTTCCATAACGAACAAGGATGTTCTTCCTGTTTGCCACTGCTGCAAAGGCCTCGGAGAGAATGCGGGCGTTCACGTCGCGCTGCCACGTACCAGCATGGATGGAGTGCATCAGGTCGTTGCTTGCCAGTGCCGTACGATCGCCCTCAAAGCCAACAATATCATGGATCTCTTCCATCAGCTTATCCACCTTCACCTTTGAGGACTGTGGCATGATGTCCTTCAGGAGCTGCATGGCCAGGTTCATACCTTCTTGAACATTCTGCAACGCCATCACCCGTTCGTTGACGGG
>JBILLF010000048.1:0-16433 GCA_044376225.1 Patescibacteria group bacterium | reverse complement strand
AGTATCGCGGTGTGCGGCCGTCATACACCTTCTCAAGCACGATACCTGCGAGCTCGATGTACTTGAGATCACGGTTGACTTGTCGTGCCACAACAATCTCTCCATGATCGAGCTCCAGCTTCGCAAGGATGCCCTGGACGCTCAACCCTGCCTTGTTATCATGGAGCCACTTCAGAATTCGCACAACGCGAACGGCTTGATTCGGCGCACCATTTCCGCGTACGCCAACATGTCGGGTCTTCTTGGCTGTCTTCTGTGCTTGGCGCATTTGTGCCATGGTGTTGGTCTCAGATATATGGTTGGGATGTTCAGTGATAAATGCTCAATACCATCGATCTCGGATCCGAGAGGTGCAAGCCCCCTGACAGTCCACGAACAGGGGGCCTGCACGAAAAACAACCTATCAAACCACAATCAATCCATCAACTATCGTATCACACAAATCCAAAGGGTATGCACTTGTCGGCGTTTTTATCGGCGAGCGTTCGGTCAAAGGACCCAAGCTGACGGCGGACAGAAAGAAGTAGATCTTCGGTCGTCAGGACGGCGCTATCGCCATCGCGTAGTAGAAGGCGCTCAACGGTCTCATCAACACACTTGACAATGAGAGCCCCGGTGAGTGTTGCCTCAGCTAGCAGTGCATCAACATTGATCGTATCAGCTCCTGGCATGGAGATGGTGAGATAATGACGCCAGATCTTGGCCTGGATGTCCTTTGGTGGATAGTCAATCTTGATGCTCGTGCGAATCCGGCGTGCAAAGGCCTCATCAATCGCGTCGATCGAATTCGTCGTCATAACAAGCGTTCCCCTGAATGAAGCTATCTCCTGAAGCGCAACATTGACGACATTGGTCATGGCACGATCGCCAGCATTTTGTTCTCCGGCAGCTCGCCGGCGCATTAGCGAGTCGCACTCGTCCATCAACATCACTGGAGAGATATCAAATGACTTCGCTAGCTCCCGATACTCGACAAATGCAGCGCGCATATTGCGTTCAGCTAAGCCGACAAAGGGCGACATGATGCTATCGACGTTCAGCGTGTACAGCGGAACATTCAATTCTCCCGCAATGGCGAATGCGGCTGATGTTTTGCCGGTTCCGGGAGGTCCGTAGAGAAGGATGACATTTGACTGCGTGTTCGACGATTTCTCATCGGACTTAACAGGCCCGCTGTGAACTCCCATCCGAAGCATCTTTTCACGAATGCTTTCTCCATCCGCACGTGTCGCACGATAGATCTGCTCGGCAAGTGTCGGTTCTAGGAAGTGATCCTTTAGAGTGATTCCACTATCAACACGTGTAAGTAGCTTGGTCTTAGGGTTCTTTTCGACCTTTGGTTGTGTCGCTGTAAAGTTCAATAGCGATGGTAACTGCTCAGGTTCCGATTGAGCCTGAGCAGCATACTCGCTATCCATTGCTGTGACGTGATTGATGAATCCCGCTGAGAGTTCGAGTGTGCGGCAGAGGAATGGCTTATCGCTCTCATCCTCGGTATGTCCGAAGAAGTCTGTGCCATCTACAAAGCGCAGGATGCCACGATACAGCATCCTTTCAATTATGCGGATGTTGAAGAATGCCTCTTCATGTCCAAAGGCGGCGTGCAGCACGTCACGAACGCCGCTCATGCCACCACGGCGAGACGTCTGTGGGAATGTTGCCTCGATCCACAGTATGCCAATGATGCGAAGTTCGTCTTTGTTCGCAACAACGTTGGATAGGAGTGGCATAAGTCGTTGCTCATCGCGAACAAGACATCCGGATGACTTGGGCTCAGAGGATTCGTCTCCGCCGTTACGCAAGGTCTTTACAACGGCCATGCCGTATTGGGCTAGCAGTGCGGAAGGGGCCATACAGGTGGTGCTAGCGCACACCTCCATTACATTCTCTCCCTTCTTCACATCCTTTTCTTCACTCATCTTACTCTTCTTACCCATCTCTCACTCCTCCTTCCCTATTAAAGAATGCAACAGTGACAACGAGACAAATTTACAATAGTCACAAGACGCCATGTGTCGCGTACAAACACGGCCTCCAGAAACAACCTCTTTCCATAGCAAGACCTCGCTCAGAGATCTATTGAGTGATCAGGTCAAGGGGCTGATGTCAGCCTTCGAATGAATCCCGAATCTCTTGGGTCGTCATGTTCCAAAACGGATCGAGGCGCTTGATCAGCGCATACTCGATCCCATGAACATTGACATACCGCGTCGGGTCATTCAGAGCAGCAGGAATGTACTGCCTAAGCTCGTCCTCAGTCGCCGCATACACCCTCACCGTGCGCCCATTCTCCAGGGCCTTCGCAATGCGGTCGCGCTTGTGATGATACACCGTACCAACGGAATCGTAGATCCAGTGCTTCACAAAGGTCTGCGTGAACTTGCCCACGTAGAAGATGGCATCATCCACCTCAATCAGATACACACCGCACTCCAGCGCCGAAAGGTCGGCATGCTCTTCATATCGCAATACATGATGGGTCGCGGTGGCCCCCTTCAAGAGGCTCGGCGTAAGTACATGACGAAACAAAAAACCTTCAACGATCATGTCGTGGTTCATAGTACAGCCCTTTAGAATATTACTATGCAATGTGCATTCTTCGTGCGACGCAGTGTGGCGGATGGGTGCGGGATGAGGTGGTCCGCAAAACGCGGCACAAATCGGATTACGCCCAACACTCCTAGACAGACCAAACTGCTAGATGTTACCTGGCTCAAGGGTTTCGTTTCGTTGAAGCTGCCACACCAATGTGTTACCATAGCGTCTGCCTGCAAAACCAACACATTCGAACGCGTTACCACGAGTATCTCGGAATGACTTACATCGTTCTTTAATCTCCTGCTGGGTTGTGAAGTTATCGTCTTGATACCTCCAGAATGATGAATATTCGCCAAATGTTTTTCGTCTGTACGGCAGTCCGTCTGAGCCATCAAGGACCATTAGACCGTTGTCGCTGAGTTTTGCCAAGACCTCACGAATGTGTTCCTTCTTAAGCCAGTGATTACCGCTTCCTCCCTCACCTTGACTATCTCCTCTATAGAAGAAGACCCCAATTGTACTCATCACATTTCGAAATGCTGAAAAACCATAACCACGTCGTTTGTTGACTGTAATCATGCTACCCGTGGGTAAATGCTCATATTCTTCCGTGCGAACACATGGGTCGATATCATCATGATACTTGGAGAGATCATTATTTCCTTCAATACGAACACCCAAAAGACGATAGTTCGGATCACCTTCAAGAACTGGTCTGTGACGATCTGCACTTCGGTCAAAGCCATAGTGTCGAGTATCTTGGTGTCCTGACCTGAAGTAACCTCGATCTACGAACCAGAAGTCCTGCACATACGGCGCAAAGAGACGAATAGGCGTGATAAGATCTGCACCACTACATGGGTAGAATAGCGTTGTGCCCTTGATCTTTTCTAGTGCTGAACGGTCAACAAACACGCGACCGTCGTCCCTGGGGTATTGTTCTTCGATGTACTTTGCAATTTCTGTATTTGTTAGTGCTGCGTCTCTTCTTGCGTCCTCGTCTAGCCAACTGAAGTCTATCTCCGAAAAGCACTTTCTGGCTTCCTCGATGGACATTTCTGGATAGGACCCCAGCGGCATCTTTAGTCGAAGACCGTCCGCACGAACAATCACGCTCCATTGAGCACCATCTTGAGTTACAAACAGACCTAACCCTTTCTTTCCATCGTAAGAATCGTTCAGCAGCATTGTTTGACTTTCGAGATGCTCGATAGCCTCGTTGATTATCCGATCTGTAAGTTGATCTTTCATTGATCAATGTCTCAACTATGAACATGATTGTTGGCTCGGCAAGAAATGTCAACTATATACTAGACGCACTCCTCGTGTGTTAATCTCCACTACATACACCTGTTTGCCGGGATGATTACGCTTGTACGAATCGATTGCTGCTTGGATAGTAATAGTGGTATTAGAATTCCAAAAGCGGGTCAGGATTAGGGTTTCAATGTTTATCTGGTGACAATCGAACCAATAGGCACATGTGATGTGCATAAGTTGGTGTAGGGAGTGGTATCGTCGGTGAAAAAATGGTAATTGGCCGTGTGAACGACTAAAACTGTCGACAAGACAGAATTCCGTACACACTCCACCGTGACCACGTGATGGTATCACATTGATACTCGATCCGCCGGCATAACCTCTTGAATCGCGGATATGGCCTTCAATTGGGTCCCAATAATCATCACCACATATTCGCCGAATACGATCGTTGAGTACATCTACGATTTCATGATCGTTCTCACGCTCAACTATGTCTGATAACAGACGACTCAAGAAGTCCGCCGACCTCGTTCCGCCCAGCTGACGTATTTCTCCAATGACTTGAGATGCATTCGTCATACAGCACCGTATGTATTGTTTGACAGATATGAATGTGTCTTCGGGCTTGGGAAACTAAAAACCTATGCTTGTTTTCCGACACACCAATAGCACAAATCTACAAGTTGGGAACGACGCCATGTGACGTTGTACAATCGTATCATGCAGTACTTCATTTACGTGGTTGATCTCATATGTCACGCCAGCTCTTAACATATCTTAACGGGAACCAAACGGGGTTGCTCCACGAATATCTTGCCGAACATAAAGGTGAGCCCCGGATCGCATGGTATCCGTCTGCAGATGATGATTTTCGGGCTTTGCTGTACCTCGATGTGACGTATGCTGATGTAGCGCCGGCTATTGGACCCGAGCCATTGCCGCCGGACATCTTTCTATTGAGCGACTTCAACAAGCGCGTGCTTGAGTTTATGCATGCTGGGGCTGTTGTGCACGAGGATAAGTTCACAACGGTGCGAATCGACCAGATTGAAGAGCTTCCTCCTCTTGATCTTCCTCAGCTATCGCGCATCGCTGGGTTCCGGCGTCACTATCCATGCAACCGTGCGTTCTTCATGATGGTTTCGGTAGTCAGTACGGTGCTTGGCTCCTTTACGCGACCGGTGATCTATGCCGTTGCCGAGAATGAGGCTTTGTTCTGCGATGTGATGCATCCCAACAACGTGCGACTATCGCATATAGTCAACGTTCGCTACGGAGGGGGCTTGGGTGGCGGCGGCCGAGCCACCGGCTCGTGGATGATGAACATCCTACGTCAGGTCGGCTGCGAAGTCTACATCAGCGACGACCACCTCGGATGGCAGGATGGCGACGACATGATGCTGGAGATGTGTCCTGCCGTGCCTCGTACCCGTGACGTGCACCTACATCCCATCCGCATGATCCCCGGCGTACGCTGGTCAAACTTTGGAGACGTCAGCTGGAACCTTGTGACGGACAAGGAGTCATTGGCAGCTGTCCGTGCTATATCGCCCTATCAACCAAACACAGTTATCACCCACCGTGCTGACGAGCCACCGATTCCTTTGGTCATTGGTGGCACCGCTCCCAACCTTATCGTTGTTTGCTCCATCGCATCGATGCTTGTCGAAATGGTCTCCCACAGATGTGTGCCTGAGAAGTTGTCATCGTTACCTGACGACAACCCCATCTCCGAACGGATTGCAGACGCGTTACGAAAGTCTAGATCCGTCCAGCCGGATCTGTATGAGTTCTGGCGCGCCTACTGCGCGTTGATCGAAGAGGTTCCGGTGTTCCAGGACTACTACATGGAGTACACCAAGACGCGCTACTTTTGGCCGTTTGCCCAGGATTCACGTCTCAACAAAACGGAGCGTCTTGTTAAGTGGAACAGACGTCGTACCTACAACCAGGCGATGTTTCGACGTCAAGCTCTTGGGAGATATCCTGTCGAATGCGACCATAGCGAACCGCTCGTCACGTTTCTCGAACACGACGCCTTCATGGAGAGCTTCACCAACTATGTTGCTGGCGACACTATTGATGGCTATCGTCTTTCATCATGGTTTACTTCATTCGAGGAGGTGATTTCTGGCGCATCTGTAGAGACCCCTCTAACGCGTGTTCGTGTTCTGTTTCTTGAGGAGCTCACCTCACCTGTGTTCACTGCAATCGAGCGTTTTCAGCGTCGATATAACACGATCGAATCACAAGAGCCTGGACGCAAGTACGACCCCAGTAGATTCTGCGTTTACAACTATTACGGGTTGCCGCCTGGGGTGCCGGAGAAGTAGGGAGGCAATGTCCTAGATACATTCTCGGCCTTAGCATGACTCCGTTGTAGTTGTTCCATGGCTTACTATTTTTCGCAACACACATTGCATGATTCATTTCACGAGGTTTTCATGGCTGACTTGTCGAGCTAGCAGATCGTCACAAAGAAATCCAGCATGGCGATTCCACCACAGGAATATATTGGCGGATGTAGCAAGCTCGTCTCACAGGGATACTCCCCTGTAGGCTCATTGTCCGTCACTATACGTGGCGTTAATGATCATGTTCTATTCCATCAAGCATTTGTTCTGAACAGCTCTTCAAACAGGAATGACGAGCGTTAGTTCGTAACGTATCACCATGGATTTATGTTGACGGCCGATCACTTTGGTTCTTAGTCCAGTGATCTCCAGCCTCCATTGAGTTGACAACTGGAATGGTGAGAAATCACTGGATATGCGGGCAAGTAGACAACCATGGGAACCACCTCCAATAACGGTCGCCGCAATGATGATGAGTTGTAGCAACCACTTGGGAACTGCTAAGGCAACGCTCCTGTGGAGTCTCAATGGGCACAAATGAAAGCAGAACTCGCCATTTGCATGCCCTTTCGTGATCCAGACGAGGCTGCCCGTCGCATCAATCAGTAACTTCACCTGTTCCATGAACGGATACGGCGTCACTCCGGAATCGGCAACAATTCACCCGTCGAGTTTGAAGGACGCTAGATTACTTCAATACGACACTCCTCCTGACAACTATACCGGGGAAGGATCACTGATCGACTATTCACAGGAGTGATTCTTCCTCCCATTCATCTTAAACCTGCGAGGGAGAATATTTTATGACAAAGGAAGCCCATCCCAAATCCACTGAGATAGGTCTAGTCGATTTCAACGGCAACTGCAATCGTGGTATCGCAGTATTCACACGTGGACTCAATTTCCAGCTGGGAAACAACAACACGCTTTCTACCGGAATGTGGCCATGGAATCACAAACGCGTTCAGGTTGGTGATTGCATTGTCGTATATCACCGAATTGGCATAGGCGCGAACTACACATCCGTAGTGTATGTCGGCAGGATAACCAAGATTACCCCAGCAAATGATGGCCTGTTTGTTTACCAGGCTGATCAGGTAACCGCCACGAACATTCAAGATGTTAACTGGAAACAATTTGCTGGATGTCGTAGCCGGGTTAGGTACTTCTAGCTAGGAACATAGGCGTGATCTAGCAACTGTCGATCGAACGCGCCTAATCAAACATCGATTCTACAACGCCAGTCTTACCCACTTCTACCAGGACTAGTGATGGAGGATTTACTCAGCGACAAGCTACCACGCGTATGGCAAGAAGTCGTGAAACTAAATACTCGAATCCGCGACATTTGGAACTATCATTACCCAATGGGTGCAATAGATGCGTACAATGATTATCGCGAAAAGAATCTTGCTGCCAGGCAGGCAAACTGGAAACCGATAATACACCTTGCACCAATACAGTATCCCGATATTGTTTTTGCACCCACGACGGGGGGTGGGACACTCAACAATCATGGCAGCGACATTTTCGCAACCCAGGACCCATCGACACCTGATAGATCGTCAATCGATCTGCTTCTCTTCATCGGGCTCAACCCTTCTAGTCCCGATGTTAATATCGCGAACGAATATCATGGGTACGAAGATCGGAATGTTAACTACGATCGCATTGTTCAGCATGAGGCTGCTGTCTGGAAGAGTTACAAGACCTACTTCGGCCCAATTGAGTCATTCAAGACACCATTGTTCAAGTATCACGTAGACATGTTCGCTTTGAGACACACTAACGCTCAAGACATCAAGATTCTTATGCAGGGTCGTTGGACAAAGAATGCTCAACACATAGCCTCTATCAGCAAATTCTTTGAGGAGCAGTTTAACGCACTACACGAATTCATACATACGGTTTGTCCGTCACAGGCGATTGTGATAAATGCGGATGCAGGACGAGTGTTTACAGACGGTTTGGGTAGTCATCGCGGTTACAGAGAAAGTAGTAACTGGCAAGAGGAACCAGCCCGTATCACATGTGGTGGGTGGCCAACGTTTATGCACTCTTCTGGTATGATGAGCAACGGCAGCATGAACAAGGGATCAAAGACTCGACTAGAATCGGTATCCTACGCGGTATATCAACATGGGCGCTTAAAATAGAAGATGGCATAGATCTGAACGTCTTGCCTTCATGAGCGCCCCTAGTCCCATTGCAACAATTAGTGCCACAACACCTCCAACATTTCATACTGATATCACCCTTTTAGTTGAAAGGTGGTGCATTGTGAAATTGCCAGTATTGTTCCATCACATCAATTGTCTCATCCATTATCGGCATTAGAGGTCGTCTCGATTTGAGTCAACCGGCGCAAGTCTAACGCATTGTCTATAACATATTCGATCGTACTAGTTCCACATGACATAGTAAACACAATGAGCCTACCGCGCGAGGTGTTCTTCAGCTACACTTCAGATAGCACCTAACCGGTGTGGCGTTGAATTGTCGAGCCCCATTGCATGGATAGTGAGATGCCCATTGAGAAGGCCATCCCAAGCCCCTTCCACAACATCACATCCCAAGATTCGTGGCGCGCACGGTGATTAGGTGTTTGTAGGCATCCTTCGTTGATTCATTCAAGAAGCTCGCATTAAGCATTTCCAGCCAAGCTGGGATAGAGCGCTGCATTTTCGCAAAGATCCGTGCGATCTGTGGTTGCTGGAGTTGCGATGCGGTCATTGCAGCTTCGACGTTACGTCGAGTTATGTTCTTGCGCTTCCCATGTAACGCGAGAGCGAGTTGCTCATCATCGGCTGGGTTGACGAGTGCTGTGTTGACAAGATCATATGCAGGCGAGAGCGTCATACCGACGCCCGGGGTCTCAAGCAACGAGAAGTTCTTAAGGTGCATATCTGCGTTACCAGTGAGAAGGGCAAAAAGGACTACCTCATAAAAGTTTACGATGTCGAGTCCGGGAGAAGCAGAGTACCGACGAATCGTTGATGCTACCTGTTCGTGGCTACCTCTATACTTATGCTCCGTCATCCTACCCGTAAGCTGACACATGTCTTCCATCGCCAACTTCCCACGGTGGGTGCGATCAACACGCGAAGTGATAAAGGCGAGATTGCCCGATGCCATCCGAATCAGACTGTGCGGCACGGTCGCGATCGCACTGAGTTGTGCGAGATGCATGGTAACATCCTCAATCTGCGGCAACTCAGGATACCGTTCCGAGGGTGTTTTTATGATGTAGTCGCCCCATACCCCCACGATCGTGAATCGCTGGTGCCCAGTTTCGCCAGCGACTCGTGGTACATGGAGTGAGAGTTTTTGCTGTACGCCCGTCACAACGGAATGATTCTGGATGACGGTTGTGGCCAGTTGCGTAAGATCATCTTCCGCGAATGGGAGCTCCACTGCCCGATCGACGCCAAACATCTTCTTCGCACACGACGGATGCATGTCAACAGCATCTACCGGAAGGGGGCGATAGCAACACAAACACGCATTCATGATTGTGTCTCCGGTAGTTCCTCCACGCCGACATCGCCGATACAATCGCGACAACACGCAAGGAGCAATCCCATGCGATCGCGCGGATTGATCTTCCAGTTGAGCTCGGCGATGTTAAGTAACCATCCCTCCGGAATGAGACCGTCGAAGAACGGAAACAAGTCACGCTCCGATCGATATGGTTCACGACGAACCGGCAACGTTAAACTCACCGGCTGCGCAGTCGGTTGTTCAGCGTATGATTGATCATACACGAACTCATAGCCGTGCTCATCTTCGATAAGCAGGCCCGCCTTGATACCCTTCACGGTGATGATTGCACGACGCATCATGTGGTGCTCCTTACTCCTCTTCGCGCTTGCTTGGTACAGCTCCAACTTCGTAGCCGAAGAGCCAGAGCACTTGATTGACCTTATCCAGACGAAGCGTTTCCTTCCCTTGCTCCAATTCACGAACGAATCGAAGTCCAACGCCGGCCTTCTCGGCAAGCTCCGGTTGCGTTAATCGCACGGCTTTACGTCGCTGCTTCACGAATGTGGCAATGTCCATGTCAATACCCTTTCGGGTACGAATATACACAACGCTCGGTAGATTATACCTTATCGGGTGTAACAGATACATCGATCTCGCTAATTGCACCCGTTCGGGTACAAAAAACATTTCATAGAGGTTGCGTGCTTGCAGCGCCAGGCAGTACGAACTTGGGATTACTTCGAAGTACCTCCATGGTGGCTTCGGAGAGCTTGCTGTTGTCGCTCATACCTGTTAGAAAGACTGAGCCCTTGTGTTTGGACAGCGCAATTGCTGCTTCTTCGGTGATGCTTGTAAGGTTGTCAAGAAACAGTTCGCCGACGTGACTCGACAGAGATGAAGCGGCATTTGAGGATAGGGACGTCAGCCCGTCTAGGCTGAGATCATAACATGATTGAGCGAGCACGTTGATGACATCGTCACTGAGTGTTGGGGTACATAACATTAACCCGCACCCTACCTTCGATAGGTGTCGGGCAACTCCAACGTCAACCTCCACGTCCTTGCCAAGAAGCAGGTTGCCAGGCAGGCGAGACAATGCTTCGGCAACTTCCTCAGTGATCGATTGTAAGCCATGAAACTGAAGGTCGCCTTTGTGTTGCGCCAAGATGAGCGCTTCCTCAACGTGCAACTCCTCCACGTAGGGAAGCTGAATGATTCCGCGACCCTTCATCAGCTCTAGAAGCAATCGCACAGAATCGGTGTTAAGGGTCTTCAGGTAGCGGATGTCAATGAACCCCTCGTGCTTATGCAATGCACGCGCTACTGCCGGCTCCAGTGACTCAAGAGCTGGAAATCGTAGAACACCTTGATGCCGAGCAAGGATATGCGCCTCTGCTTCGTTCAACTGTGTCAGATTGGTGAACGTGATGGCGTCCGTGAATTCAGCAGCAGCCTCGGCTACATCTGCTGAAAGGACTTCTACTTCTTCGTATGGGAATGAGGATGATTGCAACACAGGCTCCTGCTGTTTACCGCTTTTCCCACGTGTAGTATTCCCTGTCTGCCTCAGCGTAATGGGCGATGCCGAAGTGACCATTACGCGCGGTGACAGCGTAGATCGGGGACTGGAGTTTAAGTGAGTCAACGATTGACTGCGGAGTGAGATCCTGCGGAGTAAATGATCCCAAGCCATACTCCGAATTTGTGGTCGGATCATAGATGCGGTACGATACGGGCTCGGCTACGCCAATGGCATAGGCAAGCTGGACCTTTACCCGTTGGGCATTAGGGTTTTGTGATAGTGTGTGCAGCGCAAGATGACGTGCCATGTATGCCGCACTGCGATCAACCTTGCTTGGGTCTTTACCGGAGAATGCCCCGCCCCCTATCTCGCAGTCTGCACCATACTGATCAACGACGATCTTGCGTCCGGTGAGCCCGCAGTCGGAGACAGGTCCACCAATGTTCCATGTGCCTGCGGGATTGATCAAAATGCGCGGTTCGCTCGCAAACAGGGCCTGTATGTGCTCTGGCTGACGCGCAATGATTGGCTTAATGACTTCCTCGCGGACAAGTTCCTCAACGTCGCTCAGAGATAGCGACTCGGCATGACACGTCGAGAGAAGTATGCTATCAACCTTTACTGCGCGTGTGCCATCGTACACAAGCGATACTTGCGACTTCATGTCGGGTCGCAAGGCATGCAATCCACGAACCCTACCATATGCCTCATTGATGAGCTCTTTAGCGAGGTAGATGGCAAGGGGCATGTTGGTTGGTGTCTCACGAGTAGCATATCCAAACATGATGCCTTGATCACCAGCAGCAATGCCTTTGTCTGTTACCACCGCATTGTTGATTTCCCTGGCCTGCTCAGAGAGCAGGAACTGAATCGTGCATGTGTTGCCGTTGTATTGCAGCGCGTCATCATCGTACCCTATCGCGCAGATACATGCACGTATGCGACGCTCAAGTTCGTCTTGCGACACAGGTACAGAGGAGGTTATCTCTCCGGCAACGACGACGGTCTGGTCTTTAACCAGAGTCTCGCATGCAACCTTCGCATTCGGATCAACCTCGAGGTATGCATCCAGCACGGTGTCGGAGATCTGATCAGCAATCTTGTCCGGATGTCCCGGTGAAACAGACTCACTTGTCCAGATATAGGAAGCCATGGATTGGCACTTTCAATAATGTGTTGATAGAGATCTTGTCTGTTAGGAGAACAGCTTTGGGAACTGCGTGGAGGAGCCCTTCGGTGCAATGCGCGCCTGTCCTGTTGGAGGGCATGTAAAGAGCTCATCGATCCAGCATTGCTGTTCAACATCGTACACGTACGAGTGATCGTAGGTATCACGATAGAGCACCTGGACGGCGCGTCCAAAAGGAGAGGCCATGTATGCTCGGTCGTGAAACCGATCCTTGAGCATTGAGCCAAGAGCGATCAGAATATCACCCGTGCTATCAAGAGATAGAATCTCTTCGGGGATCTCAAATCTCTTGAACGTCTCTACACCCAACATCGCCACAACAAAGATTGGCGATGGAATCTTGTTCTCGGGCACAACCCACAGGTGTGGCGTGAACGCAGCTCTTGCTCGAAGTTCGGCCGCCAGCTTGCGTTCTCTTTTGCAGGCCTCGATGTATTGATGGGTTTCCTCGAGGACCTCATCAAAACTGTCGCCAGCAAGCAAGGGGCATGCACGGATGCGAGAAATCAAATCAGCATCGCTGAGATCCCCATGCAACAACGCGTCGTAGCGCCGAAGCGCCTTGTTGACATTAGAGAGTTGGAGTAGCGACGGAATTGCTCCCCGTCGGACGTTGTGTTGCGCACATTGCTGCGCAAGGTATGCGTGTAGTAGCATAGAGCTCCTCATCGATCGTAGCATTGCCACCGGCTTTAAACCGGTTGGTGGTCGTCATAGGGCTACGTCCCTCAGACCGTCCAGATGAGTTAGTTGTGGAGCAAAGATATGGCAGATAGGCGGATGGACAAATCGCCGTGATGACTTAGATCTGATCCAGGAAATGGTCGACCGCTGCAAGGAACTCCTCTACCGGCGGAAGCTCTTTATGTTGATTGACCCATTCATGCAGGTATGCAAAGAGGATATCATAGAACTCTTTCAGCTGCGGATACATGGTGCTTCCGATTTCCATCTCGGGCATCTTGTTAATCGGAAGCGAATCATATTCTTCTAGACATTGGTAAAGATGCTGACAGAGGGATACAGTAGGAAACTGGTCAGCGAGGTCGTACAATTCCAGATAGCGGATGAGTTCAATCATGGAGAACTCTTCCTCCCATTGCTGCATGCTCTCACCAGATGGACCATCGTCCTGTTCGTAGTACTCGTTCGCCAAAAAGTATGTGCACCTGCTTGGCCCCTTCTCCCTCTTAACGTCGCAATAGACGAACATCAGGTCATCAAACATCGTCGCAGGCATTTCGTAATAGGCAACCTCGTGATACCGAGAGAAGGGGTCTTCCTCATCGATATCCTTCTTGAACACAGGCTTTAGCTTAGGACGGAATGTGAAGTCGAACTTCGAGAGGTCTGGCAGTGGTGGGTATTCCATAGAATCAATATGTTGATTAATGATGAGATTTAAACCGACTACCCACGGTCATTTCCCATCGTTTCCTCCAATCCAAACATGTGATCAGAGATCGACTTACTGTCAACTATATGGTGGGGATCATACTGTGTTCTGCTTGCAAGTATTATTTATCATCGCAATATTGATTGCTAGGAGCACGGCCTCTCCAGGAACATCAGCCCTCGACTGGTACGATGATTTACCCTCCTGTATAGCGATCATTCAAACGAATCGGTCACATACACTAAGAAGATCCAGAGATGTCAGACATTACACCATCAACCCCATCATTTGTTCTCGGCTACTGGAGGCCATGGAATGAACAATCGAATGTCATCGACAGCTACCTAGACTATGCGAGAGATACGTCGTTGGCAAGGTATGGGGCTGATACTGTCGGACGCTTTATTGGGCAGGCATCAAAGGAGCAGCTGCGAGCAATCGATGATCTGAGCCGGTCAGTTGGACGAGGACTTGATCGTCTCTCGGGACAACTCAAGGGGATATCGGGCAAGCTTTCCGACATCTCAAGTGCGCTATCGGGTATGACCTATGTTCTGTCGCATATGTCATCACAGTTGGATCAAATAGGTAGTCAGCTATCATTTGTCAACAGGAAGCTCGACATTCAGATCGAGCAGCAGCGCATAAGCAATTTCATTCTGCAAAACATTGCGGAACTGCTTCGTGTACCCGACAGCGAAAAGGAACGCCAGCACAACATTGAGCTTGGTATGAAGTTCTATATCAATGCCAAGAATGATCCGGATTTGTTTGCGGATGCACTCGAAGAGTTCTTGCAAGCGGAAGCCATGATGAAGCAAGACTACTTTGTGCTTCATCGAATTGGCTGTATCTATTTATACGTCGAGAAGTTCGTTGATCCCTCAAAGGCACGGGACTACTTCCATCGTGCTGCCAAGTATGCCAGCATCGACAGCGATCCAACGGCTGTACGTTTAGCAAATGCGCTAACGAAGAACTTCAACGCGCCGAACTCTGAAGTCAACTCATCCAGCACCGCCATCGGACGGCTCGCCGCCGACTCATACGAGAAGGCTGCTTTCGCATGTTATGTTCTTGGGGACTTTGCCGCAGCTGTCAAGTATCAGCAATCAGCATTAAACTACTCAAGCACGTCTCAGTATCGTTTTCTCCTGGCCAAATATCAGGCACGCAACGGCGATACGTCGCAGGCCGCTGACAATCTCGACAAGGCAATCGACGAGACACCCGACCTCATTTATGCCGCAATGAGCGAACTCGACCTGATCAGCGTACAAGAAATTGTTGATCTCTTGCATAGGAAAGACAACGACGTCAATCAAGAGCTCGCGAAGCTGCTGGATGACAATGCATCGCTGAATTCATCGAAGGCCAGCGAGCTGGTTGAGCAACTCCGCCAAGTCCTGCAGGATACGTACGTTGTTCGGCGGCGGTCGATAGCAAGCTTCACTGAATTGTTCGCAGATATTGCCAGCAGGCGAGACAGGCTGTTATCGGATATTGACAATCTGATAGGATTCATCGAGACAGTTAAGTGCGCCCCTAATGACGCCGTGGAGATAGAAGCAGTCAAAAAGGAGTTGATCGATTCAAAATCGTACTCAGTCGAAGCAATGGGTATGGCTTATGGAGATGCTAAAGCTAGGACAACTAGGTTGAGTGAGAGCGGAGATCGCTACTACAGGATGCACGCTAAAGTTCCTCAGCTTGTAGAGATTCTTCGAGACGGCCTCTTTTTGACAATTGATGATAACAAAAAAAAGAACCTCGAAAATGAGTTGATCGGTTCGCTAGAGATGTCGCCGGAACATTGCGAAGATGTATACAATCGTATACGTGACCTGATTCAAGCCGACACGGTTCAAGTTGGCAGCAGATATGGCGGTGGGGTGGTGTTTTACATCGATGAGTCTGGAAAACATGGATTGATCGTAGACACCCATGATATCCCATACGGCCTCTCCACTTGGGGCAACCCAGGTCTTATCAATGCCATAGGGAACGGCGTCGGTGCTGGTGCAGAGAACACCCGTATCATTATTGACCGTGCAAGTTGGAATGTGGAGAGTGGGTTCTTCAGTAAATCGCGCACGCTGATTAAAACCGCCGCCGTTCTATGCGCTCAATCCAAGAATTCTGGTTTCTCAGATTGGTATTTACCAAGTCTTAACGAAATCAAAATGGCAGCAGAGACCTTAAAGGGGCTTGGATATTCAAAGGAATTCTCATTGATCCTATGTAGTTGGACCAGTACGGAACACAGCGAAACTGAAGCATGGTACTACGAATCCATCGCCATTCGATTCGAGACTACCAAGCCCGTCCCAAAGAACGACTACAGATTGGGAATCAGAGCAGTACGAAAATTTTGAGGTCTTACCTCGTCTCTGATCTTCCCCCGGTTTGATTGACAGTGAGTACGAATACTAGTTAGCGAAGATAGACGCTCCTCGTATTCAATCTATATAAGGTTGCTGATCCCTGAATGTAGGTATAGATTCCGGCCTATACTGACCCCCTCATTCCGGAGCATATTGACCCCCTATTCCGGAGCATACTGACCCCCTGACGGGTGATAGGGTATGACATTCCGGCAGATACTGACCCCTTTAAGGTGGTGAGTAGGTGTCTATGGTCGCTTCTTTGCGGATTCGCTCACATGGAGTCCGCATGGCAGGCAAAACC
>JBILLF010000086.1:0-7824 GCA_044376225.1 Patescibacteria group bacterium | reverse complement strand
AGAATGTGCTAACGATCGTGCAGCTAGCACACGCACGCGGTGTGGCCATGCTCGCCTGTGCACAGGCGGGCCACAGCCCGATGGAGTACACACCGATGCAGGTCAAACGTAGCGTTACCGGACGCGGCGCAGCCGACAAAGAACAGGTCCAGCACATGGTGCGAGCCATCCTCGAGATCGAGGAAACACCGCAGTTCTTCGACGCCACGGATGCCCTGGCCGTGGCGATCTGTCACGCGGTGAATGGTAAGCCCCCTGCCCCCGGCAAACGCGGTGGTGCGACATCCAAACGTCAGGCATGGGCCGACTTCGTAAAGGCCAACCCCGCGAAGGTGCGGAAACCATAAGCGGTGGTATTTTTGCACCGCTTGTTTAACCCGCATACCTGATCGGAAGTACTCATGGCCACGAAGATTGCCATTAACGGATTCGGACGCATCGGACGCTTGGTCTTCCGTGCGCTTCTCCAACGCGGTGCAGACGTCGAGATCGTTGGCATCAATGATTTGACCGATGCCGCCACACTTGCCCACCTGCTCAAATACGACTCCGTGCACGGACGCTTCAACGGCACGGTGGAGGTCGAGGGTAACACGATCATCGTTAATAGTCATCGCATCACGATCTCTGCGGAAAAGCAGATCGAGAACTTGCCCTGGAGCGGACTGGACGTGGTGATCGAGTCCACCGGAAAGTTCACGGCCAAGGCCGATCTCGATAAGCACTTGCGTCATGCGCGCAAGGTGATCCTGACGGCACCGGCCAAGGACAAGCTCGACGGAACCATCGTTCTTGGTGTGAACGACCACGAGCTCACCTCTGACATGCACGTGGTATCCAACGCCTCCTGCACCACAAACTGTCTTGCACCAATGGTCAAGATCCTTCACGAGAACTTCGGCATCGTCAACGGCTTTATGAGTACGGTTCACGCCTACACCAACGACCAAAACATTCTTGACCTGCCGCATAAGGATCTGCGTCGCGCCCGTGCTGCCGCCCAAAACATCATCCCAACCACCACCGGCGCCGCCAAAGCCGTCAGCGAGGTGATGCCGGTGATGAAGGGGCGTCTGGATGGTCTGGCATTCCGCGTTCCGACGCCGGACGGATCTGTAACGGACTTTACGGTCGTACTTGAGAAGGCCGCCACAAAGGACGAGATCAACGCCGCGTTCAAGGCGGCTGCAGAGGGTCCAATGAAGGGAATTCTCGAATACTGCACAGACCCCGTTGTTTCGACCGACATCATCGGCAACCCGCACTCCTGCATCTTCGATTCCCTCAGCACAATGTCGATGGGCACCACGATCAAGGTTGTGGGCTGGTATGACAATGAATGGGGCTACTCGAACCGTATTGCCGACCTGCTGATGCGAGTGACGGCGTGATCCGCTCGATCACGGACGTCGATGTTGCCGGCAAGCGAGTGCTTGTGCGGGTGGACTTCAACGTCCCGCAAGATGAAAGCGGTGCCATCACTGATGACACACGCATCGTTGAGTCGCTGCCCACGATTATGTCGATCGTTGACCGTGGCGGCGTGGCGATACTCATGTCCCACCTTGGACGCCCCAAAGGCAAGCCCAATCCCAAGTACTCGCTACGTCCGGTAGCCGAACACCTTGCCGCTCTGCTGGTCAAGCGCGGCGTAGCCGTGAGTTTTTCCGAAACCTGCACGGGACCCGACGCCCATTCAACGGTTGCGCGAGCCCCCTTCGGAAGCGTCGTGCTCCTTGAGAACCTGCGCTTTCATGCGGAGGAAGAGTCCAACGATGTCGGCTTCTGCACCGAGCTTGCTGCCCTTGGCGATGTATACTGCAACGACGCCTTTGGTACGGCGCATCGCGCGCATGCCAGCACGGCCGGCATTGCGTCGCTCTTTACCGAGCGCTGCGCCGGATTGCTCATCATGAAGGAGCTTGAGTACTTGGGCTCTGCACTCGCAAACCCAAAGCGGCCGCTGGTTGCCATCATGGGCGGATCGAAGATCTCCGGAAAGATCGACGTCATCAACGCTTTGCTCTCGTCATGTGACACCATTCTGATCGGCGGTGGCATGATGTTCACGTTTCTCAAGGCCAAGGGGCTTGGCGTTGGCAGCTCCCTCGTCGAAGAAGATAAGGTTGCACTAGCCGCCGAGCTCATCCAGAAGTCGGAAGCATCGGGCGTGCAACTGTTGATCCCTACGGACACGGTTGTGACCGCAACATTCGCCGACACATCGGAAAAGCAGACAGTGCCAGTCAGCGCCATCCCAGATGGTATGATGGGCCTGGACATCGGGCCTGAAACGCAAGCCTTGTTTACCGAGGCAATCCGCTCGGCTGGCACGGTCGTCTGGAATGGACCGATGGGCGTGTTTGAATTCGCCAATTTTCAATCCGGAACGCGTGCGATTGCAGAAGCCATGGCGGCCGCCACGTCGTTGGGCTGCATCACGATTGTGGGCGGCGGCGATTCTGCCGCAGCAGTAACGCAATTCGGTCATGCGAAAAACGTCACCCACGTCTCAACCGGCGGCGGTGCCTCACTCGAGTTTCTCGAGGGCAAGGTACTCCCCGGAGTTTTCGCACTCGAGGCATAATCCATGTCTTCATTGTATGGCCAGGGCCGCGGCTTGAGCGCCTTTCCGCCGGTGATCAAGTTCCTGCTGATCTCCAATGTGGCGGTCTATCTTTTTCAGGCGCTGATGCTCTCTGGGCTAACGTTGGACGGAATGCCGATCGACTCCGTAGTAACGCAGATCTTTGCCCTCTGGCCGGTCGAGAGCGGGCTGTTTTTCCCGTGGCAGGTGCTGTCGTATCAGTTCATGCACGGAGGCATCGGACACCTGTTCTTTAACATGCTGGCTCTGTGGATGTTCGGCATGGAGCTTGAGCACCTCTGGGGCTCACGTCGTTTTGCTGCATACTACCTGCTGTGCGGGATCGCTGCGGCTGCGGTGCACCTGGCCGTCCATCCGATCATGGATGGAAGCCTGGTTCCAACGATTGGCGCTTCAGGGTCAATCATGGGCGTGTTGCTGGCCTTCGGGATGACGTATCCGGATAGGCCGATCATGATGTTCCCACTCTTCTTTCCGATCCCAGCGCGCATCTTCGTAATGATCTACGCCGGCTTTGATCTTCTCAACGGACTCATGAACACCGCCGATGGCGTAGCGCATTTTGCCCACCTCGGTGGAGCGCTTGGCGGATTCCTGCTTCTGAAGTTCGGAGAGCCACTCATGCGTCGTCTGGAAGGTCGACGAGGGGGCTCACAAAACCCGTTCCGCAGTAATGTGATCGACGTTGACTTCCGAGACGTGCCCAGACCGCCCTCGATGACGTCGAGCTTTCGGAGCCCTCAGCCCCCTGCACCGGAACCAGCGCGTCCGCAGACACCAACGAGGTTCATCGTCGACGGTGAGCCGATCACGCAAGAACATATTGATGCGATCCTGGACAAGATCTCCCATGGCGGGTATCATGGTCTGAGTGAGCGCGAGAAGCAGATCCTCTTCGAAGTGAGTCGTCAGCTATAATGTCATCTCCGACGCCATCGGCCCCCTACTGCGAGTCACTTACGTCGTACAAACGACGGGAGACCATCACAGCTCACATTGGTGATCTGACGATGGGATCGTCGGCCCCGATCCGTGTGCAGTCGATGACGACGACGAACACCATGGACACCGAGGCCACCATTGCGCAGTCGATCCGTATGATCGACGTTGGCTGCGAACTGGTGCGCATCACGGCACCGAGTATCCGCGAAGCAAAGAACCTCGAGCACATCCGTAGTGGTCTTCGTGAGCGCGGCTACACCACACCGCTGGTGGCCGACATTCACTTCACACCCAACGCCGCAGAGATTGCGGCACGTCTGGTAGAGAAGGTGCGCATCAATCCCGGCAACTACGTCGATAAGAAGCAATTCACCATCATCGAGTACACCGATGCGCAGTATGCCGAGGAACTCGAGCGCATTCGCGATCGCTTTGTGCCGCTGGTGAAGATCTGCAAGGAGTACGGCACCGCAATGCGCATCGGCACCAATCACGGGTCGCTGTCGGACCGCATCATGAGTCGATATGGCGACTCTCCCCATGGCATGGTGGAGTCGGCCCTGGAGTTTCTGCGGATTGCCGACGACGAGGGCTTCGACAACATCGTCTTGTCGATGAAGTCGAGCAACCCGATCGTGATGATCCACGCCTACCGCCTGCTGGTTGCCACGCTGAACGAACAGAAGATGAAGCCCTATCCGTTGCATCTCGGTGTGACCGAGGCCGGAGACGGCGAGGATGGGCGCATCAAGAGCGCGCTCGGCATCGGCACGCTACTTCAGGACGGACTTGGTGATACCGTGCGCGTTTCGCTCACGGAGGAACCCGAGGCGGAGATCCCCGTTGCACGGGCGCTTATCCGGAGGTATGCGCAATGAGATCGCCGTACGCATATCATCGACGTCAGACCCATGCCGTTTCGGTGATCGGTCACGACAACGTACCGCGTGTGGTTGCCGACCTGCGTGATGGGGTCGTCACCTCCATGGAAGACCTCGCCTGCACCGGACACCACTACGATGCCTCTACTGACAAGTGGACGATGACCGATCAAGCGGCCGAGTTCCTGTACATGGGTACTCGCCCCCTACCCTACATGGCGCCCACTGGAACACGTCAACTTCTTGACGTTTCGACGTGGCTCGAACACGACGATCACTTCTACTGTGTACCCGTGTTCACCATCGACCAATGGCGCTCCATCGAAACGCGACACACCGTGATGAATGTTGTGCGCTGCACATCATCGGATCTTACCAGTGAAGTCCTGCACGAGCTTGCCCAAGATGCCAGTGTTGTGCTCATGGTTCGTAGCACGTCGTCTACTGTCTTCACCGACCTGCGTACCTGTGCAGACACCATGCTCGCTGCGCATGTTCACATGCCCGTCATCATCGAGTATCATTCGTCAGCCGACTCCATTGACGACGGCATCCTTGATGCCTCGACAGATGCCGGGGGCTTGCTTGTAGAGGGCTTTGGTGACGCCCTCATGATAACTCTGTCATCGGTCAAGGGGCTCGACACCGCAACTTCCATCCGCACAGCGTTCGGCATTCTTCAGGCCGCCCGCACGCGGATGACCAAGACCGAATACATCAGCTGTCCGTCATGTGGACGCACACTCTTCGACCTCCAGGAGACCACATCCATGATCCGCTCGCACACGGATCACCTCAAGGGAGTCAAGATTGGCATCATGGGCTGCATCGTGAATGGGCCCGGCGAAATGGCCGACGCCGACTACGGCTACGTAGGGTCCGGCCCAGACCGCATCACTCTCTACCGTGGTCAGGAAATCGTCAAACGCAACATCCCCTCCGCCGGCGCCGTCGACGAACTCATCGGCATCATCAGAGATGATGGAAGATGGGTGGAGAGATGAGTGACGAGTGAAGAGTGACGAGTGACGAGTGACGAGTGACGAGTGAAGAGTGAAGAGTGTCAATACAACACGACGAGCTTCATACTGCACAGCAGGCCGGCATCTTCGATCGTTACAAAGTAGATCCCTGGGGCGTAGAGTGTCTCACTCACCCACGAAGGGCCGCTGACCTGAGCAGTTTCAAAAGTGCGTCCGCTAAGGTCGCGCACGACAAGATTACCACGAAGACCGTCGGAGTCTGTGGCTTCCAGCCGCATACGACCATTGGAATACGCTGATGACCACGAGCACGAATGAGGATCGTGCTGATTACTAACCGATGTCGGAGCGACGTAGCGTATGGTATCCCGTTGAATATTGCCGTTCCTATCGGCCACAGTAACGATTGATTCACCATCTCGCGTACTATCCTCGAGGGCGATAGAGAACGTAGCCGATCGTACGACGCTGTCTGCCGGGTACTTCGTAATGTCGGCAACAAGTCGCATATTTTTTGCCGTCGCAGCAATGGACGCGACACCTACATCGACCTGGTCACCAGCAAGCGGGCACGCTCGCGGTGGATTCGGTATAAAGGCTCTTTCAACGGCAGTGTATTCCCAGACGTATGACGACTTCGCTAACCGCTGAAGGCGTGGCGCAGTTGTGTCAACGGTCTTCGGTGGTGTGTATGTCAGGGTATCGATCGCACCATTACCGGCAAAGTCAGCGACTCGGTAGATGACGCGGGCTGGATTGTTCGTGTTTCTGACCCGCCATTCATAGTCGAACGTCTTCAGCGTACTATCAGTCGGAAACGACTGAGACGTCTTCTTCACCAGCGTGTAATTGGTACTCCTCATGTCGGGAACAGTGTCAATCGAAGCAATGCCGGTCTCAATCTGGTCTCCCTCCATAAGCCGAGTTCGCGGAGGATTCGGATTGTTGCGGAGCTCCGTAGCACTGCATCTGTAGGTACCGCATTCGCCCGCTACTACAGTACGTTTGATGATAGGGGGCATCGTATCAACCGAAGTGACAACGTTGCTTAATGAGATTGGCCAACCGAAACCGTCATTTTCAGAGTAGCCATAGAGGTAACCGGCAAATGACACCAATCCGTTGCTTCTGATCACGTGAACTTTATTCTCAGGCGAGAACTGAAATGATGCACAATAAAGACCGTTAGCCATACGAGATGACAGTAGTGCAGGAGTCTCAGCCTTGGGATGTTTCCATATTGGAATTCCATCCAGTGTAAGTGACTTTAGGTTCTCCAACACATTTGAATCCCTCGCGTCTGGCTTGACAATGAGATTTAGGTACTGGACACTGAACTCTTGTGATCGGAATGTTGAAAACATTGAACTAACACCAAACAGTGTGTCTGGCAGAATTCCGATCATAAATGGATCCGCGCTGGCACTGAAGTCCGCGCCACTCCATATACCAGAGCAGGAGTATTGCATCAACGATACTGGTTTACTTGACTCCCATACTGAAAATCCCTCCGTCAATGCCGTTGGTTCAGCGGCATTTGAAACATCTGCAACATCGCCCGCTTTGAGAAGAACACCACCATTTTGACCTATAAGCGCACCTGTTTGTCGATTGTAACAGCTGCAAGACCACTTCGTGTCTGCCTCCTTGCTGACTAACCGAAAGTAGTCGCCCCGTCCATTACCTTTACGAGCGCGCCTGAACTCAAGGCATGAGAATCGAACTCCCATACCTTGGACTGGTAGAATCATCTCATAAAGAGGGTTTCTCGATACTACGTTCCGGTCGATTAGTGTGGGAGGAACTGACGTGCGAATATTCATTGCAATTACGCCTATGGGCTGACTCGACGTGATCAAAGATCCGGATAAATCAAACTGACCGATTGTCTTACCATCGCCACGAACCATGAACACCTCACCAGAGTCGAGAGATGCTGTTATCTGGTCGCCCGGCTTTGATCCCGAAGTAGTTGTTGCTACCTGGGCTCCCTGTCCACGTAGTTGTATGTTTACGATTGTAGGCTGACTTGCAATAACTAGAAATCCTCCTGCGCAGTCATTCGAACTATTGTAGTTATCATAAAGAGACAGTGGGATGTATTCCCTCCCCCAATTTGCAACAGGCTTAGCCAGATACCCTTCGGTGTTTGATTTACGCGAACTGACAACGTATATGGCAACTGGTTCATGCGAGGCAATTCGAATCGCCTTCTTAACTGGTAACTGCGCTTCACGTACCTCAATTCCCCAGTTTAACTCCTTCTCATCTGAGAATATGACTTGTTCTCCTGCCTTCACGTTGACTCGTCTGGTAGCCAGATCGCTGCCAGACAACTCGACCCATGTGTCCTTTTTGGATAGGACGTAGATTTCGAGCGCCTGAGGTGAACTTGTAGAAATTGCCGGTG
>JBILLF010000051.1:0-15543 GCA_044376225.1 Patescibacteria group bacterium | reverse complement strand
CTACACATCGACGCGTATTACAGGAAAGGCTTCTGCTGAGTTCGGTGTTGAGGACGACCGTGGTGATGTGATCCGCGTGATCGCACTCGAAGACGGTACGACCGTCAAGACCATGCGTCAAGACGGATCCTCGTTCAAGAATGAGTGGGTACTTCGCAAGGGTGAGACGCGTATCATGCCGTCACTGGAAGTTCCAACCTATTGGGAGTCGGACAAGCCGATCCTCATGGGACAGTATGGCAAGTCCTATGCAAAGGACCGCGGTGTAGCTGTGCGTGGTTCGTCGAAGGGTGAGGAATCAGCACTCGGGCATCCAAGCGTGGAGTCGGGCATGCCAATGCTTCAGTACATTCCTTCCACCGATCGCTTTGTGGAGTACGGTGTCTTTAGTGCACCTGAAGGAATGGACAACTTCCTGAACATCGTGTTTAAGGCTGATGAGATCACGAAGATCAAGTTTGACAATAAGGCTTTGAATTCCGCCTTTGGTGGTGCAATGCGCTACCTCAAGGGCACACCATATGCATGCCTTGCAGTTCCGGTTGGTCCTGGCGATCACGTCATTGAATCAGTCGATCCGAAGGTTCGTTGGTCAGCTTGGACGTATGGCTCGCTCGATGGTCTCACACAGGGTCGCGCATACGGTACACCGATCTCTATTGACATGACGATCCCTTGCGATGACTCCGTCATGGTTAAGGAAGAAATCGTTTGCGGTGACATCGATGCAGAAGGCAAGATCATGCCTGAAAACATCTCTTGCGGATCGATCTTCGCCGTATATCCTGAGCAGCTTGCAAACTACACGCTGGAAGTCGATCCGGAATTCAACACCGGTGACAAGACGGCGAAGTTCAAGCTTAAGGTTGATGATAAGACGAAGGACGCCATGGCCGTGATCCGCGTCGTGACACGCTCTGGTAAGTTCGTTGAAAAGACGTACACCTACACGGCCGACAAGATCTCCTGGAGTCCGGCCCGTATCAACTTCGGAACGATCGCTTTCAACACGCCTGAGTCTGCAACACTGACGATCAAGAACGAAAGTGCTGATCGTCCGGTCAATGTAAAGAAGGTGACTGTTCGTGCTTACAATACGATTTTTGTGTGCACACCAAACGGCGGTTTCACCCTCGGTCCTAGCGAATCCAAGGACATTAAGGTCACAGCCACAATTCAGTCGGCTCCAGAAGTTGTCGATACGGTTCTGGTCGAACTCGATTGTTACACTGTCAAAACCGCAGAGCTGCGCGTCCGTGGCGAACAGCCACAGATCTACGTCTCGGATATCAACTGGGGACAGATCCCGGCTAGCTCACCCGGTGTCGAGCGCAAAGTCACGATCCAGAACGGCAGCCGTGTAGATCTCCTTCTCAGTGGTTACCAGGAGTCGCTCCTTGATGGATCTGGCCGATTCTTCAATGCACGTACGCTTGACGGCAAGCCACTTGCTTCGGCTTTCCCAATGGCTATCCCTGGAAACGGCAAGTATGAGTTCTACGTAACCTATTCGCCAAAGGGAGAGGCTAACGTTCCTCACTCCGTTTCGGTACCGTTCTTCTCAAATGCAACTGAAGTTGACTCGATCGCTATCCTCGAAGGAAGTGGCGTGAAGGCTGAACTGCTTGTGAACAAGGAAGAATGGAATGAGCGGGTGATTGACAACGTTCAGAAGGGACTGAACATTGCCGAGTATCGCAAGACCATTACGTTCTTCAACTTCGGCAATCAGCCATCTACGTTCTCTGCCCCGTCAATCCGTGGTAAGGACAAAGACGCTTTCCGCATCGTTGACAATGGCACAGCAGGTTCATTCCCAATCCAGCTTGTTGGCGGTGGTGCCGATCAGAGCCGTACAGTGACGGTTGCGTTCATACCAAGCGAACTGCCAAACCGTGGTGCTGAGCGGAAGGACTATGAAGCAGAAATCGTCTTCCCTACGGATTCAAAGGACCAACCGGAAGTTTCCGCTACACTAGCTGGTTTGGCCTGGCAGCCACACGTCAAGGGAGAAGACCTTGAATTCCCAGGAACGATGAATCTTGGTGAAGCAGCTCAGACCCTGACGATCCCAATCTCGAATTCCAGCAAGGATGACTTCTCAAATCCAACTACTGGTAACGTTTCTGGCACGAATGATGTGGTTATCACGAACATTCGTATCACGGATCCAAACACGCGCTTTGAACTTCTTAATGCGCCAACGCCTCAGAATCCATGGCGCATCAAGCCAGGTGAAACACCGATGCAGCTGCAAGTTCGCTTCGATCCGCAGTTCTCTGGTCCATTCACTTCGCCATATGTCATCGAAACAAACGTCGGTACAAATGGTCAGGCCCCTTACGAGCCAACGTACACGCTGAAGGCTCGCGTTCAGGGTGGAGACTTCACTGTCACCGGTGATGCTGGTGACCAGTACGTCTTCAACGAAAAGATCCTGAAGGTCAAAGTCACGCATAGTGAATTGGTATCTCGCCGCTTCACGTACGCTGATTTTGCAGAAGGCCCAGATGCATCAAGCTTCATTGTTCTTCCTCACAAGTCAACAGGTGCCAACTATCTTGATATTGGCCCTGGTGAAACAGGCGAGATCGAAGTGCGTTTCGTTCCGAGTTTCGTGACCCTTATGGAAAATGGTCAGGCAAACATTGAGTCTGCCAAGGCCAAGACACAAGGTCTGCTTCGTCGCAATGAAGTTCATACGGCTACGCTCAAGATCACGGAAGAACTTACCGGTAAGGACAAGGTTGCCCAGCTTTCGGGTAACGGTAAGTATCTTGAAACAACGAACTTTGTCGGTGATGCCTATTCGGCTGCACCAGGCGGAAACGTTGATGTTGCTGTTGAACTCAGCGGTGCTCCACAGGCTGTTGATGCCTCCAATATGACAGAGCTTCGTGTTCGTCTGAACTATGACCCACGTATCGTCAAGCCACGCTCTGATGTCAAGGATATCATCCTTGCCGGTACGCAGATGGAAGGCTGGACAGTTCTAAAGTCGTCAGTGACTGGCAAGCCAGGTGATGCCCTCAACCAGATTGAGCTTGACCTTGTTGATCAGCGTGCCACCAAGAAGGCTCTCAGCAGCAACAGCAAGCTCCCGATGTTCAAGGTGAAGTTTGACGTGTTCTTCAACCAGTCGCTCCAGGGTACATTCTCAACGCCAGTTGCGGTATACTCCTATTGGGTCGATCTCGATGCATCGAACAACCGTGAAGACTATGTGTTGTTCGTTGACAAGCCAGGAAAGATCACGGTCACGCTCCCATGTGCTAACATCCGTCGTCTGGCCACATTCAGCACCACGAAGTATGGCGTCAAGCCAGTTCGTCCAAATCCAGTTGTCAACACCGGTGTAATCAGCTTTGGTGTCGGTATCGCCGCTCCAACGCGCATCGAGATGTTCAATGCGATGGGTGAGAAGGTAATGACGCTCGTTGATCAGAAGCTTGAAGTTGGCGAGTACGACCTTACACTTGATGCGAGCACGATCCCAGCTGGAACGTACTACTATCATGTTGTCTCCGGTCCGTTCACCAGCGAGCCTCAGACGCTGACGATCGTCAAGTAAGTCGATAAGATTTCTAAAAACGCCCCCTTCCGGTGGAACCGGGAGGGGGCGTTTTGTTTTTTCGCATGTTGGTGCAACTCAATAACTGGGAGTACGTGAATCATGCTATCACTGACTATACGACAAATTGTTGGTGCCTGCGTCGTAATCTCAATGTGTTCCATTATGTATGCGCAGGATCCGGGTACAATACCGTGGACACCAAAGACGACATCAGTAGTTGAGCGTAAGGGTATTCAAGTGCCGCCGCAGTTTGCTTCGCTCGCACTTGATCCCGTTCAGAATGCCCTTTCTGTGCCGAAGGGCTGGACCGTGAATGTCTTTGCCGCTACAGGAATGAATAAGGGACGATTCATGGCCTGGGGGCCTGATTCTATCCTGTTCCTTGCGAACATGAATGGCAACAATGTTCTGGCATTCCCAGATAGGAATCGCGACGGCGTGGCGGACACCACAGTCATTGCAGCACGGGGCTTTTCGGGCGGTCATGATGTGCGATTTGTTCGCGACACGATGTACGTTGCTCAGGAGGGGTCTGTTGTCCGACTGTGGCGCAGTGATCCTTCCACGGTGATCTACGACAAGCGTGTTACTCTCATCGACAAGTCAGTGCAGCCGAACCAACTCGGTGGTGGACACCGCACACGAACGGTAGTCCTGGATACGCTTCGAAAGAAGATCTACCTCAGTGTCGGATCACGCGGCAATGCCGACCGCGAAACTGACCGTGCTGTTATCGAAGAGTACGACTACGATGGTGGAGGAAGGCGCGTGTTTGCCTCGGGTGCGCGTAACTGTGTAGGTATGACGCTTCATCCTCGTACAGGGAAACTCTGGGCAAACAATAATGGTAGCGACAATCAGGGCAACAACCTTCCACCTGAATGGGTGGATATCGTGCGAGACGGAGGGTTCTATGGATACCCCTTTGCCTATCATTACCAGCGGTTCTTCTCGTTTGGCGGGGACTACTCAGACCTTCTACCTATAACGGCCACCGACTCAGCCAAGGTCCGATCCATGGTTCCTCCGGCTGCTCTGGTTGATGCACATTGCGCACCCATGGCCCTCGAGTTCACACCCACGGGCTTTGGTAATGGATATGACAACGGTTTGTTCATGGTCATGCGCGGCTCTTGGAATCGTACTCCTCCGAGTGGAGCAAAAGTGGTGTTCATGCGATTCGATTCCGATCTGGATACGATCGCCAACAGCGTCGAAGACTTCTGTAGCGGATTCATTCGCGATACGAATAACCAGTCTACTCGCTGGGCACGTCCAGTAGGGCTTGCACTGAGTGCTGACGGTTGCGTGTATGTCTCTATCGACGAAGGTAAGCAGTGCATCCTGAAGTTTACGCCGCCGAAAGCCCCTTCATCAACGGATGAGATGAGCAATACGGAAAATGGCAGCGGTGTTCGATGGAGTAGCGATCGACTTGTGATAACCGCAGCTGATACCGGTTCGATGGTCGATGTTTATGACATTGCGGGTAATCGTGTCTATGCCGGTATCTGGCAAGGTGACGAGCACGTATTGGATACGTCGACTTGGCCGCAGGGTATGTACCTGGTTCGCACTGTCAGGGGCGGCCTCTCTAAATCGGCAATGGTGGGTGTTACGCGCTAAGTTTGATTTGGTAGCGCTCCCAAGATCTGCTTGAGGTAGGCATCCGATGAGCCGGTGTTGCGGTTGACGTAGTCACGGGTGGCACGTTGTGCCGTAGCGCGATAACTGGGATCGTCGATCTTCGCTAGCCATTGCCGTGCCTGATCGACGCTTTCCAGAATACACAACGCATCTGTCGCGATCAGAGTCGCAGCATCGCGAGACCGCTCCGTGCGTGGTCCGCATGCCAGTGCGAGTCCGAACCCTGCGGGCTCAGCTAGTGAATGCACTCCGGCGCCGAAGCCCCCGCCGACATACGCGGCCGTTGCGGCCGAGTATAGCTCGAGCAGGCGACCGACGCTGTCAACAAGAATGTGTGGAGAATCCGAAGTTGCTCCATTGGCGAGCTTCGATAGCCTCCGGCAGGGTAGGCGCTGCTCGATCGATCGCAGAGCTTCTTCCGTCGGCTCATGTGGGACGATGATCAGTCGCCAATCTAAGCGGGGTATGGCTGTAAAGGCAGAGAGCATCATCGTTTCATCATCAGGCCATGTGCTGCCCATCACAAGCGTCTTACCGGACCAAGCTGGTAGGGAGGGGGCATTACCCGCCGCGCGTTGAATACGCTCCAACACACGATCCAGCCGGGTGTCAGGAAGCCAGCGAATAGGCATTCCCAGAAGGGTACTAAGCTGGGACGCATCCACGACGCTTACAGCGGTTACATGGCTGACCATCTCGTACATGCGACGCGTGAAGCCCCGCAGAAAGGGCCACCGCGCCGAACTCGGCATCGTGGCATTGATCACATAGACTGGTACCGACCTGCGGTGCAGTTCGCTGATCATTGCCGGCCAGAGATCATACCGGTCGATGACGACAATAAGCGGGTCAATCGTTGTGATGAACTCGCTCATCACCCCTAGCCGGTCAAGGGGCAGATAGAGTGCGTAGTCGATGCACTTCTGCTTCGCCGCATGATCACGTCCTGATGGCGACGTACAGGTCGTGACGATGCACAGATCGGGGCGGAGTTCTCTGAGCCGCTCAATGATTGGCAACAGCTGCTCGAGCTCGCCCATCGAAGCGGCATGACACCATAGTCGACACCGTTCGTCGGTTACAAGTTGCGACGAGGTTTGTTGCCACAGGGGGGCCTCCTGCGCTAATCTGTGCCGGATCTTGGCACTGAAGGGTGCGATTATGCCGAGACCAAGGCGCAGCGCCGTAACGGCCAAGCCCTGATACAGCGTCATGAATACCCCTGCCACGATGCGTGAAGCCCCTTACCGACCGGTAAAGGCGGCCGGACGCTTCTCGAGGAAGGCCATCGTACCTTCCTTGAAATCCTCGCTGCCACACGTGCGGGCAAACATACTTGCCTCGATCATCATGCCCTCAAGCGCTGACGAGTTCTCGGCGGCTTGGGTGGCTTCTAGGCAGGCCCGCAGAGCCAGCGGAGCCTTGTGGGCCAGAGTGCGGGCAAAGGCAAGTGTTTGCTCGAGAAGCTCAGCGGCAGGGTACACGCGATTGACGAGGCCGTGTCGATGAGCCTCCTCCGCTCCTACCATTTCGCCGGAGAGTATCAATTCGATGGCCTTGGCAAGCCCTACCAGACGCGGCAGGCGCTGCGTTCCCCCGTATCCAGGAATAATACCGAGATTGATCTCGGGCTGCCCGAAGCGCGCCGTGTCGGCGGCAAAGCGCATGTGGCAGGCCATCGCCACCTCACAGCCACCACCTAGGGCGAAGCCATTCACGGCCGCGATAACGGGAATGCCGAGATGCTCGATAAGCGACAACACGCGCTGTCCGCGCTCGGCAAACAACCGGCCTGTGAACGCATCCTGCTGATGTAGCTGCGCAATATCAGCTCCGGCAGCAAAGGCCTTTGGACCTGAGCCTGTGATCACCACGACTCGCGCTGATGAGTCGGCCTGCACGTGACGAAGGGTATGCTCAAGTGCGTCCAACAAATCCGCGTTGAGTGCGTTGAGTTTATCCGGACGGTTGAGAGTGATGACGGCAACGCCGTCGTTCATGTCGAGGATAATGGTGTCGTTGATCATGATGCGAAACTACGACGGGCGAAGGCCACACTCGCGGCATGCGGCAGTAACTGTGCATAACTCCATTCAATTGATCACGGCTGAAGTCCTAACTTTCCCTCGTATGCTCCGTTTATTCTACGCCATTCTACAGGCGTCGTGCAGATCCATTATCATGATCGTCCTTATCATGGTGATGTTGGTTGAGCCAATCTGCCTCGAGGCCCGGCAACCGCCCCGGAAAGAGGCTCGGAAGAGCCAGGCTCGCTCGTCCACCGGTTCTGGGACAAAGACTGGCCGGAGCTCCTCCATTAAACGCGTGAATCGATCATCGGCCCGTGTTGGGGGCTCAAGGGTCAGGGCCTCTGCCAGCTCGCGCAGTGCCTCGGGTGCGTCCAAGCGCCGCCGCGTTCGACGCTCACGCCGCGCTAGACCCGTTCCGGTGACCAAGCTCATGATGGTGCGGGACTCTTCGCTCGGACAGGGTATCCGCTATCAGGAGTTCCGCACCAATGGAAAGACCCCCATTGTTGTGCACGCCATGATGCTTGACCGCTCCATTCCAGGTAATGCCCTGCGCCTGGTCAAGGGCGAGGATAACTGTGTCGGTTTGGAACGTCTGGCTGAAATGGCCTCGCGATTCGAGACATCCTCCCGCCACAACGTCTATGGGTTGGTCAACGGCAACTTCTGGCGAGCCGTGCGTAACACACTGATCGGACCGTGTGTGATCGACGGCGAAGTCGTGGAAATGAATAGCTACAAGAAGTGGTCGAGTGCCTTTTTTGATGTGCGTAACGCGATGATGGTCGATACCTTCAGGATCCTCGGAAATGTCAGCATTGCCCGACAATGGTACCCGATTTCGACCGTGAATCACCGGGATGATCAGGGTGTGGTGGTCTATAACTCCTATGGTGGAAACACGGTGCCATATGTGAGCCCGAAGCAGATCGAACGGGCGTTTCTGGAGGCGGTGAAGGACACCGTGTTCATTGCCGAAGATTCGACCGAAGCAGCCCTGACGCAGGATGTTCTCCGGCAGGAGATCGCTCGTGCCCGACGAGAGCGTGATGCCGAGTATCCAATGCTGAAGATCCGCGTGCGCTACCTTAGGTCTCCCGCCGTGAACGTGTCCATACCATGTGAAGTCCTGAGTGTCGATACCGGAACGGTCACCATGCCGATTCGCGGTGCCGTGATATCGATGCCGCGCTCGGTATTGGCCTCAGCCAGTCAGCCGCGAATGGGAGATACAATACGCCTGCAGTATAGCACCAACGTGCAGCAGCAGACGCCGTTCATGAATGCCGTCTGTGGCACGCCACGGCTTGTGCGAAGGGGGCAGGCAAAGCATGAAGCACAGCTCGAAGGGAGCACGGGCTCGCGGTTTATCAATCACGCTCTTGCACGAAGCGCCATTGGCACGGATTCGAGCGGGACAACGCTGATCCTCGCCGCCGTGCCAGCCGATCGAACTGACCGGGGAACCGTTGGCGCGTCCTTGCAGCAGATGGCCCAGATCATGGGGCTGCTTGGATGTCGAGAAGCGCTGAACCTTGATGGAGGTGGCTCTGCGGGCATGATGGTTGGCAATGACCATGTCTTCTTCGACGGCACCGATCCACTTACCCGGCGCGTAGGCCTGGGCGTGGGCTTGGTCAAACTCTCAAAGATCCTGCGGGGCGCTCCACGATGATTGCGCCGGACCAGCTTACCGATCACTCACCGTACAACAGATAGCGTCGACGCAGCTCTCGATACTCCTGCAGTCCGCGCTGTGAAAGTGCATCGATGCGTGATAGGGGAGCCCCCTGACAGAGTGCAGAGACAAGGTCGCCCAAGCCGCAGGCCTTGGCAAACATTCGTCCGTGCGGGGCGCGTATCAAGGTGTCGGGAAATGCCTCAGGACGGCGCTTGCGTGCCTCCCAAAGCAGAACAGCGGCAGCCTCCATCGGACGCCACGACGAGCGCGGCTGGAGGTAATACCCGTCACACACTGTTGCAGCATGCTTGCCTGAAGACGGCTTGTAGCGGGCTCGCGCCATGTCAACGCCACGATCGCGCAGAAGGCCTATGGTCGAAGGCGATAGGTCAAGGCCTGGCGCACCAATCAGCTGAAAGGGGCTATTGGTCCCCATTCCAATGCTCCAGACGCCCAGTTCGCCCAAGAGGCCCGTCATGGCATAGCCGCGAATGGCCGCCACACTCGGAATGTTCGGACTGGTGGGGTACCACGGCCGGTCGATGCCTTCCCACGGTAACGAGCGCACCCAACGTTTGCAACGCACAACCGTCAGCGAGCACATCTGCTCGCGGCGTTTCGGATTCGTCGTCAGCCAGTGTTCCTGATTAGCCATGGTGGCCAGCTCTCCCAGCGTGCATCCATGGACGTAGGGTATCGGAATCCTACCGATGAATGAACGTAGAGAGTCATCAACAACACACCCACTCACGTTGGTGCCGCCAAGAGGGTTGGGCCGGTCAAGGACCATGCACGGGATTTTGAACTCGGCACAGGCGTCCATGACTTCGATCATCGTGGACATGAATGTGTAAGAGCGCACGCCGATGTCCTGTAGGTCGATGACCACAGCATCGGCGTCACTGATCATCGACGCGTCCGGACGCCGGACCGCTCCATAGAGTGACCGCGTCGGTACTCCCAGCAATGTGTCATCATCAACATGCTTGCCAGCTTCGATAACGCCGTAGAATCCATGCTCGGGCGTAAGGATGCGAAGCAGTCGAAGCTTGCTCGTGCCCGCAAACTCTTCGGCGGTGGACGTTCCCCGGGCTGTCCGCGCTGCTGCATGACTCACGAGAACGATGCGCTTGCTTTCGAGCAGCGCAAAGTCCGTGTCGATCAGATTGTCGATCCCGAACTTCACCTGGCCCGACGCAACAGTAGCGACCAGTATGAACATGTTGATCAGTTGCATAGCCTTCATACCGCAGCTCGGTTCTCAGGGGGCTTACCAGAAGTAAAGGTTGAGCGTGGGTGAAAGAGTGTGTGCACTTCCTTGACGTATTCTCGATCGATGTGGGTGTAGATCTGCGTGGTTGCGATGTCTGCATGACCCAACATCTCCTGAACAGCGCGCAGGTCGGCGCCCCCTTCCAGCAGATGAGTTGCAAAAGAGTGACGGAACATGTGCGGATGCAGATGTTTGGTCAGACCGGCCTGCTCGGCCCCCTGTTGAATGATCTTCCAGACGGCCATGCGTGAAAGCCGACCTCCCCGAGAGTTCAAGAACAGAATATCATCGGTGTTGGACGAGGTCATCAGACGTCCGCGCGCCGTGGCCTGATACTTGGCAATCCACCCAAGAGCTTCCGAGCCGATCGGCACCATGCGCTCTTTTGAGCCCTTGCCGAAGACCCTTACAAGTTCGACGTCGATCAGCACGTCGGCCTGGCGCAAGCCGATGAGCTCGCTCACCCGCAGGCCGCAGGCATACATCGTTTCGAACATGGCGCGATTGCGCAGCGTGTAGCGGTCGGTAGCATCGAAGACCTCCAGAAAGGCCACAACCTCGGCAACCGTCAGACTCTCCGGCAGCCGCCGCCGTGAGCGGGGCATTTCCATCGCTTCGGTGATGTCTCGCTGCATACGACCGTTGCCCACAAGGAACGTGTGCAGGTGCCTGATCGAAGCGAGATACCGTGCCCTGCTCGATGGGGCTAGTTCAAGGCCCGCCAGGCACTCAAAGAAGGATCGGACGTCTGCGAGGGTGGCTTCAGAGAAGCCCGTTCGTTGCACCTCGGAAAGATGGATCGCATACTGCCGGATGTCGTGCTGGTATGCGTCGGCAGTTGTACCGGCAAGTCCACGCTCAAGGCGGACATAGTGAACGAACTGCTTGATGTCCCGCTCGAAGGCCGATGGGAGCGTCTGACTCATGCCGTAGGCTCGTCGCTGGCACGAACTTCCATGTACCGCACGCGTTGATGCGAAGCGCCCATGAGAGAGTTCACGAAGGACTCGCGGATCACGTTGAGGTCATGCAGCGTAAGGGGCGTATCCTGCAGCTGACCATCCAGGAAACGGTCCATGATGATGCGGTCGATGGCTTCTTCGATCTCAATTCGATTGCCGGATTCGACCAAACGCGAGAGTGCCTCAGCAGCATCGGCCAGCATCACGATGGCGGTCTCCTTGGAGTCGGGACGCGGCCCCGGATAGCGGAAGTCGTTCGGGTCAACAACTGCACTGCCGGCCTCGTCAACAGCCTTGGCGTAGAAGTGCTTGACCAGGATCGTGCCGTGATGCATTGGTATGAACTTCCAGATCCGGTCCGGTAGGCGGTACTCCCTAGCCAGATCTATACCGTCGGTGACATGTTGGCGGATGATCTCGGCGCTCTTGCGCGCCGGCAACCGATCGTGCTTGTTGTCGATATCGATCTGGTTTTCGATGAAGTACTCGCTCTTGGTGATCTTGCCGATATCGTGGTACAGAGCTCCCACACGCGCAAGCAGCGGATTGGCGCCGACCGCGGCAGCAGCCGTCTCACTCAGGTGCATGACAGCCATGGTATGCTGGTATGTGCCCGGAGCCAGCTGATTGAGCTGATGGATCAGTGGATGATTGATATCGTCAAAGTCCTCGAGACGCAGATCAGTTGCAACGTTCAGCGTCCGCTCCATCAGAATGATGGCCGCCAAAGCAAACAGGGGTGATACCACAGCGTTGACGACCACTCCGCCGAGTTTGGTTACCAGACTCAGAAGGGGCGTGGCATTCTCGAGTTCGATCGAGAGCGTTACGATCACCAGGCCAGCGAGGATTGCAACGATGGACGTGAAGATCTGTGTGCGGCTGCGAAGGTTGGTTGCCGAATATCCGGCCATGACGCCGCCCGCGATCAGGACAACGGCGATGACGTGATCGTTTCCGCGTGCCGCGGCAACCGACAACGCGCATGAAAGCGTCACGACGATCGATGTACGCACATCGTAGAGGATCGAGACCAGCATCGCAAAGCCTGGCACGATGATGGTGTACTCCAGGGGGAGGTTCGACGGCAGGGCGATCGACAGCCAGCCCAGCCCGGCGGAAGCAACGGGCATGGCCAACAGAGAAGCCAGCTGACCGTTGCGTATGAACGACGAGCGACGCACAAAGTAGAGATACAGACAGACGATGGCAATCAGCACCAGAGCATGTCCGGCCGAGCCGACGGCCACTAGGAAGGAGTACTGCGACGTCGACCGAGCATACTCAGCGTAGCGATAGGATGCCAGACGGTCCAAGATGGCCTCGTCAACACGGGCGCCCTTGCGCACGATCACATCGCCCTTACGCATGATCTCGCGTGTGGTTGATACGCCTTGTTCAGCCAGCTGGCGCTGACGTTCCCAGACAGCCTTATCAACACGCAGCGTCGGGACCACTGCGGCATGCAGTGCCAAACGCAGCTTTGGACGGATTGAATTGTCAACACTTGAGAGGGCAATATCAAGGCCCTCTGCTGCCGAAGCCGAATCACGCAGGTCAGCATGGCGGCACACGATGAATTCGTTGCCCTGCTCGTCGATCGACATCACGTCGGTCGTGGGAATCTGCCGGACATCGATGTTGATGATCTGCCGGGACCCCTGACCATACAGTTCGGCCAGTGCTTCAGAGGCAAGCTTGCTGATCTCGGGGCTAGACGCCAAGTCTCTGTTGCGGGATATGGCATCGGCCAACCTGCGCTGTGCCTGTGCTTCGGCAGTGTTGATGCGCCGCACATAGGGTGGTACTGCTGCACGGGTCCGTGCGCGCTCGTCGGCCACACTATCGGCATTTCTCATCACCGGAAAGGGGTAGTCGGCTACGAGAGATTCTTGACTCCACGTCGTACCAATGCGCGACCGGTCGAAGGCTGTCTGGCTGATCTCGCCAAGCCGGCCCGGGAGAAAACTCATCATGGCGAGTGTGGCCACGGTGATGATGACCACCCGCAGAGGCACGGAGCTGTTCAGGCCGCTACCAGCAACAGCATCACGTCCATCTTCGCGGATCTGCTCAAACAATGTTGGTCGTGAACGTGCCATGGTGGATACTGGTGATACGGGGCTTACCGGCCCGTGAAGTTCGGACGTCGCTTTTCGAGAAATGCCTGGACACCCTCGCGGTAGTCGGCTGAGTCGCCGGCCCGTTGCTGATATTCGGCCTCGAGCTCCAGCATTTCGTCAAGTGAGTGGGTGAGCCCCTTCTGCAGAAGCATCTTCACAAAGCCGTAGGACTGCGTTGGACCATGGGCGTATTGCGAAGCAAGCGATTGCAGTGCGGAAGCAAATGCCTTCGGATGCGCAACACTGTTAACGAGTCCAAGCTCAAGCGCCTGCTCGGCGCTGATCGGTGCGTTGAGAGTAGCAAACTCAAAGGCCTTGGCATAGCCCATCATGCGGGGGTAGAACCACGTGGCTCCAGAATCTGGAATCAACGCAATGCCAATGAAGGCTTCGACGAGTTTAGCAGAGGCGCTCATCACACGTGCATCGGCGGCAAGAGCCAGCGACAGTCCTGCACCGGCTGCTACGCCGTTAATGCCTGCAATGATCGGCTTGGGCATTTCACGCATCATGCGGATGATGGGGTTGTAGCGACGATTCAGCGAGTCGCGCAGGTCGCGTTTGTCACCGGACTTTGGAGCGTCCTTCAGATCCTGTCCGCTGCAGAAGGCTTTGCCTGCGCCTGTGAGCACAACACATCGTACGTCATTGGTGTCACGCGCAAAGGCAAGCGCTTGCTGCAGATCCGTCGTGAGTTGCTCGTTAGCGGCATTGTACGAATCAGGACGATTGAGCGTAATGGTAAAAACGCCGCCGTCGAGGCTTGTGAGAAGTGTTTCGTAGGTGGTCATCACTTGCCCTTCCATTCTGGTTTGCGCTTCTCGACGAATGCGGCCATGCCTTCTTTCTGATCCTCTGTTGCAAAGAGCATGTAGAAGTTCTTTCGTTCGAACTCGAGTCCACCCTCGAGCGTGGTGCTGTGCGCCTTAAGCACGGCCTCCTTAGCGAGACGCGCCGCGATCGGTGCCTTACTGGCAACGTCACCAGCAAGAGCAAAGGCTTCTTGAAGGTAGTATGCAACGGGCACTACACGGTTGACCAGGCCTGCGGCCTGTGCCTGCGTGGCCGAGATCATGCGTCCGGTCAGGACGATCTCCATGGCAAGCGCCTTGCCCACGGCGCGCGTCAGACGCTGCGTTCCACCGGCGCCTGGCATGACACCGATGTTGATCTCCGGCTGACCGAACTGGGCCGTATCGCTGGCAATGATCATGTCGGCATGCATCGCCAGCTCGCAGCCCCCTCCCAACGCAAAGCCGCTCACGGCTGCGATGATGGGTGTCTTGACCTGACGGATGCGCTCCCAACGGGCGAACTGATCGCGCTCGAGCATAGTGGTGAGCGTGGCATCGGACATCTCGGTGATGTCGGCACCGGCGGCAAATGCTTTCTCGCTGCCGTGGATCACGATGCAGCGGATCGCCTCGTCGGCATCGTAGGTTTCAAAGGCCTCAACGAGTTCGATCATCGTCTGCAGGCTGAGCGCATTGAGCACGGCCGGACGGTTGAGTTGGATCGCTCCGACGCCCGGCTGAGGGACGTAGGTGCGAATGCACGTAAATTCAGAGTTCATAGGCAGAGAGTTGGTGAAGGTCGAGGCCAAAAATACCACATGGATAACCTCTATTGTGCCGCGCTGAACGAGGATTCTTTGACGGTTCCCGTCGAGGGTGATCTCTCGCGTCATCTTACCGCACTTCGCCTGCGCGACGGCGAAGGTGTGCGAGTGCTCAACGGAAGGGGGCTTGTAGCAACATGCAGGGTCGACCGAACACGAACCGCACCGGTACTTACGGTTGTGGGTCGGGAATTGCACGTTACTACGCAACCGGAGATCACTGTAGCGCTTGGAATCCTTGACCATCGTGATCGCTTTGAGATGGCTATCGAAAAGCTCACCGAGCTGGGTGTTGCACGCATTGTTCCTCTCAGTTGCGACCACGCACAGCACATGCGTACATCCCACGAGCGTCTTGTTGCAAAGGCCATTGCCGCCATCACGCAGTCAGGTAATCCGTTCCTGCCGGTGATCGAAATGCCAACTTCGTTCGATCAGGTTGATTTCAATTCTGACCTGGTCATCGTGGGCGATGCCGAGGGCGGAGATTGTCACGCAGACGCAGAAAACGTTCGTCAGGCTCGTCGCATTGTTGTTATTGTTGGACCTGAGGGAGGGCTGTCTACTCGCGAGATGCTGATCCTTCGTGACAACGCTTCAACTCGACGCTGGCGCATCGGCTCGCTGCGGCTTCG
>JBILLF010000075.1:0-9976 GCA_044376225.1 Patescibacteria group bacterium | reverse complement strand
ATGTCGTAGAAATGAAAAACGGGAGACGTGCTGTGCACAGTCTCCCGTTTCGTTTTTGGGCTCGTGTGACGAAGACTATCGGCTGACCACTATCGGCGTGCGTGAGGCAACACCATCGATGCCAACGACGAGCGTGTAGATACCGCTTGCAAGGCGTTCGATCGGCAGCGTAAGTAGGCGGATCTGAGCAGGAACAACTTCGTCGGCAACAACGATCCGCTCACCTGTGAGGCTGACAAGTTCTGCCGTGAGGTGACCGCCTCGCTCAAGTGTGACCTCAGCCATGCCGGAGGACGTCATCGGGTTCGGAGAAACACGCACCATTGAAGGGGCTGATGTTTCTTGATTAACGGACGTGGTACCCGGATAGTAGAGGCGCAGAGACACCGGACGGTGATCTGATACTGTAGATGAGAACGAGGTCAGGTAGCGCTCCGGTGTTTCGATGTACGAACGATAGAATGGCAGACCCGGCGTGCGGATCAGGATGTGGTCGAGGAATGAACGGTTAAAGCCAAGGTAGGACGATAGGCCTTGACGTTCCATTTCGGCCGTTGTCGGATTCCATGTGTTGTCGTTGAGGAACACCGAATAGCACGATGGTAGTGTTGAGTCCACCGTTGTGGCCAGCAGGCGATCGTTGAAGTCGCCCATGACGATCACGTTGGAGTCTTTGTAGAAGTTGTTGAGGTATTCATGGAACGTCTCGGCGTCCGTCTTGCGCCTGCTGTAATCATCGGCTGCCGTAGAGTCACTCGTTGCCTTAGCATGGATGTTGAACACCACGACGTTGAACGGAACGTTCTTAGCCGTGAATGTCATCCGGAATGGGAAGCGTCCATTGCCCCATGCGCGCGCACCACCGTTGACGGCAAGACCCGTTGATACGGGCGTAACGGTCTCCGGGTTGTAGATGTAGGCCAGCTTCTGCTCTGAAGTGACGTCAGTTGCCAGGAATCGCTTGTAGCCACCCTTGATCGAATCGCTCACAGCGGCCAGTGCTTCGTCCGTCAGAACCTCCTGCAACGCATAGATGTCGGCCTTGATGGTATCCATCACCGTGCGGATGCGCTGACGCTGCAGATCCTTGTTCTTCGGGCCACGAGTGGTGTCGGCCCAGCCATACCATTCAAGATTCCATGTTGTGAGGTCAAGAGTACGGTTCTTGTTGACCGTGTCGACGATGATAGGGGGCAGACCCATGTCCTGCGCCAGACGCGGCAAAAGCTGATACGTTCCGCGGAACTGACTTACAACGCCGGTGATGTCGATCTCACCTGTTGGGATCTCAAGGTTGTTGATCCCAATTTCACACGCACGGTCAATGCGGATAACGATGTCGTTACCGAAGTTGTCCATCGCGCTGTAGCTGCGGTTGCCCTCGAAGCGGCCCGTTTCGACCATCTTGACCTTGCGCAGTTTGATGAGTGTCGCTTCGTTACCTTCGCCGACATTTGGAATCGTCGTGCTCTTCGGGGCAGGTTCTTCGCGTGGGACAGGGATCACCGTAAACTTCAGACCGGTGCCACCGAGCTGGCTCAGACCCGTTCCCGGAGCTCCGGTTGTCCCGCCGAACTCAGTCAATGTTGCATTTTCGACAACCACTGAGTCGCCAATGCGCACGGCTGTTCGCATGGCTTCGTTGAATACGGCAATGCCACCGGTGCGGTCCTGCAAGTAGCAGGTGTTCGACAGTTGTGCGGCCGAGGTTACCCGGCCAGCGATCTTTGTCACCGTCGAGTTGAAGTCCTGCTTCTTGGCGTCGGCGATCGAAATGGGGTCCTGTGCTTTAAGCGAAAGCGTCGCAAGGCAGATGGTGAAGAACAATGTGCGGATCATCATAGATGCGTCCATGTGAATGGTGAAGTGTCAGAAGATTTTCAATGCAATGTCGTCGATCGTGCTCGTCGCATTGTAGGTGTAGAGCATTCGGGATGTTCCTGAACCGATCACTACATCGGAGAGTCGTGCGAGAACATTCGTCGTACCGGCCTCTCGAACCTCAAAGGAGTAGGTGCCGGGTGCAAGAGAGTAGTAGGTGCGCGTACTGATCCCAGGTTCGAACTCGACCGGAAAGAGCTTCTCTCCGCCGGAAATCCAGATCTCGACGAAGTATCCCTTGTCAACGTTCTCAGCCATATGTGTGAAGCGGACAACGGAATTCTGAGTTCCTGCCGGCAAGATCGTGTCCTGGATTTCGCGGCGGAATTCGACGAGACTTGTTGTGTCGCCGCGCACGAAGAGGATCACGCGGCCGCCTCCACCAAGGGTGTACTTGAGGTTGCCGCGAAGAATGCGAGTGGGACTGCCGATCTGCACCTGGATCTGCCTACCGGCAGCAACCTGAGTGTAGTCGGACGCTCTGCCACGATCGGCTTCGATGAAGATCGTGCTGTCAATCGTCACACGTGCACGCTGGAGGTTACTGGTGACGTTGACAATGCGAAGCTGCGCCGGCTCAGGTGTTGGAAACGTGATGACGCCATCCTCGCATGAACCGAGTACAAGTAAGAGCGCCGTCAGCGTTATAGCTGATGTTAGATATCGAATCATGATCAGAACGTGTAGCGCAATCCAACCTGCATGCGCCAGCGTGAAAAAAAGTTGTCGATGATGTAGATCCCCGGACGCCCAGCGGTGAGGGGCTCAGCGTAGGACATCCGGAGCCGCCCTAGAGCGTCAAAGGGCTTGTTTTGACTGTCCAGCACAAGGCCGAAGAGATTCGAGCTCTGAAAGTCTACGAATCGCTGAAGACCCCAGTCCGGATTGACAAGATTCAGTACGTTTTGTACGTCGAGCGTGAACTGCATTGAATGATCCGAAAAACCGGGCATGTCCTGCGTGATGCGCATGTCGAGCTGATTGACCCAAGGCTCACGTAGTGCGTTGCGAGGAAGGATCTGACCCTGGTACTGCTTGAGCAGGGGGTTCGCATCGATGAGTGCCATCAACTGTGCCCAGATCTGCTCTGGTGAACGTAGATCGGATACATCGGTCGGCTTGGGAATGACCACGCGGGTATTGTAGTCTTCTCGACGAGGGATATAGACCAGGTCATTGCCTCCGGAGGCATTGTCACCGTTGTAGTCTTGAGCGTATGAGATAGAGTATGGACGACCAGAACTGCCGGAATACACTACGCCAAAGGTGGTTGCATATCCTTTTGACCATTCGTAGCGATACGACGCGTTGGCGGCGATTCGATGCAGCTGATCGAAGTTCGAAATGCCTACCTGAAGATTGTTCGGATCGATGCCGTCGGTGCCAATCCACTGAGATGATGCCGTAGCTGCTGTTGATGACGTAAGGTCCTGAGTCCTTCCGTAGGTGTAGGAGAGCATGCCGCCAAGTCCCGGTAGGATTGAGTTGGCGTCATCGAGTCGAAGTTGCGCAGAAATGGAGTATTGGTGTCCGGCATCACGGCTACTCATTAGGATCACTTGGGTAAACCGGCGGTCAACCAAGGAGTCTGCAGAGCCTCCTCGATAGAGCTTGCGTCCGTCGATCGGTGAGACACCTAGAGCCGTGTCGCCATCGACCACATACTGCATGCCTGAGCTGCGAAGGTTGAGGTTGCTGTAGTCCACTTGGTTCAGAAACCTCCCATACATCCCTTCGACCGTCAGGGTAAGCCCCTTGGCAAGACGAATATCCGTGCCGAGTGTCGAGCGCCATACCTGTGGCAGCGTGAAGTTGTTATCGGTAATGTTAATGGCCGTGGTGTTGATCGTGCTTCCGGGGTAGAGTGTATCTCCTGGACGAGGTGCTCGCTTTGTGATGTCCCAGCGGAAGGGCTGCCCGAGAGCGTTGTTGATGGCATTCGGAGAGTTGTTCGCGCCAAGCTCGGCCCGGAACAGATCCATTCCTGTGTTTGAGTACTGATTTGACAACCACACTCCGGCTACGCGTCCCGTGAAGATTCCCGAACCGCCACGGATCTGGATCTTCTTCTCACCAGTCGGGTCCCAATTGAAACCGAAACGCGGCGAGATCAGAAGGATGCCTCCTGGGGTGGCGCTGGTGGAGCGTCCGGCGAATGCCTGAGCAAACACAGGATTCTCATAGGGCGTGCTGAGAAAGATCGGCATGTCAACTCGGAGACCGCCTGTGAGACGGAGCCGATCCGTGACCTGCCATTCATCCTGCAGGTAGCCACCAACCTGGAGCATGTTCCAGGCGGCACGGGGCTGAGGGTTTCCGCCGGTAACGGAATTGTTGGCATAGCTGACACGATAGTAGTTGGCTAGACTATCGCGGTAGGCATCAACCGAAGCGTATTGAATGCTGCCGTAGTAATCCTGAATGAAGAGGTTGTTGAACCGTGAGAACTCATTGTGGGTGCCGAGGGTGATGGTGTGATCGCCCGTGAACCACGTCAGGTCATCCGTCAGAGCAACGATAGTTTGGTCCAGCGCATTGGCCTGCGAACTGCGCTCCGGACCAAGGATCACATTGAGGCCGGAGCCTACTTGGACCCTCACCTCAGGAAATGCGATGGGGTCTCCGGCTTCATTGCTCGGCAGCACCCGTCGGTCATTTGTCTGTGTTACCGAGACGCGAAGCTCGTTGCTCACCGACGGGGAGAGGACGCCGTTCCACTGAAGAACCGTCTGGTTGTTGACACTCTCAAACCGGTTCATCCGACTCGTCAGACTGTAGTTGAGATTGTTTCGCAGCAGGTTCCGGTCCTGCATGCCGTAGGTGAAGTTGTGCCGAAGTTGGATCTTATTCGACTCGTCAACGTTCCAGTCGAGACGGGCAATGAAGCTGGTCGAGTTGTTCAGGATATTCGTCGTGCCGTAGGTCCCTGGGTCATATCCGTACTGTTCTTTCGTGATTGATATGATCTCGTCAAGTACGGCTGCATCAGCCGCAAAATTGTTGAGTTCCGACGGGTCATTCAGTCCCACAACGAGTGGGGTAGAACGCAGTCGCGTTTCCGTTGTGATGTGGAACAACAATTTGTCCTTGATGATCGGTCCGCCAAGACGTCCTCCGAACTGCACGTCGTAGAACTTGTCAAAGGGTTTGCGGGCTGCATCGGGACTCAATCCCACAAGGTCCTGGTTGCGTCCGAAGGTAAAGACCGAACCGCGTAACTGATTCGTACCACCGCGCGTGATCGCATTCACCAGTCCACCCGTGAAACCACTCTGTCGTATATCATACGGCGACACGTTCACTCGGATACGTTCGATGGCATCGAGCGAGACGAAGTTCGAATTTGCCTGTGAGCCAGCTGTTCCTGCAGCACCAAGTGCAAATACATCATTTGCGACGGCACCATCGATCTGGAAGTTGTTGAACCGCGAGTTGACCCCCATGATGCTCAGCCCCTGCAATCCGTCGCTTCCTGCCGTCTGCGTCTGGCTTGTATAGGGATTCATGCGTGCCAGGTCGCCGATACTACGGTTGATGGATGGCGAGGCAGTGATAACCGCCTCGCTGATGACTGATCCCGAGCCATTGCGTGTTGCGTCGAAGACCGCGTCGCGCTCGGCTGTCACCACCACCTCGGCCGAGGTCGACGCCGACTGATTGAGTTCAATGTTGGCGGTGGTTGCATCGCCGACGTCAACGTTCACACCACGGACCGTGTCCCCGCGAAAGCCCACATAGGTAACGCTCACGCTGTACTCACCGGGACGCAGACCTCGGATAAGGTACTGTCCCTTGTTCTTGGTGATCGCTCCATAGATCGCACCAGTCGAGGTGGAGATCGCCTTTACGGTCGCACCTGCAAGGGGCTGCCGTTTGCCGTCCATCACGCCAGTGATCGTTCCCGTGATTGAGCCCGTGGTCACGCCCTGACCCCGAACGTTGAACGTGGTCAAGATGAGAAAAGCGGCCGTGAAGAAGGAGGTCAGACGTAGCATGCGATTGCTGCCGGGAGTTGAGGTTGCGGGGGGCCAATTTACGGCATTTCAACGGTGCCCTGCGCCCGGTGGGCGTATCTTTGCCCTATGGCAACCTTCGATGAATGCCTCCGTGAGGCAGCCCGCACACTCCGTGTCGAACTGGGGGGAGCCATAGAGCCCCTTGCCGGACTAGACTACACCGTCGAATGCCGCCTGAAACAGGCCGCCTGGAAGGCTTTCTCAGGTGATCTCCGCACCGGCTCAGCGTTGATCGATCCTCTTATGCAGGCCCCGCTTGCTCGGGGGTACCGCACAACCACGCGGCGTCGCGTTGGGATCTGGGATGGTAAGATCCTACTGACGCATGGCGACGGAACACCCTCGACGGCAGCCAGCCCTCTCGAGCCGCCACTGCATGCCGAGATCTACGTGCGGCTCGAACAGCTCATTGCGCGCCAGCACAGGAGCGTTGTCGAGGCTCTGAACCACGTGATCCTTCGTGGAACCTATGACGAGCAGGCCCTGATCGTCAACGTGCGGGACATGGACGCCAAGCTGGTCCGCTCTGTGCGCAAGATCGGCGAATCGATCTGCGAGCAGTTCCCGTCGGTTGCCCACGTATGGATGTACAACGACCCCAAGGGTTCGCGCTACTACCTCGACATCGAACGCCCAGCCACCGGCGTCGGCGCTAAGAAGCTTCGCGGTGCAGCCGCCTGGCTGCAGAGTGTCGGTAACGTGACTTATCAGGTGGGTGTTTTCTCGTTTTCGCAGATCAATCTGTCCATGCTCCCGCAGCTAGTGGGTGTGGTTGCCGATCATGCGCAGTGCCGCGCCGAGGATGTGCTGTTTGATCTTTACAGTGGCTACGGACTTTTCGGTGCTGCCATGGGCAAAAGCGTCCGGCATGTTGTGGCCTGTGATGCCGACGCGACAACGGTTGACAACGCCCGGTACAACATTAAAAGATCGGGTGCGCAGGCCAGCGCCGTGCAGCAGATCTTTACCGAGCCGCAGGACGTAGGACGTCTGGGCCGCAAACTCGACAAATCGGTTCCGCGCCAACTGGTGGACGCGCCGCGTGTGCTGGTGCTTGACCCGCCTCGTTCTGCAACGCCACCTGGAATGATCCGCGAGCTTGCACGCATGCTCGAGCCGCGCCGAATAGTGGAGATCTTTTGCGGTCCGGAGGAGATCAGCCGCAGCTTGCGTGAGTGGCGTGCAGCCGGATTCGAGCCAGAGCGTATCACGCCAATTGACCTGTTCCCCGGGACGATGGGGCTGGAGGTGGTGGTGTCGTTTGTTCCTTCCGCGACAGACCAGGAAGACGGACGCAGCGGCTATGAGGCCAAACGTAGTCCTTCTGAGGGTCGACGTGGCGCTTCCCAGGCCAAACGGGGCTCTTCCGAGGCTAGGCGTGGCGTTCCTGAGCCCAGGAAAACACCTCGACGTAGTGGCGGGCCGCGACGCTGATCGAATTGTCCTGAATCATTGCATTGGCGCGCACCTGCTGCCAGTGCACCTCGTCGTCGTAGAGCCCGAGAGCGTAGTCAAGTGCAGAACGCATGGCCGACTCGTCATAGTCATGAAAACATATCCCCGTTCCTTGGCGCGTCGCGCGGTCGTACTGTGAAACGGTGTCGGCTAAGCCGCCCACCGAGCGCACGATCGGCACCGTACCATAGGCCATGGCATACATCTGCGTCAGACCGCATGGTTCGAACTGCGAGGGCATCAAATAGAGGTCAGAGCCGGCCTGAATGCGGTGGCTAAGGGGCTCGTTGTAACCTCTGACGAAACGGACAAGATCCGGGAACCGCTCCTCTGCACGATGGAAAAAGTCCTCGTACTCGCGCACGCCGCTGCCGAGCACCACTAAGCGCACCCTGCGCTGCTCGAGTACGTCCCAGACGGCCCTCATCATGATGGGGATGCCTTTTTGCTGGGTCATACGCGTGACCATGCCAATGACGGGCAGGGAAGCGTTCTGCTGATCGGACGGCAGGCCAAGCTCGCCCAGCAGGGCAAGTTTGTTGACGTGTTTCTTGTGGAGTGTCGATGCGTCATATGGAACGGCGATAAGCCGATCCACGCGTGGATTCCAGATCGTATCGTCGATGCCATTGAGCACTCCCACAAGGTCTGCCGCGCGGTGCTGCAGAGCCCCCTGAAGTCCCATGCCCTCTGATGTCCAGCGGATCTCCTGACTGTAGGTAGGGCTGACGGTGGTGACCTTGTCGGCGAACATGATGCCGGACTTCATCGCATTGAATGTCCCGTGATGCTCGTACCAGCTCGACGGATAGAACTCCGACGGTGGAAAGCCACCATACTCCATGGCGCGTACCGGGTCGTACATGCCCTGGAAGGCCATGTTGTGGATCGTGAAGACCCCGGCCGTGCGAGTAAAGAAGGGGTCGTGACGATACTGCGTTGCCAGCATCGGCATGCAGGGGGCGGTGTGGTAGTCGTGAGCGTGAATAACGTCCGGTTGAAAGCCTAGGATCTTTGATGTCTCGATGGCCGCCCGGCTGAAGAACAGGTAGCGTCGATCGTTATCCTCAAAGCCCTCGTGGTAGCCGTAAATGCCTTTTCTGTCAAAGTATTCGGCCGAACGCAGAAAGTAGATCGGCACCTCGGTTTCCGGCAGCTTACTCTTCCAGACCTCGGCATACTCGGTCCAGTGCCCGACAGGGACGCTGACAACATGCTCTGTCTTTTCGATGCCGTAGAGATCACGATCAATCGATCCATACAACGGCAGCATGATGACCACCTCGTGGCCATCGGCCCACCAGGCGCGCGGAAGCGCGCCGGTCATGTCGGCCAGACCGCCGACCTTGGCAAATGGGGCCACTTCTGCGGCCACGACGAGGATGTTCATATGATGCGGAATGATGCCGTAACTGGAGCACAAATATAGGGCTCCAGGTCGGCCAGCTCCGCGGCTGCGGCTGCGGCATTGGTCGCATCCTCATACAAACCGAAAACCGATGAGCCGCTGCCACTCATCGAGACGTACGATGCACCGGATCGGCTGATACGATCCTTGATCTCTTTCAAAGTCGGATGCTGTGGATAAATGGACCGCTCAAAGTCATTTGCAAACACAAAGGGATCAAGGCGTTTACTAGCAATGGCTTGCAGAAGATGCTCGCGAAGTCTTGGCGACGGATATTCACCCGTTATCCCCAATGTGGAATACGCTGTGGCCGTGTTCACGTGGATGCCCGGGCAAACCACAAGTACCGTCCATGGGAATGTGGCATTGATTGGGGTAACGTGTTCGCCCCTTCCCGTTACCAGGGCCAGGCCGGCATGAAGAAAGAACGGAACGTCGGATCCGCAGCTGGCGGCAAGGGGCTCCAGCAGGGCAATCGTCTGAGGATCACCAAGCCGACCATTGATGTGCGCCATGGCCAACAGCGTGGCTGCCGCGTCACCTGAGCCACCGCCGAGTCCGGCACCGGTCGGGATGCGCTTGCTGACGGTTATCTTTGCGCCGCATTCATCGTTGGGGAAGCACCGAGCATAGAGGCTGGCTGCGCGGAACACGATGTTCTGGTCGGGTTCGAGAGTTACTTCCGGACGGCAGTCGACTGATAGCGTGTCGGCCGGTTCAACCTTCAGAACGTCGGAAAGATCGATGGCCACGAAGATCGACTCGATATCGTGGTAGCCATCGGAGCGACGGCGGAGAATGCGCAGGCCAAGATTGATCTTGGCGCAGCTGGCAATGGAAAACGGAAGGAACGGCATGTCGGAACAAATATCGTACACAAGTGAGCTCGCCCGGAAAGGCATTCACCTGTCGTCGCTAATGATTCCGGCCATCTATCTCCAGATCGAGCACCACACCGGCGTCATGATCCTGCTGATAATGACGTTGATGTCGTTGCTGATCGACGCCCTGCTGCACTACCACGGCGCTACCCGACGTCTGATGCTGCGCACCCTCGGCCCTATGCTTCGTCCGCATGAACGCACCTCTGAGCGATTTCTTCTCACCGGGGCATCCTGGGTTTTGATCGCGGCCACGCTCACCTTTGCCCTGTTTCCGAAGGTGGTCAGCGTCACGGCGTTTACGGTACTGATCGTCAGTGATACCGTCGCAGCGC
>JBILLF010000021.1:0-25833 GCA_044376225.1 Patescibacteria group bacterium | reverse complement strand
CTCCGCAGGAGTCCCGTCGCAGACGTCCCTCCGCAGGCGTCCCGTCGCAGACGTCCCTCCGCAGGCGTCCCGTCGCAGACGTCCCTCCGCAGGCGTCCCGTCGCAGACGTCCCTCCGCAGGCGTCCCTCGCGAAGCGAGTCCCGTCGCAGACGTCCCTCCGCAGGCGTCCCTCCGCAGGCGTCCCTCCGCAGGCGTCCCTCCGCAGGCGTCCCGCGGCGAAGCCGCGTCCCTATGCCTCCGGCACATGCTTCTCCGTGCGCAGCACATAGATGTACTGTCCAAGTTCCGCGGAGAGCAGAAAGATGAAGGCCGAGTAGTAGAGCCAAAGAGCAAAAGACGCCAGAGCCACGTAACCGCCGTAGAACTTGCTGAAGTTGGTAGCGCTATTGACGTACCACGAAAAGGCGATGCGGGCGATCTCCCACAGCGCAACAGCAAATCCTGTGCTCATCAGCACGATTGGCCAGGGTAGTCGTTTGTTCGGAACAAGCTTATACAGAGCCAGAAAGAGAGCGAAGGTTGAGATCAACGACGCCGCCTGCACCGTAAAGCCAAAGATGAGCCCCGTATCATCTACCTGCGTGGCAGTTCGAACATATTGCTCTACCAGTGTGAGCAGGGGGCTGAGCAGCGTCACAATGAGGATCATAACAACTGTTATGATCGTAAAGGCCATGTCCTTGAGTTTATAGAGGACGAAGAACTTCGGTGTTGGAATATGAAAGATCGCATTGAGTCCCGTACGAAGTGAGCTGAACAGTGCGCTCGATAGCCACAGCAGAGCAATGCCTGCGATCCATCCGGCAACAGAGCTATAGTTGAAGATCGCACCAAGCTCCGCAATCACGCCGGCAATCAGAGACGACGCCTGGGTGTTTTTCGGGAAGAACTGCTCAAGCGCAGCCTCAACCGTCTCCTTGGTCTTTTCGACGTCTAGAACCCCGCTGACAAACGAGACAATGAGCACGAGTAGGGGTATCGTGCACAGCAACAGGTTGAACGCGATGCCCGACGAAAGCAGGAATATGTGCCGTCGGTCCGTGATATCCGCAAAATCATAGATCAGCCTCCATACCGCCTGAAACCATGACCATAGACGTCGAAGAATCTCCTTCATCATTCAAAACTACGTCAGCCCCCTAGTTTTGCCTGATGCACAACAGCAATCATCGCAGGTCATCGCAAGGTCTGGCGCTTTCGATCATCATGATGACGGCGCTCTGGGGGTGTGCGATGAAGGTTGCGCCAACCGGTGGACCCCGCGACACGACGCCCGCAGAGGTCGTGTTGGTTGAACCAGTCTCGGGTACGACGTCATTCACGGGGCGCAGTGTGACGTTTGCCTTTGATGATTACGTTGACCGCTCGATCCGCAATGCGATCACCATCCTTCCGGCAGTACGCTTTTCGGTATCGTATTCGGGCGATGAGATCAGTGTAGATTTCAAGGAGCCCCTTGCCGCCAATACCACGTACACGATCACTCTCGGGACAGAGTGGACCGATGTGCGGGGGAACAAGCCGATGGCGGCCTATACCACGGTATTCTCTACCGGACCCATCGTCGATACGGGCCAGATCACAGGGCTGGTCTCGGCAGCCACACTCACCGGCGTCTCGGTGTTCTGCTACCCCTACGATCCGGGATTCGATACAACATTCACGCCATGGAATACACGTCCGCGCTACCTTCTACCGACGGGACAGAGCGGAAAGTTCTCGATCAAGGGGCTTGCCCACGGACGCTATCGCCTACTCGCTGTGCGCGACGAGAACCGTAATGGATTGATCGATGCGCGCGAGGACTTTGCTGTAGCCCCGTCGGACATCACCGTCGATACAGCCGCAGCACGACCCGTCAATCTGCGCTTGGGGCCGTTTATCGACCTTGATTCTCCCGAGCTGAGCCGTGCACGCTCGGCTACGTCGCAGCTACTCATTTTACAGTTTACTGAGCCGGCCTACCCGGTGAGCACCTGGGAGGACGCCCTTGACGTGCGTTCAGCGGATGGTCGCCTCATTCCGGTAGGAGCTGTGTGGAATGATCCGACACAGCGCGACCGGTTCTTCGTGCGCCTTCGCCAGCCCCTTGATACCAGCCAGACCACGCTCATGCTTGCGGGCGGTGCGCTACGCGACTCGGCCGGCAACCGTTCGGCGGACACCTCCGTGCGGATGACCTTTCGTGGATCCGCCCTGGCGGACACCGCAACTCTGCGCATCGTGCGTATTGAGCCTCGTGACAGCATCAAAGGTGTGCTCCGCTCGCAGCCTTTGCGCATCACCTTCTCGGATGCCGTTGATACCAACGCGGCACAGGTCTCCATCGAGCATCGCTCACTACAGGGGGCTGTACAGGTCCGCACTCGCTGGCCCTCACCGGTGGAACTCGTCATCGAGCCGCAGGATGCGCGTCAGCTCTCGACGTGGTACACAACGGCCTTGATCTTTACTGACGTTCGGTCGGTGATCGGACGTGTTCTGAGTGACACAGCTATGCGACATGCTTTGGTGGTACAGGACCGTCCTAGTGACCCGGGTTCGATGTCCGGAACGTTTCAGCCTTCGGCCGAAATGGTCTCTGCAGCACCCCTTCTCATCCGGGTCATCGCTGCCGACGGCACCATAGTAGCCACCTTCCAGCCCGAGGCCGACGGTACGTTCCGGCTTGATGCCATCGCGCCGGGTGAGTACACGGTGGACGTCTTCGGTGACCGTAACCGTAACGGACGTCACGAGTACGGGTCGGTGCGCCCCTTCTCATTCGCAGAGCCCTGGTGGCCGCTGCCAACCAAGATCTCCATTCGGCCGCGGTGGATGTTAGAAAACGTTCGCATCACACCGTAACTCTGACTTTGTCCCAATGATCATCGTTGACGATCAGCTCCCCATCGTATCCCGGATCCTGGGTCAGGTTGCGGATGTGTTGTGCGTGGACGGACGTGCGATCGATCGGGACCTGCTCATGCGCACCGGCGCTGCGGCGATCTTCATCCGCACCGTGACACAGGTGAGTGAGGAGCTTCTTGAAGGCACATCTGTTCGCTTTGTTGCCAGTGCCTCTGCGGGTTTCGATCACATTGACGATGCCGCGCGCTGCCGTCCTGGAACCACCGTTGTGCACGCGCCGGGCTGCAATGCCCAGGCGGTAGCAGAGTATGTGATGACGTGGCTCACGTACTTCGGCGTTCAGTCCTGCGAAACTCTTGGCGTGGTTGGATTTGGGAACGTTGGTTCGCTCGTGGCGCGCCTGGCTCTGCAATCTGGACGACGCGTCATGGTCAACGATCCGCCCCTTGCCGACATGGGGTACGTTTTTCCGTCTGTGGTTACGCACACGGATCTCGAAACACTACTGCGAAACTCTGACGTCGTAACTCTGCATGTGCCGTACACGGAGTCGGGAGTGCATCCGACAAAGGGGCTGATCAAAGCGCCTCAGCTTGACCTTCTGTCTAGCGGGGCAACGATCATTAACACCTCCCGAGGCGGCATTGTTGATGAAGCGGCTGTCCTACAGAACGTCAACTCCGGACGACTACGCGCCGTTTTAGATGTCTTTTGTGGCGAACCCGATGTGGATGCCGACGTGATCCGCAGCATCCCGTATTGCACGCCGCACATTGCTGGATACAGCGAGACGGCCAAGGTGCGGGCTTCGAGGATGGTGCTCAAGGCCTACCGTCAATGGTCGGGTCTGGAGTTCGAAATTCCTGAACAATATGAACTTGTCACGCGTGTGCGCCGTGCCGTTGACGATGCGTCGGTGATCATTGATCATCCATTTCGTGATCAGTGGCTATCCGCTCCTTCATCTGACACATTCGCCGCCTGTCGTAGATTGACCCCGCTGCGGGGAGAACACCTGCATCCACCAACATGGGAAGAACTGCATGTCCTTCGTGATTGAAGAGATCATCTTCGATGCCATCACCATTCTGCGATCGCCCATCCATGCCGACCATCGCGGGTACTTCGAAGAGATGTACCGTGCAGATGCGTTCATTCGCAATGGGATTCCGACCGACTTCATGCAGGACAACCATTCTCGTTCGCACCATGGTGTGATCCGTGGCATGCATGCCCAGCATACAGCACCCATGGGAAAGCTCGTTCACGTGATACGGGGGCAGATTCAGCTCGTCGAAGTTGACCTGCGCAAGGGTTCGCCAACATTCGGTGAACACGTTAGCATCGACGTATCCGACGTCAACGGTCGTACCGTCTGGATTCCACCAGGCTTTGCCAATGGCTTTGCCGTGCTCAGCGACGAAGCAGATGTACATTATAAATGCACGGCCATTTACAATCCGCAGGGCGAGTTCGGAATCAATCCGCTCGACGAGCAGCTCGGTATCCGCTGGCTGGTAGATGAGCCGGTGCTGAGCGACAAGGACCGCGCAGCGATGACATTCGCTCAGTACGCGGCCGACCCGAAGTTCTAAGAAGCGCGGGGATATCCATGCTTCGTCGCCCCGGCGAAGGCCGGGGTGGACCGTCATTCCCGCGAAAGCGGGAATCCATTCCGTCATCCCGGCGCGAGGTCCTTCGGCCCTTCGGGCCGGGGCCCAGATGTTACGAAGATGGATCCCGGCCTGCGCCGGGATGACGGGGTGCTTGCTTACTTCAACAACTCCAGCGCGTCGTTCTTTCGCTCCTTGTCGCCCGGTTCTTTGAGCGAAAGTCCAGCGATTTTGCGTGCTATGGCTTTACCCTCTTCTTCACGGTCCATGGCGATAAGCACGCGGGCATACTCGAGCTCAAACATGATGAACTCCGATCGCAGCTCACGCGCCTTCTTCAGGTGGTCATAGGCCTCTTCGATGTTACCCCAGGCCAGACCCAGCGGATAGCGCACCAACTTGGGCTTCTTCGTGAGGTTTAGATGTGCCCGACCCAGAATGTAGTGCGCCGAGGCAAGACGCTGCGTGGTTTCATTGTTGAGCTTGATCGCCGACCACGCATCATCACGAACCTTGTTCACAATGCCCCCTACCGAAAAGATGCCCTTGAACAGTGCCACCTTACCGTTGGCGGCGGCACGATAGACGTAGCCAGACATTCCTTTGCCATTCGCGGCAAGGGCCTTATCGGCAAACTCAACACCCTTGGTGTAGTACGGGAGTTTATTGTCCTCGACCTTTTCTTGATCACCAAGAATGATATTCAGGCGTGCCATACGATAGAGCACATCGTATGAGGAAGGGGCTTCCTTGTACGCCTGCTCAATGGACTGTCGAGCCCCCTTGACATCAAGTGCCTCGATCTGTGAATCGAATGAAGCGCAGAGTGACGGGGCGTCGGCGCGAAGGAACAGTGTGTTCGCAATCAGCAAAAATCCGAGACAAAGGAATCGGCACATAGCTAGCCCTACGGTGGATGGATCCAACTGCACCGAAAATAACAACGCCCCGCTATGCCGAAGCACAACGGGGCGATTGTTATTTCTATCGAATGTCGTTCTAGAAGTTATACCGAACGCCAATCTGCACCTGGTAGCGGGAGAACAGATCGTCATAACCGAACGGATCCTTCTTGTCAGTATAGCTGAAGATCGGGCGTCCTGACTGGACGCTAGCATCCTTGATCATGTTTGGCGTTGTCATGCCTTCGAATCGAAGCAGCAGATCGCGGTTGTTGTTGACCGAACGAACGCGACCCCACTCACTATTGAAGAGGTTGAGTGCGTTGACCACATCCACCGTGATTTCCAAGCGATGGCCGTTGACGAATGGATTTGGAATCTCCTGAGCCAGACGCAGGTCGAGCTGATGCACGAATGGCTCACGTGCGCCGAAGCGATCGGCGATCTGACCACGAACAGTGGAGAGATACTCGTCGCGGCTGATGTATGACTCGAGTTGAGCACGGGTCGTTGAACTGGCAACGACGAGTGAGTCACGACGGTTTGCACCTGAGCCAACAGTGACGACGCGACCGAGAAGAATCTCGGCGGCATCGTTTGCATCCTTAGGTACATAGATCAAGTCGTTTTCCGTTTGACCATCAGCGTTTAGGTCACCATCATACACATAGGAGAATGGGCGACCAGAGCGCAGTTCATAGAAGGCGCTAACCGTAGTTGCATAGCCCCCTCCGTACTCGAAGCGCTTGCTGACCGAGGCAACGAAGCGATGAGGAATGTCAAACAGTGAGGCCGACAGTGTGGCGTCGTTCGGATTATCCTTCACGTGATTAAAGCGCCACTGTGAAATCGCCTGTGAGGATAGACCCGAGTTCAGGTCGAATGAGCGGCCATAGGTATAGAACACACTGGCAAACCACCCGGTTGAGAACTGCTTGCGCAGCTGTGCCGAAATGCTGTAGCTATATCCCTGATTCGTGTTACCCAGCTCGATGACGTTCGTGAACGGTCCACGAGCGAACGTTCCCGTGTTCGTGCGCGGCGTCGTGTTCCGTCCGGAATACGTACCATACACACCGCGGCCACCCTGCAATTGGGTGCCGAAGGCGGTAGTGTCTGACCGTGCTCCGAGATTGAGATCCGTGTAATAGATCTCATTCAGATTCATCGAGTAGATCGCCTCGAACGTTCCGAAGATGCCGTCGGAAAGTTCGCGGTCGGCTGCGAGATTGATACGAAGACTCTGCGGCATCTTGAAGTCGGCAGAGGTGACGTTTAGCTCCGTCGTGCTACCAACACGGGAGTAGAACGCCGGATCTTGTGGGTTGAGGCTTGGATTGAATCGGAGCGTGTCCGTGGAGGATGTGCGCAGATCAAGACGCGCGATCTCAACACCCGTGTTCGAGAACTGGTTTGAGATCCAGACGAATGGAATGCGACCCGTGAAGATGCCCACACCACCTCGAATCTGAAGGGGCTTGTCGCCACCTGAGTTCCAGTTGAATCCGATACGTGGTGACCAGAGCAGGCTCGACGAAGGCAGGACATTGGTCTTGAGTCCGAGAGGTGTTGTCCCGTCGCTGTTGAGCTTGATCGTATCGGCCGTTGGATTGAACGAGGCCTCCGTGAGGAAGAGGGGCATGTCGGCGCGCAAACCAATGGTGAGCTTAAAGTTCTTGGACACTTCCCACTCATCCTGTGCATAGAGTCCAAGTTGGGCCGTGGAGAATTCTGCCTTCCAATCATCCGGGAAGCCGGGACGTGCAAATGAGTATTGAAGTCGGGCGGCGATGCCGTTGCGCAGATCGTTTAATGAGTTGAAGTTCCACGTTCCCTTGTTGTCGCGGATGAATAGGTTTGAGAACGTGAAGAACTCGTTCTGCGTACCAACCGTCAGGGTATGATCTCCCATGTTGACGGTCAGGTTATCTGTAATCTCGATCACGTCCGTCGTGAGAGAATTCCGGATCGAGAAGTTCTCAGCACCGGCTGAGATATTGATACCCGTAATCCGGGAATCGGAGACGTTGATTGTCGGGAAGAGGTCGCCAGCGATATCGCGCTTATCGCGCACGGTGGTCAGACCAACGATCAGTTCGTTCGACATATCATCGGACAGCACAGAGTTGAGCTGAGCGACTGTGCTGTTGGTGACGCTGTTGAAGGTATAGAGACGATTGCCAAGCAACACGTTCGTGCGCGATGGGTTGTAGATGTCATCTGCGGCATCGACCATGTTGTGACGCAGCGTCAGCCGATTGTTGTCATCGATATTCCAGTCCACGCGAGCAAAGATCTTGTTGCTTGGACGCGTGACCTGCTGATTATCAAGAGCACCGGCATTGTATCCGTAAACCGAGCTCAGAATCTGCGATACAGAGTCGGCAATGGAATTGATCAGCGACCCATTCGAATTCTGGGTGAATGCCAGCTGCGGCTTCGGCTGTGTGCGGTTGGTCGTCTCAACGTTCACGAAAAGGAAGAGCTTGTTCTCGATCAGTGGACCGCCAACGCGGACACCTGTCTGATACTCCGTAAACTCAGAGAATGGTGTCAAAACGGTCGTGTCGCGAAACTCTCCAACAGGGAGCGTGCTACCGTCAGCACCCCTCGAGAGATAGTTCGTCTGGTTGAGGTCGCCGATCATCGCCTGGTTGCGATAGAATCCGTATGCCGATCCGGTCCACGTGTTCGTTCCGCTGCGCGTAACGGCATTGATGCCACCGCCCGAGAAACGTCCCTGACGAACGTCATACGGGGAGACGAGCACTTGGAACTCCTCAACGGCGTCGAGCGAGATCGGCGTCGTGTTTGCTTGGCCACCCGGAGCTCCGTTCGAACCCAGACCGAACAGGTCATTCAGTTGTGTACCGTCGATCTGGATGTTATTGTACCGGTTGTTTCGTCCACCAACGGATGTACCACCGCCCGCAGAGGCTGTTTGAGGGGAGAATCGCAGGAAATCCTGGAAGTTTCGAGAGATGGTCGGAAACGACGTGATCTGCTTTTCGCCGACAGTCTCTGAGGCTCCGGTCCTGTTGCTATTAATGGGACTCGATGAGGATGCCGTGATCTCAATGACAGGTTTGCTTACGGATTCCTCCTCGAGTGTCACGTCAACTCGACGAGTCTCGCCAAGGCTCAGTGATGGAATGCCAACATCAACCTTCTTCCGGCCCACCATTGTTGCTGAAAGAGCATATGGGCCACCAATACGTGCTCCGGTAATGGAGTAACGTCCATCTTTGCGGCTCACCGCACCATACACAGTGCCCGATGGAACATGTCGAAGTCGAATGGTCGCCCCCGTAATCGTTTGACCGGAAGGGTCGGCGACTACGCCATTGACTGTTGCAGTTGTTGTTTGTGCGATCACCTTCGCACTTCCCATTCCGAACACAGCAACAAGAACAAGAACTGATGTCACGAACAGACGCATGGAATCCCCTGAAACCGTTGGTGGTAGTGAGGTGCAAACTTCGCCACCATGCGTCAGTTCAGGAGATTAAGAAACCGTAAACATCATATTGGAAGATCCCTGTCCGATACAGAAGCTCTAAGAACACCATTTGGCTATGTAACGCACACGTACTCAACGACCGAATGGCACTCGTTCCAAGGATTGGCTGTTTGCTACATTGGATGAATACTCCGAGACCGTCCGCAGGACCTCCTCGTCAGTGACCTCCTCGAAGTTTTCATACCACTCTCCGACGCCACCAAAGCATGCCGGCACGTGCAGGACGATGAACTCGTCGACCAGCGAATGGAGCTCGTGCACGGCCTCGGAGGCAGCCACAGGGACCGCAACGATGATCGATCTGGGATTCTGGGATCGAATCTGATCAACGGCAAATCGCAAGGTGAGACCAGTGGCAATACCGTCATCAACAACGATCACCGTCTTGCCTCGCGCGTTAAGGGGCAGTTGGTGGTAGGACTCCTCCCTCTTTCGTAGCAACTGCTGGATTCGCCCCACCTCGCGCTCAACGTAGTGCTTCGGCACATCGGCATGCTGTACCGGAACAACATAGTTCGTCAGACCTACAGCCCCGATGGCGAATTCTGGATTGTCCGGATGTGGTAGCTTCTTCACCGCCAGAACGTGCATTGGCCAGCCGAGGTGAGCTGCGATCTCTGCGGCCATCGGAACGCCCCCTCGCGGAAGGGCTACCACAACTCCGGGATGGCGCTTATGCACATCAAGAAGGGGTAGTAGCTGACGTGCAGCGCTATGGCGGTCATGAAAGATCATACTTCGATGATACGGGGCTGGCGCTCCGCCGTCGTTACGGTATTGATCGGGTTTTGGGTTTTGGGTTTTGGGTTTTGGGTTTTGGGTTTTGGGTTTTGGGTTACGGCCGTCATCCCGGCGCAGGCCGGGATCCAAGTGACGAGTGACAAGTGACAAGTGACAAGTGACGAGTGACAAGTGACATACTCTTCGCACAACTGCCCAGGGCTTCAGCCCTGGGAAACAAGGGGTTCAGCAATCCAGTTTTTGCTGTATTGTTTTGGGGCCAATTCCTCCCATCCTCAGAATCAAGCATAATTCACTATTGATTTTAAGGGGGCTTGCCTTCCTCCCGGCCCATGGCTGAAGCCCCGAGCAGTTATGCGAAGAGATCGTACCGGTATCAAACGCGAGGTCCCTCGCGCCTGCGGCGCTCGGGATGACGCCGCACCTTTACCTTCCGGGAGGGGGCGGTGCGCTAGCGCACTTCATTCGGAGCAGGCTCGAAGGATCAAAGCCACGCTCCTTTGCAATAGCGGCAAGCTCAGCGTACTTGGCTTCATCAACGACGGGTGTGCGTGACATCATCCAGAGGTAGGAGCGGCCGGGTTCACCAACCAGCACATGCTGATATGCACTGTCGAGCGAAACGATATAATAGTCGCCCTTGAACGGCCAGAAGAACTGCACTTTGAGCTTGGCATTGTTCGAGCCCTCTACCGGAAATGCCTTGCCTTCGATGGTGCGCCACGAGTCCCCTTCCAAACAGTAGTTCACCACCTTCACATAGTCGGGCATCACGGTGTATTCTGCCACCGAACAGGAACAGCCCCGTTCAAAGCTGTGATCGAAGCGCGCCCATACATACCAGCGTCCGGCATACCGCTGAAGATCAACGACGTCAACCACAGGCAAGGGGGCAGGTGAAGAACAGCCGATCAGGGCAAGCAGGGCAATAAAGGAGAAGCGCATGCGAAGTTGCGGAGTGACATGAGGACGAAGCGACGAAGTTACGCTGAGGTACGAGAAGCCGCCAGGCATCATTGCTATCAGGCGAATTCGGCACCACGCCGGAGTTCTGGCTCAACCTACAGATGGCTTGTGACTTACTTGATGCTCGCGTGCGGCTTGGGGAATTGCGGCGATAACCCCGCATACCGTGGCGGGGGCCATGGGAAAGTTTTGGAACACACACCTTTTCGTTCCGATACCGTCTCGTCCCTACTCGAATCCCGGCGGCTCTTCTTCCGGAGGTAGGGGGCAGACTTGCTTTACGAGCGGCACCAGTGATGAGAAATCAGCCAACAATGGCGAATCCGGATCTACGTGGCAGATCTCACCATCTACCATGATGACAAGTTTTCGACCTGTACGGCGATACTGATCCCGTACATCATAGCTGGCACGGATGGCTGCGGCTGCTGATCGCTGGATGAATGGATCACCTGATTCAAGCTGCTCTCTAAATGAGGCCACCTTCTCCTCGGGCGAACGACTCATTGCTTTCGTCAATTCCGAGGTATAGCTCCCAATCATGGCATACTCGTCTATAGATGGTGAATAAGTTGATATAACATCTATCAAAGCGTCGCAATTGATCGTCCAGCCCAATAGAATGACCGCCATTCTGGCGCCGCATCTCAACTCGCTCGATCGTTATCCGTACGGAAGGAACCCATAGTAGACGGATCGCAATATAGTACTCGAGCTCATGTGCTCGGTGGAGCACTCCCGCTAAGGTCTTACCCGACATTGTTGTCTCAATTGCAAACGATCGTCGCTGTTCGATGAGTTCGTTGATCATCGTCAATGCAATGCGCCCGGCCGCGACGTTTCGTTCGGATTCCGGATAATTCACGAGTTCCCGTGCTATCGCATCCGTATCGACGATCAACTCGCAGTCGGCAAACATTCGAAGGTACCATTTTGCGAATGTTGTCTTGCCAATACCGTTGGGTCCGGCAACAATGATGATGTATGGTGGTTTCATGACATCTTCGTGCTCGGATGCCAACGAAACGTGACGTTCGATACGTACCCGGGGCTGTTACTGACGCTCCCCCGTACCCCGGGCCAAGGCCCGGGGCTATTACACATCGTCACTCGTAACTTGTCTCTCGTCTCTTGTCTCTTGTCTCTCGTCTCTCGTCTCTTGTCTCTTCACACCACCATCATCATTCCCGCACTCAACGAAGAACAGTCAATTGGACTGGTGGTGGAGTCTGTGAAGGGGCTTGTGGACCGTGTGATCGTCGTCGATAATGGATCGACGGACAGGACCGTTGCGATAGCGCAGGCGGCTGGGTCCCACGTCGTGCATGAGCCGCAGAAAGGGTATGGGGCAGCATGTCTGAGAGGACTTGCGGAATTGTCTTATAATCCCCCTGACGTGGTGCTGTTTCTCGATGGAGATGCGAGCGATCATCCCGAGGATGTGCTAACAATCCTCAACACGGTTATGAACTCGAATGCGGAGATGTGTTTAGGAAGCCGTGTCCTGGGCGATGCCGAGCGTGGATCGCTAACGCCTGTGCAGCGATTTGGGAACTGGCTTTCGACACGGCTCATTGCCATGATCTGGAACGTGCACTACACCGACCTTGGTCCGCTTCGTGCAGTTCGGTGGGACACGCTAATGCGACTCGATATGCAGGACCGCACCTGGGGCTGGACCGTGGAGATGCAGATCAAGGTGGCCAAGCACGGCATTGCTTTCCGAGAGATACCTGTGCGCTATCGACGTCGTATCGGAGCATCGAAGATCTCAGGAACCGTCGTAGGTTCGCTCCGTGCCGGAACAAAGATCCTTGCCACAATTGCACGCCTTGCCCTTTCTCGCTACTAGCGCACTTGGCATCATCGTCGCCTGCGCTGGGGGAACGTTGATGTCATGGAAGGGGCTCAGCGGACTCAACCCCACAATACTTTGGTATGTGCACAGCGGTGCGTGGCTAATACTCGTTGGATGCATGGTGAAGGGCGACGCATCGGTTCGCACACGCATCATGCACATGATGCTCCCATCGGCACTCGTGTGCATTGCACTGATGGCAGCACCACATGGCCTTTTCTCTGATGACCTTCTGCGATATCAATGGGATGGCTGGCTGACGGCGCACGGTGTTAGCCCCTTTGCGATGACTCCTAACGACGTCTCGCTCAAGGACTACTCATATTCGAACGGAGCGGCGCCTCTGCCGCAGCTGCTGCCGTATGCGGACATGCTCACGATCTACCCTCCGGGTTCTCAGATCCTATTTGCCATCGCCAGCATGGTGTCGGGCGGGAATGAATCAATATGGAAGCTCACATTCTGGATTCTCCTCGTCATTCCCAGTATGGCTCTATGGCGGATCAGTCCGCCTCGAGTGCGCCCGTGGCTCGCACTTGCAGCACTATCTCCCATTGTTCTCCTGCACGGCTTTGCCGATTCGCATGTCGATGCGTTCATGGCCGTGTTCATGGCTCTAGCACTCGTCATGCATCAGCGTGGTGCCATTACCACATCGGCAATCCTGCTCGGCGTTGCAATAAGCATCAAGTATCTGCCGCTTGTCATGATCCCGGTTCTTCTCCACGGGCAATGCCGTAGAGATGTGATGCGAATCATCACTCTGACTGTTGGAACCGTCGGTTTGATCTATCTCCCGTTCATCGGCGAGAATCTCGTTGGATCACTTGGTCGGTTCACGCAGGCGTGGCAGACGAATTCGCTCATATTTACGGTCTTATCTTGGTTCGTATCAGTCGATCTCATTCGACCGATCATAGGTGGGATGCTCCTGATCGCATCCGTCTACGTCATTCGACGTTGGAGGATGCAGCCTCTTACCGTGGCAGCACTCTTCATGAATATTGTGATGGTTCTTTCACCTGTTGTTCATCCGTGGTATCTGCTCGCGCCCCTTGCCTTGATGCCACTAGTACCGCTGCGATCTGTCATCACGTGGACCTTCACGATGTGTTTGTATGCCGTGGGCTATTCAACATACAAGGGCAGCGGTGTGTGGTTGGAACACCCCGCTGCCCTTGTCCTTGAATTCATTCCGGCAATGGTCGCGCTCGTCATTGACGTGCGGCGCGGACCCTTATCTCTTCTGGACGAGCACCGTGCGTGATTCGCCGCCGGAGCGAAGCGTCACTACATACATGCCCGCTGCGCCTTCGAGCTCCACTGTCTGATAGGGGGCTGCCGAACCAACGAATGTTACGATGCGACCCATCACATCGCGCACCGAAACTTCGACGCCTTCGGCACCGGCGATGGTAAACGCACCAGAGGTTGGATTCGGATACACGGCAATTGAGGTGCCTTCGATAAGATCATCAACGCTCGTGGTTCCGACGAGGAAGTTCTCTGACCAGCGCTCACAGCCGGCGGTGTCCGAGATCAGCACTCGATAATTGCCGTCACCGGAGATCTTGATCGTCCGTGAAGTTGCACCGCTGATCTTCTTTCCTTCACGATACCACTGGTAGTTCACCAAGTCCACACTGCACGTCAGCTCGTCGGCCTTGCGCGTGATAAGGGGCACCGTCAGACCCGGTGCAACAACGACCTTGATCGTATCCGTGTTCTTGATGCACTCGTCAAAACCCTTGATACGGCAGTAAATGGTATATGTGCCAGTCTTCAAGTTGGTCGTCTTGAGTGTGAAGCTTGGTTCCGGATCCTTATTGCCGTTAACGAACCACTCATAGGAGGGATACCCGAGGCGGGCAACGATCGGACGATCCATTCCTTCGCAGATCTTCAATTCGTTTGTATTCGGACGAAGCTGCGTGCTTGGACCACAATCGAGCGCGGCGAGGAAGATGTCGTCAAAGCCCTCTCCATTGTACCGTATGTCATCAAAGAACGCGTAGGTTTCAAAGACACCGGCAACGTATGGTATGCCCTTGGCATCGATACCAACGCCCGTAACAGCGTCTTCGTATGGTCCGCCGAAGGTCTTCACCCAGTCAACGTCACCGTTAGCCAGAAGGCGCATTACAAAACCATCGCTGGCCCCGTACGATTCCTGCTGGAAGGTCTCCAGGATTGTTGTGCTGTCGAACGAACCGCCCACAAACATGTTACCCTTCGCGTCTGCGACGATACAGGAGGCTGTTTCTTCAAAGATGCTACCATAGCGACGCAGCAGTTCAAAGTCTCCATCGCGGTTAACCTTGGCTACGAAGACGTCCGGATCATTCTCACCATCGGCCTTGAGCGTTTTGGTATCGAAGGTCGTCGTCAGGCGCATTGTTCCAGTTAAGAGCAGCTTGCCGTCCGTCGTTGTATTAGCGCCGATCTGGAAGTCTGGCTCGCTTGAGCCGATTCGTTTGCACCAGAGTGGCTGACCCGATGCGTTGAGAGCACGGACGAAAAAGTCCGTCCGGTTTACGAAGCTCTCTATCGTGTTGCTACCGAAGTTGACGAGTCCGATAAAGTTGCCAACGGCATAGACGCGGTCTCCATTCGGCGTCACATGAACGTGCAGCGTCTGGTCGTTATCCGCCGAACCAGCCCCCTGCACCCATTGAACGTCACCATTGGCATTGAGCTTAGCAACAAAGGCATCGAGCTTGCCGGCCGAGGTGTACTTCTTCGTTCCGAATTGTCCAGTTCCACCAACTCCACCGGCAACATAGACGTTACCCGTCGAGTCAACGGCAAGTGACGGGGCTCCTTCATCATATGTCGGAGAACCAAAGACCTTGACCCATTGCAGGAGGCCTTCTTTGCTGATCTTAACAACGAACATGTCCACTGATGATGGATCGATGCTCTCGATCTGTTCACCGGCGATCACGGCTACATCGATGAAGGCACCTGCAAAGTAGGTGTTGCCCTTGTTATCGACCACGATCGAGCGTCCTTCATCGGCATCCAGACCGCCATGGGAAGCAGCCGTCGTCACATTGCCCTTCGAGTTGAAGCGGGCCGTGAAGACGTCATAACTGCCAATCGACTGCAGGATGATACCTCCGACGTCGAGCGAATCCGAAAAGGTGCCGATAAGATTGCATGAACCGTCCGCGCCGACATGTAGTTGTTCAACCATGTCGAAGCTCGGACCACCGAGCGTCTTGATCCAAGTGATGCGCTGCGCCTGGAGCGACAGAGTGCATGAGATCGCTGCCAGCACCATAACAATGGCGCATAGGCGTCCGGATGAGCGAATCATTGCGTTCCTCCCGGTCAGGGCTGCAAGCCCCTTCCCGATTTCTTGATGGAATCCGTGGTTTTCAGTTCTTCGATGATCGCGTCAAGAATGCCGTTGATGAACGTGCCACTCTTATCGGTCGAGTATCTCTTTGCTAACTCGATTACTTCGTTGATCGTTACCTTGATGGGGATTTCTTGGCATGACAGAAGCTCGGCAATCGCCATGCGCATAAGAATGATATCCAATGCGGCGATGCGGTCGAACTCCCAGTTCTGAGCATGCTTTTGAATGAGCTCAGTACCGGCAACCTTGCCGTCGATCGCGGCAGCGATAACACGGCGCGCGTATTCAATGTCATCGTTGTTCCACGAGATCGGGACGTCGGCTTCCAACTCGTGGACCTCGTCCGGACGAAGGATACGGGTCCCTTCGGGAGCTTCCTTTGAATCGAATGTGAACTGACGGTAGAATACATGGCGGAAGGCAACGTCGACTTCGACATCGCCGCCGTCAATGGCCGAAAGGATCTGCAGGACCTTTTCCCGGGCCAGGTGACGTGAGCCCCTAACCGTTGTCTTGTGACTAACAGGAAACTGGTTCGACTGTTCTGAATCTGTCAATGGATCTCCGACGTGTTAGACGCCACGAATAGTTGGACTGCCAACATACGAACCGTGAACGTGACGCACCTGGCGCAGACGTTCTTCGGCAATGGCGTTGGAGGCTTCGATGGTGAGAAGATTCCGCTCGTTAGCGATGTGGAAGATGTTTGCCGTGATGTCGTACACACCTTCTGCCTGACGCATGACCTTGGCACGATCATAGCCTTCGACCTCAGAGGCCACATTCATCAGGCCTCCGGAGTTGACGACGTAGTCTGGAGCGTAGAGGATACCCTTGCTGCGCAGCATTTCAGCATGCTTCTTCTCATCCTTGAGCTGATTGTTTGCACCGCCGCAGACGATAGCGCACTGCATGGCGGGAATGGTGTCGTCGTTGAGGATGGCACCCAGAGCGTTCGGTGAGAACACATCACAAGCCGTTGTGTACACAGCATCAGGCGCGATAACCTCTGCGCCGGTGCGTGCTGCTAGGGCTTTGACCTTGTCTTCGTAGATATCCGAAATGAGCACCCGTGCGCCGTCCTTGACGAGATGCTCAACGAGGTAGGTGGCAACATTGCCGGCCCCCTGAACAACAACTGTTTTGCCCGAGAGCGAATCACTGCCCCATGTGGCCTTGGCCGAGGCACGCATACCTGAATACACGCCAAGAGCCGTCACTGGACTCGGGTCACCCGATCCGCCAGGTCCGCCGATGCCGGTCACGTACTTTGTTTCCATGCGGATCCATTCCATATCCCGCACGCTGGTGCCCACGTCTTCTGCCGTGATGTAGCGTCCGCGAAGACTCTCGACCATGCGCCCGAAGGCCCGGAAGAGTCCTTCGCTTTTATCCGTGCGAGGATCACCGATGATCACAGCCTTGCCGCCGCCAAGGTTCACGCCGCTAACGGCCGCCTTGTAGGTCATGCCCCGTGACAGACGCAGCACATCCGTAATGGCGGCCTCGTCGGAGTCGTACTTCCAGAAGCGTGTACCGCCCAGGGAGGGTCCGAGCGAAGTGTTGTGAATGCCGATGATGGCGCGAAGGCCGGTGACTGTGTCGGAGCAGAGAACCACTTGCTCGTGGCCCATGCCCGAGATCGTATCGAAGATGTGCATACGGTCCAGACGTCGGTGAGGGGGAAAACATCACCCCCTGATCATGCAGACAGGGGGCTGGCAGGGCGCAAAATACGAACGGCCACCCTTATGGGGTGGCCGTTACAGCTCGTGATCGCAGGATTGGATCAGTGACGCGGACCGCGGTCCGACCGCATTGGACGCTCATCACGTGGACGTGCTTCATTTACCACGAGAGGACGTCCGCCAAGATTGCGGCCATTCATCGCCTCGATCGCCTGATTGCCAGCGGCAGCGTCCGGCATTTCAACAAAACCGAACCCGCGCGAACGCCCCGTGAACTTGTCCTTCACAACGGAAGCTGACTGCACGGTGCCGAACTCTGAGAACGAAGCACGAAGCTCGTTATCGTCCATTGAGTACGGCAAGTTGCCTACATAGATGTTCATACATCGACCCTTTGCGGAACGATTGGACGACTTCGGTGTTGAACCACTGATTTATCTCGACCCGAAGTCACCTCAGCGCCGTCCCGCCTGCGCTTTGGCGAACGCAAGTTAGCGCGAAAACACCTCGAAACAAGGAGTTTTCCACATCGACTTGAAAATTCTTTTGCATCTCAAAAATGGTACCGTTACCGACGCAGTGAAGCAAGGTTAGCTGCCACGGCGTTCCAGTTCACAACATTCCACCAAGCGGTGACATAATCGGCGCGCTTGTTCTGGTACCTCAGGTAGTACGCATGCTCCCAGACGTCGATTCCGAGAATGGGCGTGGTACCCCAGGAGGAGAGCTTATGCTGGTTCTCGGCCTGCATGACGATGAGGCGGCCGTCATCACGACGGTAGTGCAGCAGAGCCCATCCGCTACCCTCAACCGCAACCGCGGCTGCCGTGAACTGCTTCTTGAAGGCCCCGAACGATCCGAACCCGTCGCTGATCGCCGCCAGTAGATCACCGGTGGGTTCGCCCCCTCCCAGCGTTCCAGGCGCACCCATGATCTTCCAGAACATCGAGTGGAGCCAGTGTCCGCCACCATGAAATGCAGCCTGTTTGGACCAATGCTGGATTAGTGCATAGTCATCGGCGGCGCGTGCCTTGGCAAGTTCTTCTTCGGCCTTGTTCAGACCGTTGACGTACGCCATGTGATGTTTACCATGGTGGATCTGCATTGTCTGAGCATCGATGTGCGGTTCGAGAGCATCGAAAGAATACGGCAGTGCCGGAAGCTCGTGTTTGCCCGGAGCCGGCGTCGGCTCAAAACCGATAGCATGAAGCGAAGGGGCTCCCACGACCAGTGCGGCAGCACCGGTACCGGCGGCAGTAAGAAAACTTCTACGGGTTGTCATGAGAACGTCCTTGATTGATGAACGCTTCGAATCTACATCATGTTGGCATCGCGCAGGAAGCGTTCCACCTCCAGTACGTCCTCTGTGCTGCCCATGAAGCACGGCACACGCTGATGCAAGGAGGTTGGCTGAAGATCAAGTATGCGGTTTACGCCGTCGGTGGCACGTCCACCGGCCTGTTCGACGAGGAACGACATCGGGTTGACCTCATATACGAGTCGGAGCTTACCATCGGGCATTCGCATATCTCCCGGGTATAGGAAGATCCCGCCGTAATGAAGCGTGCGATGGACATCGGCGACCATCGTTCCTACGTAGCGGAGTGAATATGGTCGCAAGCCATCGTCCGAAGGACGTAACAGCCACGAGACATAATCGCGAACACCCTGTGGCCAGATGTGAGCATTGCCTGAATTGACGGAGTAGATCTTGCCCCGCTGCGGTATGCGGATCTTCTCATACGTCAGAAGGAACTCACCAATGGTCGGATCAAACGTGAATACGTCCACTCCGTTACCGCTCGAGTACACCAACTGCGTGCTTGAACCATACATGCAGTAGCCCGCAGCTACCTGCTTCCATCCCGGTTGCAGGCAGTCGTCGATCGCTCCGTCGGTCATCATTGTCGGGTCGATGCGTTTGTAGATCGAGAAGATCGTCCCAATGGTAACATTGACATCGATGTTCGACGATCCATCCAGCGGATCGAACACCAGCACGTACTTACCGCGCTTGTATTCATTCGGGATGCGGATCAGGCCGTCCGATTCTTCCGAGGCCATCACACAGAGATGCCCTCCATGGTCCATGGCGCGGAAGATCACCTCGTTGGCATGCAGGTCGAGACGCTTTACGCGTTCGCCGTGAACATTGGTGCCATCTGTGGAACCGAGCACGTCGTTGAGTCCGGCCCGGCGCACATCACGGGCCAGGATTCGCATCGCTAAGGTAAAGTCGCGCAGAAGATGGGAGAACTCACCCGTGGCCTCAGGGTGCATCGCCCCTTCCTCGGTGATATGCCGCTCAATGGTGATGAGCTTCGACGTTTTTACGATGGGCATGGGACTTAGTGCTCAAGTCGGACGGAAAGGACCGGGCAGGGGGCTTTGCGGAGGACGCGCTCAGTGGTGCTACCAAACAGAAAATGCTCCAATCCGCCCCGTCCATGGGTGCCGATGGCAACGATGCTGTTGTTATGGTCCTTAGCATAGGCACAGATCTCTTCGCTGGCACGTCCACGCAGAACGGCCGTCTCAACCCTGTACCCTTCCTTCTGCAGTGCATCGGCCAACCCGTTGAGTTCCTTCTTTGTGTTGGCCTCAAGTTCGCGCTCAAGATCAGCAAACCCCACCTGGGCATAGCTCCAGTCGGCGGGGTACACCACGGGCTCTACGACATGGATCAGATGCAGGGTGGCATTGGTGCCGCGGGCGATCTCCTTGGCAAGATCGAGGGCCTTCTGGGCGTTCTCTGAGAAGTCCGTAGGAACGAGGATCGACGAAACCGTAAACATGGCTTTTGGTAGTTTGTGACTATGGATCGCAAAGTAGCAAACCCACTGATACCCACGCGCCGGAGCGAACACGGCATCCCTGCAGTACTGTTTCTCCTACTGCTTTTTGCAGCAACGCTCATCATCTGGCCCAGCGCAGTGCTGAGTCAGACGGTACCGACAGGTATCGGAGCATGGTCGATCGTCGGGCCCTTTGCCAACACCGGAGGCATGGGAATTCAGCGTCCTACGCCACCCGAGCTGTCCGATGACACGACCACGACCTTCGAGAATCTCTGGGGAGGGCGCGCCCGATGGAACCCCTATCACGCCACGGATCTCTTCGGCTGGGTCAACCTCTCGGGTCATACGCCCGAGAAGTCCTGCCTCTTCCTTGCTCGCACCTACATCAACTCTCTTTCTCGTCAACGCGTGCATCTACGGTTCGGCCTGATCGGTTCGGCCCGCCTGTTCCTGAATGACTCGCTCATTCTGGCTGTTGATGATGACGTGTTCGCCCGCTCGACATCGATGACTGTCTCGTGTATGCTGGCCCGAGGTTGGAACAAGCTGCAGCTACGCATCGGTCGGGATGTGATGCCACTGCTATCGTTTTCCCTGAGCATCGAGGATACGACGGGGAGCCCCCTTCCCGGACTTACGGTTACTACCAATCTTCGCTCACGCATACCATCCAACCCCGAAGCGCGCCTAGCCGAGCGCCGCACGCAGGAGATCGACACCACATTTCAGCGCAACGATAATATCCTGCGGGCCCTTCGTATGGCGGCCGATCAGGATACCTCGGGTGTGGCCTGGATGTGCCGGCGAGCCCAGGAGAGTCTCGACGCCAATGATGCCACGGGAGCCGACTCATACGCCACCCGCGCGCTGGACATCGTCCAGGAACATGCTCCGGCGTGGCACCTCAGGGGGCTTGCATTTCATCAGCGCGGAGTTGCCGACTCAGCGCGTCTGTGCATCGACCAAGCATTGGTGATCGACCCCGGAATGCCCGATGCGTGGCACACCGCACTCAACATTCTCAAGCGCCCCAACCCACTTGATGAGATCGGACGCGTGGACTTGGACAGCACAGCCAATAGTGCCGCACGCGAACCTGTCAGCGATTCGCTATCGCTGGAGACGATCTTTGCCGATGTGCAGCAGGCTGTGTTGTCCGGCAGCACTGTGCTCAAACGCGTTCGCAATGTCATCCGCATCCACCGAATCGACTCAACCGCCCCGCTGCCAATGCCGGCCCGCTTTCCACTGGGCACGCTCGGACGTCAGGAGCTCGTGATCGTTTCCCGCGGAGGATCACAGCGCACGATCGACATGCTCGATTCGACCGCATCGCTCAGCGACGCGTCTGCTGGTGACGTACTCATCTACACTGCCGATCGAATTGTCCGCGATTCTGCATTTCCGCTCTACGCTAGTGCCGGCATGGGATTCTCGGTGGCAAGTCCCGTTCGGCGGGCGCGGCTCAGCGTCATCGTTCCCTCAACAGCATACTACCAGTTCTACGCTCAGAATTTTACACCTGATTTTTCTGATCGCGAAGTCAGTGGTGGCACACTGTTCACATGGGAGACCCGCAATGTACCGGCGATGGTTCCGGAACCGTTCATGCCCCCTGAACAGCATTTTGCTCCGAAAATCGAATTCGGAACGTATCCGAACTGGCTGGTGATCAACACCTATGTCGAAGACTGCTACGCCAGACGTCGGCAGGCGTGCGATGACTTACGCGCCGTCGTGGACCGGCTGCTTCCGCCCGGCGTGAAGTGGCCAAAGGAGATTGTCGCACAAACGATATCACGATTTGTGATCGATTCGATTTCCCTGAGCAGTGACGGTGCTTCTCTTACGGCTCCACGGCGCGCTTGTGATGTGCTCCAACTGCGCAGCGGATCAGCCGCTGACAAAGTCGTTCTGGCTGCAACCATGATGGCAGAGCGGGGCGTCGAGGCCGTTCCTGCGTTGGTCAACACCGAAGCTTCCATTACCTACAAAGAGCCGGTACCATCGTTTCCTTTCGATCATGTGATCCTGGTTCTACCCGGCGACACGCGCGCCCACATGATCGACCTGACCGCGAGAACACAGCCGTTCGGAATGGTTCCGCGTACCATCGAGGACCGATTTGCAGCCCCGATCGGAGAACGCATGCGCGACCCCGTGCGGCTGCACAAGCGCTACATCAACCGTCGAGAGTTCCATACCACGGCTCGCCTTGTCTTTTCCGATGCACGCATCGCGAATGGTGAGTTCACTATCCGATCGGCCGACTTCGATTCCACGTCAGCACTCATGATGCGGCGGATGTTTACGAGCTCTGCTGCAGCCGATCTTTCACCGGCGTATGATTCGGCATGGATCACGCCCACAAAAAAGAATCCGGAAACACCAACGATTCACATGCGAGGTCGGGTGCAGGTCACGGCAGATTCCAGCGCCGACACGATCATGGTACGTCCGCAGTGGATGAATCTACCGTGCTATCAGATGGCGCTGTACGACTTAGAACGACGCACCTATCCGCTCGACCTCGCGGCCGAGTATGACTCGGTCACCGCAGAGATCGTGATCGTTCCTCCGCCAGGGTACGCCTTCGTCAAGCCCCCTGCAGCAGTAAGCATCAAGCTGCCATCAATCAGTTACTCGTATTCGGCAACAATCAAGGGCAAGAGTCTGCGCCTGCAGCGCAGCATCGTGGTGCACAAAGGACTGGTCGAACCGGCGGACTATCCCGAGTTCCGCAAGGCCCATCTCACCATGCTCAGCAGCGACCTTGCGCCGGTGATTCTGGTCCGACAGGGTGCAGGATCACGACGATGACCTCGCCGTTTCCTAAGCGCGTGGTGTGCCTTACGGAGGAAAGCACCGAAACGCTCTATGCCATCGGTGCCGATGACCTGATCGTCGGTATCTCGGGCTTCACGGTCCGGCCGCCCCATGCTCGAAAGGAGAAACCCAAGGTTTCGACCTACCTTGATGCGAAATTTGACGAGATCCTTGCACTGCGTCCCGACGTCGTCTTTGCCTGGTCGGATCTGCAAGCCGATATCTCGGCCGAGCTGATCCGCCGTGGTGTGGAGGTTGTCTGTTTCAACCATCGGTCGGTCGATGGCATCCTGGGTATGATCGCACGCATGACGTCGTTTGTGGGAAGGGGCTCGGCGGGACACTCCTACATGCTTTCGCTGCAGGAACGTGTGGCTGAGATGGCCGATCGCGGCGCGCGCCGCAGCATCCGTCCGAGGGTGTACTTCGAGGAGTGGTATGACCCCTTGATCAGTGGAATCTGCTGGGTTAGCGAGATCATTGAGATCTGCGGCGGTGTTGATGTGTATGCAGAGAATCGCGTGCATCAAGACGCCAAGGGGCGCATCATAGCCGACATGCTGGACCCTGTACGACGCAATCCGGACATCATGATCGCGTCGTGGTGCGGCAAGATGCTCAAGCCCGAACGCGTCCAATCCCGACCCGGATGGGAGGCCATGCGCCCCCTTACAACTGGCTTCCTGCGCGAGATCCCTTCACCGGTTATCCTTCAGCCAGGTCCGGCAGCACTTACCGACGGGATCGATGCCGTGATGTCCATCCTGGATGAATGGGAAAGGTCTGGACGTCCATGAAGCATGTACTCGTCGATGGTCAATCCTTTGATGCCGTCATCCTGCTCAATGGGATTCTGCCCGAGAGGTCAGTTCTCGAGCTCGTCTCAGCGGTTCCGTTTGTTGCCGCCGACGGAGCAGCCAATACACTCATGGACATGGGCATCATCCCGGATATTCTTACCGGTGACCTTGACTCAGTGCGGCCGGAAGTCATAGAATCTGTCCGTCAGCATGGCATGGTGATCGCCAATCCCGATCAGGACATCAATGACTTTGAGAAGGCGTTACACGTGGCTGCCTCATCCCACTGGTCCACAGTCTTGGTAGCGGGCATCCATGGAGGCGAACTTGAGCACACGCTCAACAACTGGTCTGTGCTGATGCGCCATGGTCGCTCGATGCAACTATTTGCCCTCGACGGGCATCGCATCGGCACGCCGGTGTACGAGGCATTCTCCTACAGCGCTGAGGTTGGCGAGATCATCTCCATCATCCCGCAGCCTCGAGCACGCCTGACCACCGCTGGACTACAGTGGCCGCTAACTGACGAGGTTCTCGAGCTGGGTACACGCGAGGGGGCGCGCAATCGCGCAACCCATTCGGATGTGTCGATCACGGTGCATGACGGTTCGGCACTTGTCTTCGTTGACAGCCGTATTGGCTGAGTAGTGCAGCACAAAGCCGTAGCTTTGCGCCATGCGAAGAGACATTACCTCGTGGCACAGTCCCCGGCTTGACAAGACCATGGAGATCTGCGTCTATGGACACTATGGCACACCGATCCTCATGTTCCCAAGTGCTGCCGCCGACTATCTCGAGTATGAGCGGTTTCATCTGATCGACAGCGTCAAGGAGCCCCTTGAACAGGGCCTCATCAAGATCTTCTCGATCAACAGCATCAACAGCGAGGCTTGGCTCAACGACCGGATGGAAGGACGTCAGAAGGCCATTCGCCACCAGCAGTACAATGCCTACATCGTTGATGAAGTGGTACCGTTCATTCACAATGACTGTGACGGACCGCTGCCGATCCTGACCTCCGGTGTTTCCCTTGGTGCCCTGCACGCCGTTAACACCATGTTCCGACGTCCGGATCTGTTCGGTGGCACACTGGCCATGAGTGGTATCTACGACCTCAAGGCCTACACAAAGGGATACTTTGACGAGGACTGCTACTTTAACTCGCCGATGGACTATCTGCCCAATCTCAAGGAAGGGGCTATCCTAGACCTGCTCCGCACCGATAAACACGTTCACATTGCAACCGGCAGCGGTGCCTACGAAGACCCTTCTGCCAGCGTCCTGTTCGGCGAAGTCCTCACCGCTCTTTCTATTCCCCACACCATCGACGTGTGGTCAAACGAATGGACCCATGACTGGCCCACCTGGCGGGCTATGCTGCCGGCGATGGTGGGGCGGATTACTGCCCCTCCATCTCATCAAAATTGAACTCGTCGTCATCGAACGATGCGCCACCTATCTCGCCTTCGGTGGATGCCGCGTCATAGATCTCGCGGGCTTCATCAAGGTCATCTTCAAAGACGGATAGCTTGTAGCCGTCAGACTGACTGTCCTGCAGTTTATAGTCGATGCCTGCCGCTTTCAGCTTCGAAGCAAGCAGTTGGGCTTCCAGTTCACTGGTAAACATTGCCAGGAGGATCATCTCTTCACCTACTTATTTCTTTGGCTGCAGATACTTCTTCGCCTTTTCAGGATTGGCATTCATCCAATTCTGTGCTTCCTGATTAACGATTTCAAAAGTACGCTTTTGGTGGGCTTGCTTGAGCTCCGATGTGGGCTGAGCGAACGACCAGATCATGCACCAGTTATCGCTCACCAGCAGATCATCTTTTGTGTCGGAGCCGAGGATCTTTTCATCCGTACCGTATAGAACCCGGCAGATCGCCTTTCGGGCATCAGTCGGTAG
>JBILLF010000085.1:0-8038 GCA_044376225.1 Patescibacteria group bacterium | reverse complement strand
TCAGCCACTTCTGCCGATGCCGGTGACTACACCTGCGCCGTTACAGGCGGATGTGGCACGGTTACGTCGGAGAAGGCAGCCGTTGTGGTTGAAGGAACCTCGGTGGACGAGGAGTACCATGTGAACTCCTCAATTCGTCTGGTAGGCCGTTATCCGGTGGTTGATGAAACCACAGTACGCATCGATCTGCCGGTTGCCTCGGACGTAACTGTGACGCTGATGGACCTGCGCGGACGTACGCTGGAGACTCTCACCGTCGGCGGACTTTCCTCAGGCACACACGATGTGATGATCTCTACAAAGACCTGCCAATCTGGCCTGCACTCCTTGAAGGTCTCTACCGCTGCCGGGTCCTGGACCCTTCTGGTGATGGTCGTGCGCTAGTCCGCGTTAATCTTACACGCCACTTCACAAAGCGTCTGCCTGCAACTGCCGGCAGACGCTTTCTTTCTTAGAATGCATGTAACAGAAGTGCGAATCTGTGGTTGTTGTGTTTACGTGGAATCATATTCAAGCACTTCACCCCACCACCCATGATGAAATCTCGCTTCCTGACACGTCGATCAAATGCGGTCGGTGTTCTGCTCGGTCTCCTGATTGCACTGGCGCCAATGTGTGCCATTGCAGGGACCGCAAACACGGCAACGTCGGGCGTGAAGGGCTTTATCGCCAACGTCGGGCAGTGGCCTTCAAATGTGCTCTATGCCGTTCGTCAGAACGGTGCAGACGTCTGGATCACACGCACCGGCGTAGTGACCGACCAATACACGGTCAGTGACGGAATGCGTACCGGCACGGTTGTCCGCGAAACTTTTCGCGATATCAACTCGCGCTTTGAACGTCGAGACGGTGAGACGATATCTTATGTGACCTTTATCAAAGGAAGCGACCAGTCGCAGTGGTTCACCGCTCCGGTGGTATCTCGCACAGCCTTGGTCGAGTTTTACCCTGGCGTGACGCTCTCCTATGCGATGAGCGATGACGGTCGGGTTCAGCGAAACGTGGTTGCTCGCCAGGGGGCTGATCTGACCTCGATCCGCTGCGAGATCCTTGGTGGAGCGCGTCCCGAGCTGGCTGATGTTACCCCAGTTACATCTACGGTGTATGGCTCATTCATAGGGGGCAATAGTGATGATGAGCTCATTGGTATTGAGTATCTCAGCAACAGTGACATCATCGTTGCCGGAACCACCTCTGAACTGACTGTGCCTGGAGCCACTGGAGGTTATAGCACGGCTGTCAAAGGAAAGACCGATGGCTTCCTTGCCAGGATGGACGCCCGGCTTGAAAAGGTTTTGTCGTACACGTTCATCGGAGGTGCTGCCGACGACCGGATCCGTGCAGTTACCAGGGACAAGTCGAATAACATCTACGTGACAGGTGAGACAATGTCGAACGACTTCCCGACAACCTCTGGTGTTACGGGCAAGCTCTACAAGTCGCTGTCGGATATCTTCGTTGCCAAACTCGATTCAACGCTGCAGAAGCTCCTCATTGGTTTTTACCACGGTGGCAACAAGGACGACGTCGGACGTGCGATCAAGGTTGATGGCGAAGGCGTCATCTACGTTGCTGGCAGTACAACGTCCACCACAGGCTTCCCGGTTACCTTCCCGGCAACCGTTAAGATTACCATCCCCGGTGGATGGGGCCGTCCTCCAACGTTCCGTGATGTCCCTGGCGGCGGGGCCAACCAGGGTCAGACGGACGGTTTTGTTGCTACCTTTTCGGCTAACGGTTCGATGCAGCTATCCCGTTATTTCGGCGGTTCGGGACACGACATTTTCACCGCAATGGCGGTCGATAAGTCGAGCAGTGTGTTTCTAACCGGTTCGACAACATCCTCGAACTTTGAAACGGCACCAACGTCGGATCGTTTTGCCTCCGGCCGTAAGCCTGCCGATGAGACGTTTAACGGTGGTCTGACAGATGCTTTCGTCGTAAAGCTGAGTCGCGACCTGACGCTTGCCAGCACGGATGATGGAACGTACTCGACGTACTTTGGCGGTAATAATGACGAAGAGGGCAAGGCCATCGTTGTTGATGAGCTTGGTCGCGCCTATATCACCGGGGGCTCCACATCCACAAATCTTCCGGCTATCGGTACGCTCAACACGCAGACATTCGGCAAGAAGGATGTGTTTCTTGCGGTGTTTGCCGACGACGGCCGTGAACTTGTGGGCACGACATACTATGGTGGCTCGAACGATGACGAAGCTCATGCCATGAAGCTTCAGACGGGAACCACGGTCTTGATCGCCGGCACTACAGCGTCGGAGAATTTCCCTCTCACGGGTGATGGAATTGTGTCAACCCGTGCCGGAAACACCGACGGATTCATCGCCTCGATCAATCTCGCCACGAACATCTACGCAACGCTAGTATCCGGTAACAAGGAAGACACCGTCAAAAGTCTGTCGATGGATCCTCTGGGCAACCCGTACTACATTGCCAGCACTACCTCGACGAACTTGACGACCTATCCAAAATCGGCCTCGAAGGAATCTGCCGGTCTGCACGGCTACGTTGCCAAGCACGCCTTTGGTGTTGTTGAGCTGACCGCTCCGGCAGGGGGCGAAACCTACTGTGTCGGCATCAGTAAGCCCATCTCCTGGTCGGCGCAAGGTTTTCCGGACACAGCCCGGTTCCAGATCCAATATTCTGAGGCCGGCTCGGGTAAGTGGATTGACGTTGCGAAGAATGTAGGCGGACGCAGCTACCTGTGGAAGGTTCCTGCCCTTGCTACCGGACCGTATCTGGTTCGGATCACGACGATCCATGGCCATTTGAGCGAGCTGCTAAGCCCCTTTACGATCTCCAATCCACCGGGAATCACAAAACAGCCGGTTGATGCTTCGGCCTGCGGCGGAAAGTCCGCCACGCTGTCGATCACGGCTTTGGGTGCTGGTTTGAAGTACCAGTGGCGCAAGTCCGGCGTGAACATCACGGGCGCAACGGATGCTACGTACACGATAGCGTCGGTCGATGCCTCCTCTGCAGGCAAGTATGACTGCCTTGTCACAGGCACGTGCAACCCGAGCGTAACGTCGACCACGGTCAATGTCATTGTCGGCACGCCAACGGATATCACCAGGCAGCCTGCCGGACTCACCGTTGACGAAGGCAAGCCGTTCACGGTATCGGTCGCGGCCACTGGGTCAACCCTGAGTTATCAGTGGAGCAAGGGTGGCGTCGAGATCGCCGGGGCCACATCAGCCGACTACACAGTCGCATCAGCTACCAAGGCCAACGAGGGTCAATACACCTGTGCCGTCACCGGCGGCTGTGGCACTGTCACAAGCTCTGTGGCAACTGTTGTGGTCATGGGCGGTACGTCAGTCGATGAGGGCGATGAAGCCTCAGCACTGCTGCGCGTTGTGGGTCCGGTTCCGGCCAATGACCACGTCGTTGTGCGCATTGGCACTGACCAGACACGTTCGGCCGCAGCGCGCTTGCAGATCGTCGATGCCCAGGGTCGAGTTGTTGGCCAAGTCCGCATCGAGGCATCGTCGGAACTGCGTATGCCCACATCGGCACTGGCCACGGGCTTGTATACACTTGAACTGGTCGACGGACCAGTACTTGCCCGTTCGCGGATGCTCGTTCAGCACTAATCTTCAGGGATACTACCCATCTCCCACAGCCTCCTGAAGGAGGGAACGATGCGCCCCTTTTGCCTGTTTTTCGCGGCACAAGGGGCGTTTCGCATTCTGCGCGGCGGCTTCTGCACTGATCTAGGACTAAAACAGTCGTATATTTGCCGCCTATGGACCAGCAAACGATACTCGACGAAGTCGTTGGAAGCGATTACAAATACGGATTTACGTCCAACATTGAGCAGGAGCTTCTGCCCAAAGGGCTCAGCGAGGACGTCATTCGCTTTATTTCGACTCGCAAGAACGAGCCCGAATGGATGCTTGAGTGGCGCCTCAAGGCCTACGAGCAATGGAAAGCCATGGCCGAGCCCCGGTGGCCCAATGTTGACTACCCACCGGTGGACTTTCAGGACATCATCTACTGGGCCGCTCCGAAGAAAAAGCCGGAACTGAACTCTCTGGATGAGGTTGATCCGGAGATTCTTGCCACGTTTGAAAAACTTGGTATTCCCCTTGAGGAGCAGAAAGTCCTGGCGGGCGTCGCCGTCGACGTCGTGCTTGACTCGGTAAGCGTCAAGACGACGTTCCAGGATAAGCTCGCTGAACTCGGTATCATCTTCTGTCCGATCAGCGAGGCACTCGAACACCATCCGGATCTGGTGCGCAAGTACATCGGCAGTGTAGTCCCAACCAATGACAACTTCTACGCGGCTCTCAACTCTGCGGTCTTCAGTGACGGATCCTTTGTCTACATTCCCAAAGGCGTTCGCTGTCCGATCGAACTCAGCACCTATTTCCGCATCAATGCCCGTAACACGGGTCAGTTTGAGCGAACGCTGATCATCGCCGACGAGGGCAGCTACGTTAGTTACCTTGAAGGCTGCACTGCACCGCAGCGCGACGAGAATCAGCTCCATGCGGCCGTAGTTGAATTGGTGGCTCACGATAGGGCTGAGATCAAGTACTCGACGGTGCAGAACTGGTTCCCGGGCGACAAGGACGGCAAGGGTGGCATCTACAACTTCGTCACGAAGCGCGGTATCTGTGCCGGCGTGGCCAGTAAGATCTCCTGGACCCAGGTCGAGACCGGTTCGGCCATCACTTGGAAGTATCCGAGTGTCATCCTCAAGGGTGATAACTCGATCGGGGAGTTTTACTCTGTTGCCGTGACGAACAACAAGCAGCAGGCCGATACCGGTACCAAGATGATCCACATCGGCCGCAACACGCGCTCTCGCATTGTTTCGAAGGGTATTTCGGCCGGCGTTTCACAAAACTCCTACCGCGGCCTAGTGAAGGTACTGCCGGTAGCTGAAGGTGCTCGCAATTTCTCGCAGTGTGACTCGCTGCTGATCGGTGATGCGTGCGGCGCTCACACTTTTCCTTACCTCGAGGTAGCCAACAGCTCTGCCACCGTCGAACACGAGGCAACGACCTCGAAGATCGGCGAAGACATGCTCTTCTATTGCAACCAGCGTGGCATTGATACGGAAGCCGCTGTTGCACTGATTGTAAACGGCTATGCCCGTGAGGTCCTCAACCAGCTTCCGATGGAGTTCGCCGTCGAAGCACAGAAACTCCTTGCCATTTCACTCGAAGGAAGCGTCGGATGACACCACTCTTGCAGATTTCCAATCTTCACGCCTCGATTGACGACCGCGAGATCCTCAAGGGCATTGACCTTACGGTCAATCCCGGCGAGGTCCATGCTATCATGGGGCCGAACGGCTCCGGAAAATCCACACTTGCCTCGGTTCTTGCCGGACGTGAAGACTACGCCGTCACCGATGGTTCGGTGCTCTTTCAGGGGAAGGAATTGCTGGAGCTTTCTCCCGAGGAACGCTCACGGGAAGGACTCTTCTTGGCGTTTCAATATCCTGTGGAGATCCCCGGCGTATCGACTGCCAACTTCGTCAAGACAGCGGTCAATGAAGTGCGCAAGCACCGCGGGCAGGAGCCCCTTGACCCGGCGGCCTTCCTGGCGCTGATGCGCGAGCGCATGGCACTCGTCGAAATGGACCCGTCCTTTTTGCAACGCTCGCTCAACGAAGGCTTTTCAGGGGGCGAGAAAAAGCGCAATGAGATCTTCCAGATGGCTATGCTCGATCCGGTGCTCGCGGTTCTAGACGAAACAGACTCTGGCCTCGACATCGACGCTCTGCGCATTGTGGCCTCGGGTGTGAACGCCCTGCGCCGCAGCGACAACGCCACGGTCGTCATCACGCACTATCAGCGTCTTCTCGATCACATCGTGCCGGACTTCGTGCATGTGCTATGGAATGGTCGTATCGTAAAGTCCGGTGATAAGTCTCTTGCCCTTGAGCTCGAGCAGCGTGGCTACGACTGGCTCAAGCAGGAAGCGTCGGTGGAGGCATAAATGTCACTGCACCCGCTTGTTGAACTTGCCCAGCGCCATGTTGCGGTTCACTCCGTCGATGATGCAGTGGAAACACCAGATACCCGGCTTGGTGCCCTGCGCCGCGAGGGTGTGCGTGAGTTCGTTCGGATGGGCATCCCGACGACGCGCCACGAAGAGTGGAAGTACACCAACGTATTCCCGTTCATCGGGCTGGATTACACCTATTTGCCGATGCGCTGGATGCAGTCATCCGTGGCTGCACCCGCCGGAGCTCAGGAGGTTGGCGCAGCGCTCGGCGAGCATATCAGCGTGCGCATTGTCAACGGCGCGGTGCACGTAGGAACGTCTGAACTTCCGACAGGTCTTGAGATCATCGAACTCACCGCTGACCTCGTAGAGAGCGATGAGTCCGTGACTCGCGCCCTGGGCGCTGGCGCGCCTTTGCACTCCCATCCCTTTGTGGCTCTGAATACGGCCCTGCTTGAGAGCGGAATCGTGGTGCGTCTCGGCAGGGGATGTCGACCTGGCGTTCCGATCCATGTCTCGATCGAAACCACTGCAGAATCTCCGACGCTGATTACTCCGCGCCTGCTTGTCATTGCGGATGAGGGGGCGGAGGCTGACATTGTTCAGTCGCATCACACCTCGGGTCAGGCTACGGTCCTCGACGCCACGGTGGCCGAATTTACCGTTAGCGCTTCGGCCCACATACGCTACTGTAAGATCGTCGACGATTCTGACACTGCGCGCTCCATATCATCGGTGACGGCGGACGTACATCGCGATGCGACCTTCACCTCGCACGCTCTCAGCATTGGAGGACGTTTTGTGCGCAACGATCTGGCCATTCGCCTTTGCGAGTCATCCAGTCAGGGCTTCCTCTACGGAGTGAGTCTGCTTGGTGAGCAGGAATACACTGACAACCACACTGTTGTTGACCATATGGTCCCGCACTGCCACAGCGAAGAGCTGTATAAGGGCATCTACGATGGCAGCTCGACCGGTGTCTTCAATGGCAAGATCTACGTGCGTCCGCAAGCGCAGAAGACCACCGCTTACCAGTCCAACCACACACTGCTCCTGAGCTCCAAAGCACAGGTGCAAGCCAAGCCGCAGTTAGAGATCTGGGCCGACGATGTCAAGTGCTCTCACGGGGCTACGATGGGGCAGGTCGATGAGGAAGCCATCTTTTACTTCCGGGCTCGTGGTATCGACAGGGCTACGGCAAAGGCCCTTCTTACCTACGCATTCATCACAGAGGTCGTCGAAAAGCTCACCATCGATGGACTTCGAGAGCTACTTGCGCGTCGTATCGCCCGCAAACTTTCTACCGAGGGACTGCTGTCCTGATGTCAATACCGGTACCATCAGCCCCTTTGCTAGACGTAGCGCACTTGCGCGAGGAGTTTCCTATCCTTTCGCGCATGGTCCATGGTGACCGGCCTTTGGTTTACCTAGACAATGCTGCGACGACGCAGAAGCCCGAGGTGGTGATCGAGTCGATCGTTTCATACTACCGCCATCACAATGCCAATGCACATCGTGCTGGACACGTTCTTGGAACGGAAGTGACCTCGATGTACGAGGGTGCCCGTCGCACTGTAGCTGAGAGTCTTGGTGCCGAGCAGGACGAGATCATCTTCACGCGTGGTACCACCGAGTCGCTGAATCTCCTCGCCGCCAGCATAGGGCAGCATCTGGGGCCGCGACTGAATAGCGGCAATATTGTGCTTACCGAGATGGAGCACCACGCCAACATTGTACCGTGGCAGATGCTCTGCGAGCGTTCAAGCGTGGAGCTGCGGGTGATCCCGGTAACGGATGACGGTGAACTGGATATGGGGCGAGCAGCAGAGCTCATTGATGCCTCGACACTTCTTGTCTCATGCGTGCACATCAGTAACACGCTGGGAACGACCAATAACGTGCACGATCTATGCACCATGGCTCGTAACGTAGGGGCCATCTCCATCATCGATGCAGCTCAGAGCATCTCGTCGATGTCCATTGACGTGCGTGAGATCGGGTGCGACGCACTGGTGTTTTCCGGACACAAGGTCTATGGCCCAATGGGAATCGGCGT
>JBILLF010000042.1:0-17278 GCA_044376225.1 Patescibacteria group bacterium | reverse complement strand
CGAGGAGAGTGGAGAGGGAGTGAAGTACTGAGTTGCTGAGATACTGTGCTACTGAATTGCTGAAAGACGGAGGTTCGCTTTGCCCTGCTGCACGTAGCCAACAGAAATCCCAGCCCTTTCCCTCAAGACACCATACAGTAAGTCCGTAACTCCGTAATTCTGTCATACCGTCATTCTGTCATTCCGTAATTCCGTAATTCTGCACTCTCATGCGTATCCCCCAACACATTATCGAGCAGGTACGGCAGCAATCGGACATTGTTGACGTTATTGGCGAGCATGTGAAGTTGAGGAAGAACAACCGCAACTTTATTGGGTTGTGCCCCTTTCACACGGAAAAGACGCCATCATTCAACGTGAATGCTGAGCGGGGGATCTTCAAGTGTTTTGGATGCGGCAAAGCTGGCAACGTAATCACATTCGTTGAACAGCATCTGCACATGGGTTTTGTTGATGCCGTGCGGCACCTTGCGCAGCGATCCGGGATCGACATTCCTGAAGAGCGCCGTGAGGATCCAACAGGTGAGTTCGCCAGGCAGGACAACGCAATGAGGGCACTGCGCGAAGCGACGGAGTTCTATCAGCAGATTCTTGAATCATCCAACGGTGCCCCGGCACGAGCGTTCTTCAAAAAACGCGGCTTCACCGAGCAGACCTGCAAAGAGTTCCGTCTCGGTGCAGCCCCTGCGGCCTGGGATACCACGATGCAGCATCTGCTGTCAAGGGGCTTTGCCATCGAGCATCTTGTCGATGCTGGACTGGTCATCACGCGTGAGGATGGCAAGACCTACGACCGTTTTCGCGGACGGGCCATGTTCGCCATCGCTGATTCCGGCGGACGCGTGGTGGGTTTCAGCGCCCGCACGCTCACGGATGATCCGGGTCAGCCCAAGTACGTCAACTCTCCACAGTCCATCGTCTTTGAGAAAAGCAAACTTCTTTACGGTCTAGATCGAGCCAAGCGGGCCATCCAGGCTGACAGAACAGCGATCATCGTCGAAGGTCAGGCGGACGTCATCACGCTTCATCAGGCCGGCATTACAAACGTCGTGGCGAGCTCCGGAACAGCTCTCACAGCCGAACATCTTCGGATCCTAAAGCGCTTTGCCGATGCCATCATTCTTGTATTCGACAGTGACGAGGCAGGACAGAAGGCCATCACCAAGGGTATCGAGCTAGGCCTTGCATCCGGCTTTGACGTGCGTTGTGTTGTCTTACCCGAGGGCACTGACCCCGATTCTCTCGTCAGAACGAACGGAGCTGAAGCCCTTCGCCCCCTTCTCAGCTCGGCCGTGTCGTGGCTGACGTATCAGACAGACCGGCTGCGACTGACCGGGCAGCTTGACGATGCAACGCAGCAAGCGCGGGCCGTGCGAGTGATGCTCGAATGGATAGCTTCCGTGCCCGACTCTCTGCGTCATCCGTTTCTCGTGCGAGACCTTTCTGAGGCATTTCGTCTCAATGAGCAGGTGCTTCTAGAGGAGCTCCGGCGTGTGGTGACCGGTGCCTCGCAACGCCCCGCACCGGCTCAGGGGGCTTCCTCACCGGTCGCCGTTAGTGAAAAGGCCAATGCGGGGCAGCAAGCCCCCTCCCTTTCCTACAAAGCCGCACTTCTTCCATCTGAACGGGAGCTCATCCGGATTGCCTTAACGGCACAAGATGGTCTGGCGATCCTCCTCAACGAGGCCGGCATCACTTCTGAACAGTTCTGGAGCGAAGGCGGGCGAAAGATCTTTAGCAGCATCATGGAGGGCCAAGAAGAGCGTGGTAACGCGGCCGATCACGTACTGCATGACCCAGCACTCAGCAGTGATGAACGCCGTGAAGTGGCCGACATCATGTTCGGAGCATCCAGTCCGAGCACAGCATGGAAGAACTTCGACGTCGAGGTGCCCGATTATGAGGTGCACCGGTCCATCCGCGACGCCCTTCTGGGCATAGCGATCCACCGAGTCCATCAGCGCATCGATGCAGCCACTCAGGCGTTGGAATTGATGGCTGATATTGACCAGCGCAAACAGCAGATGTTTGACATTGCACACATGATCCAGCTGCGCGAGCAGCTGCGCTCTCGGTTTGCTCATGACCCACGGGATCTTTCATGGCTGCACGCCGATCAAACGCGCTAACGCTGGCTATTGCCGTGCTAATGGCATGTGCATTGTGGACCTACGTAACGCTGACGCGAACGTATGAGGATGACGTGCAGGTGCCGATTTTGGTAGCACCCCCCGCCGGACAGACCATCATTTCCTCAGTGCCAACTGCTATGACCGTACGTGTGAGAACTAGCGGACTGCGCTTGGCGAACTTCCAACTGTTCAAGCGTCCAGACACCTGCATTCTGTCACTCGAGCAGCAGTCACCGTCGGACCCATCTGTTTTCAGCGTCACCAACACAGCTCTGGTGCGCGAGTTATCCGCCGCGCTCGACGTCCGGGTGGTGAGCGTCTCCCCGATGGATGTTGCCGTGCGCACCGGCACACCCGTCATGAAAAGTGTTCCACTCAGCATGCCCTACACAATCAACTGCCGTGAGGGGTTTGTCCTGACCTCGCCCCCTGTGGCCGATCGTGCCAGTGTACTGCTCAAAGGTATCGCTGACGTGATCACACCTCTGAAGCAATGGTCCACAAAGCGCATCATGCTTGACGATGTCCACGAGAGTATGTCCATCGACGTGCCCGTGAATGATTCTCTGCCCTCCCTGGTCGATGTCGCCCCGCATGTGGTGCGTGTTCACATCACGGTGCAGCAGGTTGCCGAGGCGCTCATTCATGACGTGCCTGTCGTGTTGTCGAAGCAGTTGATCGAAGCCGGCTACGAGGCGCGTCCACAGCGTATCAGCGTGACCTTGCGAGGGGGCGTTGATGATCTGGCCTCAACGACGGCAATGGACGTTCGCGCCGAGGTGTCGCAATTTCGGCCCTATGGAGCATGCATTCCTGCAATCATTGCTCCGCAAGCCATGCGTGTTATCGCCACGCATCCCCGCACCATTCAGCTTGTTCGACGTCAGCCTTTGTAACCCCGACGGAACAGAAGCGACGAATCGCCGTAGCTCAGAAAGCGGTATTCGTTCTCGAGTGCTGTCCTGTAAATATCAAGCCAGTGCGCTTCACCGACAAAACCGGCGATAAGGGCCAGGAGTGTATTGCCCGGCTGGTGAAAGTTCGTGATGAGGGCATCAACCGACGACACCGTGCAGCCGGGAGCGATCATCAGTTGCGTGGTGCCCCACAGCGTGCCGATGCCGTGCGCATCCATCCACGAGGCCACGCGCTCAAGTGATGCAGACCGTCCAACCGATGTCAAGGTGGCATCGAAAGCATCCCATTGTTCAATACGAATCTCACACGCCCCGTGATCACCGTCGCGCAATAAACGCGCCCCCCAGAGGAAGACCGATTCAAGGGTGCGGTTCGAGGTCGTGCCTACGGCAGTGATCATCGCACCGCGTGCGGTTGCCGCCGCAATGCGCCCCACTTCCGCGCGGGTGATTCCGATCCGCTCACCGTGCATAATGTGATCGCGCAGGTCTGTGGCTTCGACCGGCTTAAAGGTCCCAAGCCCGACGTGCAGGGTAACACGGGCTAGGTCGATCCCCTTCGCAGCTACGTCGCCCATCACACGCTCAGTAAAATGCAGTCCCGCCGTAGGGGCTGCAACAGAACCGTTCTGGCTGGCATAGATCGTCTGGTAGCGTTCTTCGTCGGACTGTTCAGCTTCTCGCTGCAGATAGGGTGGCAAGGGAATCTTGCCGAGCTGTTCGATGACGTCGGCAAGTGGCCTCTGTGAGTCCCACCGCAGTTCAACGACCCCCTCGCTGCCGGATCGCTCAAGAACCAGCATTCGCAGAGATCCGTGGTCACTAACTAGTTCCATCTCCGGCAGTACGTTGCGTCCGCCGATGAGACAGCGCCAGCGTGATGGCTCACTTGAGGCCAGCACGACGGCTGGGTCTGTCGAGGGGGCTACGGGATCGGTGATCAGCACCTCCACAAGACCGCCAGAAGGCTTACGCAGAGCGAGGCGAGCGGCGATCACACGCGTCGTGTTTACAACGAGGAGCGAGTCAGGGGCCAAATGATCTGCCAGCCGACGAAATGTCGTATGCTCGATCGGCATGTCCGTGCCATGATAGACCAGTAACTTGCTAGCATCGCGCTCGGCCAATGGATGAATGGCTATGCGCTCTTGGGGTAGATCATACGTCAACATTTCCAATTTCCGATCTGAAACCTGCGGCTAAGACGCCCTGTCAAAGTCGCGTCTCCGTTTTCGCATTGACTAACATTCTTCAAAGCCATGGACATGCAAGATAACCCGACACCCATACCACCCCCTCCCGGCTCGCAACCCAACTATATCCCAGCATCAAACGCAGGATACATGTCTCCGGCTCCAAAGCGAAATCGCTGGTGGATACCTCTGGCCGTGATCGGCGGCATCCTGGCTCTCGGCGTGATCGTCTTCATGGTGGTCATCGGGGCCTTCATCGGTGGCCTTTTCGCGGGCATGGACGACGGCGCAAAGCATTCCGGCGTAAAGGAAAACAGCGTCTTGAAGATCGATCTGTCAGGGGGCCTGGCAGAGTCCACCACGCAGGACCCATTTGCCGCGTTCACTGGCTCGACCGCGGGCGGCGCATCACTCTACGATGTGCTTGAGGCCATCCGAAAGGCAGAGACCGATGACCGGATCAAGGGGATCTACATCACCGGTGGGCCGACCGGTGCGGGCATGGCGAAGCTTTCGGAAGTCCGCCAGGCAATTCTCGACTTCAAGAAGTCCAAAAAGTTCGTCTACGCCTACATGGACATGGGAACCAAGGCGCAGTACTTTGTCGCCTCGGCGGCTGACTCGATCTTCATGCCCGAAGAGGGAATCATTGAGTTCACGGCATTCGGTGCATCGGCCCCCTTCATGAAAGGGCTCTACGAAAAGCTTGGCGTGACCTGGCACGTAGAACAGTTTGAGGAGTATAAGTCTGCAGCCGAGACGATGAGCCGCGACAAGTGGTCTGAACCCGCACGAGAAGAGGTTCGGGCTCTGCTCGAGCAACGCACAGAGATGTTCCTGACCGCCGTAGCGGCCTCCCGCCGACTCGAGAAGTCATACATCAAGGCCGTCATGGATCATGGAGTGTACCTGCCAGATACGCTCAAGTACTACCGCCTGATCGATGGTCTTGCTCGTGAGCAGGAGGTCAAGAAGAAGATCCACCGCCGTATGAACCCCAATGACACGGCCGAGTTCAAGAAGCTGCGAACTGTTTCGATAGCACAGTTTCTGGATCACGCCAAAGACGAAAACAATGGAGCTGATGTCGGAATTGCGATCGTCTATGCCAGCGGTGTGATCAATTCCGGTAAGCAGCAGAGCCCCATCCAGGAGGCTGGCATTTACTCTGAGACCTTCATCAAGAACCTGCGCAAGGCAGCCGATGACGACGACGTTAACGGCATCATTATCCGCATTGATAGCCCAGGTGGTTCGGCCTTTGCCTCGGATGAGATGTGGGCTGCCATTCAGGAGGTGCGCAAGCGTAAGCCTGTCTATGCCTCGATGAGTGACGTTGCAGCCTCCGGCGGGTACTATATGGCAATGGCCTGTGATACGATCATAACTCACCCGGCCACCATTACCGGTTCGATCGGTGTGATCATGGCCCTGCCCAACCTATCGGGAACGTTGAACAAGATCGGTGTGACCGTTGATACTATCGCCATGGGCGCTTCGGCAAACTTCATGAACCTAACGCTGCCGCTGAGCGATGCCGAGCGCGAACGGTTGCACGGCTACGGCGCAAACACCTACCGTCGGTTTGTTCAGAAGGTGGCCACCTCCCGCGGCAAGGAATATGAAGAGACCCGACTTCTGGCCCGTGGCCGCGTCTGGACGGGTCAGGCCGCCCTTGCAAACGGCCTTGCCGACATCTCGGGTGGACTCACCGATGCGATCGCCGCAATGCGGAATCGCCTCGGGGCTGCCCCGGATAAGGATGTCAAGATCCTGCGTTTCCCGAAGCAGACCGACGGACTGGAGGCCCTTCTGGAGATGTTCCGCGGTTCGGACGAATCAGAGTCGGACAACACTGATGAACCGTCTGCAGCCCAGATCATAGGCGCTCTGATACAGTACTACAATGGTGACGCCTCGGCAACCCGTCAGTTTGTTGCCGCTATGCCGCGCGACCTGCGCGCTCAGGTCGATCATACGGCAGCTATCACCCGACTTGCCATGCAGGAGCGAACCCTGATGGTATTGCCGGTCCATTTCCCGGTGGACTGAGTGAAACTTTTCCCTCAACTGCTGCGTTCTTTCTCACACCATTCGACATTCGCTTTATCGCGGCCGGATTTACACCACGAGCCCGGCACCCTTACACGATAAGCGAGACCCCCGCAACGCCGGCCCTGCTCCAGGGCCGGCGTTTTGCTGTGCAGCCTCAATGGGCGGGCTACAACAGACAACGGCGGGCTAGGCATCGGCGGTTTGGTAACTTTGCACCATGAACCTCGAAACATTCCCCAATCCTCGACCCGGCAGACGCTATACGATCACACACGTCAATCCGGAGTTCACGTCGGTCTGCCCGAAAACGGGCCTGCCCGATTTCGGCACAATCACAGTTCAGTATGTCCCTAACGAGACATGTATCGAACTCAAGGCGCTGAAGTATTACTACTTTGATTTTCGACAGCGCGGGATCTTTTACGAGGCCGTGACGAATCAGATCCTCGACGATCTGGTGTCGGCGTGCGACCCAATGTGGATGAAGGTCACAGCAGACTGGAAGGCACGAGGCGGCATCAACAGCATCATTGAAGCCGAGTACACAAAGGCTTGATCATGCTGACGACCATCTCTAAACAGTTCCGTTGGGAAATGGGGCATCGGCTTCCATTTCATGAGGGACTGTGCCGCAACATGCATGGACACTCCTACGAGGCCCACGTTATCCTTACCGGTGAGCCGGACGAGCACGGCATGGTCATGGACTACTTCGATATGAAGTGGCTGATCCAGGACAAGATCGACGAGCTCGATCACTGCTTCCTCTGTGATGCCAGTGATACCGTGGTCGTGGATTTCCTGCGTGAGCACGGATTGAAGTCTGTCCTTGTCCCAATGCCCACGACGGCTGAAAACATCGCCCGTCTTCTGCTCGAGCATGTTTGCTCGAAACTCCCGACAGATCACCGCGTCAAATCGGTGCGTCTTCGCGTGTACGAAACCGAAAAAACTTATGCCGAAGTGGAGCACCATTTATGAGCGTCCGCGTACGATTCGCCCCCTCTCCGACCGGATACCTGCATATCGGCAGTCTCCGTACGGCGCTTTACAACTACCTGTTTGCCCGGCATCACGGTGGCGTCTGCATCCTACGCATTGAGGACACGGATCGCACACGCTTCGTGGAGGGGGCTATTGAAGAGCAGATCTCCTCGTTGGCCTGGGCCGGTGTGACCTTTGACGAGGGCCCACATGTTGGTGGAAACCACGGTCCCTACACGCAGAGCGAGCGCTTCGACCTCTACCGCGAGTACGGGATGAAACTCGTCGAAAACGGCACGGCATACTATGCCTTTGATACGGCCGAGGAACTCGACTCCATGCGTCAGCGTCAGCAAGCTGCCGGTATCGCTCCAAAGTACGATCGCTCGTCGATGCGCAATCAGTACACGCTTGGCGAATCCGAAACCCAGCGTCTGCTGGATGAAAAGGCTCCGCATGTGATTCGACTGAAGGTTCCTCTTCACCAAGATGTGCGCTTCAGCGACGTGATCCGCGGCGAAGTGATCGTCAACGGCCGGGAGATCGACGACCAGATCCTGCTCAAGAGCGACGGGTTTCCGACGTACCATCTGGCCAACGTCGTCGATGACCATCTCATGGAGATCACCCACGTCATCCGTGCTGAAGAGTGGCTTCCATCAACACCCAAGCACATCATTCTCTATGAGGCATTCGGATGGCAGCCACCGACGTTTGCCCACGTGCCGCTGCTGCTCAATCCCGACCGTTCGAAGATGAGCAAGCGTCATGGTGACGTCATGGTTCGTGACTTTGCGAAAAAGGGGTTCTTCCCCGATGCACTCGTAAACTTCGTTGCCTTGTGCGGTTGGAATCCAGGCTCCGACAACGAGTTTTACTCCATGCAGGAGCTGGTCGATTCCTTCACGCTCGATCGTGTCAATAAGGCCGGCGCGGTCTTCGACTATCAGAAGCTGAACTGGATGAATGGTGAGTATCTCAAGCGGCGAGACGTGCACGATCTTGCTCGCGAGCTACATCCGCTGCTTGTTGACCGGGGCTTCACGTTCACTGACCCCGCCTTCGTTGCCGAGGTCGTTGAGCTCGTGCGTGAGCGCGTGGCATTTCTGGCAGATATCGCTGAGTTCGCTGATTACCTGTTCGGCGACACTCTTGTGGAGCTATCCGAGTCCGCCCATGCATCGCTCACAGGAAACGATACACTAAGCACCGCTCTCCAAACGTTTCGACAGGGGCTCGATGCCGCATCGCTCGTCGATGCGGATGCATTCAAGGGGCTGGCACAGCGCGCCGCGGAATCGGCCGGCATCAAGATGGGGTCTCTCATGAAGCCACTTCGTCTTGTGCTGACGCATCGCGAAGTGGGTGCCGACCTGTTCCGTACAGTACAACTTTTAGGATCTGATCGATGCTGCGCGCGTCTCGACGCATACTTGGGCAACTGATCGTCGTCGGACTGGTTCTGACTTCATGCGTGACGCCGCGTCCGGAGACGGCGGCACCATGTGTCACACCCTCGACCAGCGAACTCGTCCTACGATGGGGCACTGAGGATGACTCTCTCAATGTCATCGACGTGTATCGGATGAATACGAAGGGCGAGATCTTTCATTACGACGGTCCCCGCACCGCAACGATCTACGACGAGTACTTGCTTCACATCGACCAGCGCGTGTACTGCACTTCAGCGTCGTCCGTGAATTCCTGTTTCCTTAAGACGCAGGCACTGAACTCCCGCGGTCGGAAGGCTCGGTTTATCGAGTATTACAACCCAAGCACGGACGTATATTTACGGGCTGTCTGGAACCCTAATCTGCAGACCTTCCAGAGCAGAGACATGCGCAAAGAGTACGAACAGCTAATGAGTCTTGTTACGAAATGAGCACGGCGATGAAGATCCTGATAGTCGATGACAATCGTGACTTTTCAGCTACGATTGCGGACGTCGTGCGCACACAGGGTTGGACTCCAGAGGTTTTTAACAGTCCGGAGCAGGCTCTTTCGTATCTGTCGAAGAATAGCGGCGAAATCGCCCTAATGCTTCTCGACATTGAGTTCGGCAGCGAGTCGTCCATGACGGGCATTGACGTACTGGGTCGCTCCATCAAGGAGTTCCCGTCAATCCCGATCATCATGATCTCGGGCAAGGGCACCATTGAGATGGCTGTTCAGGCCACGAAGCTTGGTGCGATCAATTTCATCGACAAGTCAGCCCTGAGCAACGACCGACTTATCGAAGTTCTCTCGAGTGCCATGGATCGCATCCGTGCCACGGCGAGCGATGAAGACCGGCGCCGCATTATGGAAAGCCATGGTATCGTCGGAACAAGTCGTGCCATGATGGAAGTGGCCGATCTGATTCTTCGATACGGCCGCACAGATCTGAACATCCTCATCCTGGGCGAAACCGGCACAGGCAAAAAGCTCGTTGCCCAAGCCCTTCATGCGGTCAGCCGGCGCTCACGTCATCCCTTTGTGACCGTTGACATTCCAAACATTCCGCGCGAGCTCTTTCAGAGCGAGCTCTTCGGTCACACACGAGGCTCGTTTTCGGGCGCCATGGAAAACAAGCGCGGCCTGTTTCACCAGGCAAACAAGGGCACCCTCTTCATGGATGAGATCGGTGACATGCCCCTGGATCTGCAGGCAAATCTCCTCCTACCGATGGAGCAAAGGGGCGTGCGACGCCTCGGCTCGGTTGAAGTCGAGCCGGTCGATATCCGCTTTGTCAGTGCCACTGACCGAGATTTGCTTACAGCCATGGCTGAAGGGCGTTTCCGGGAGCAGCTCTACCATCGCCTCCGTGAATGCGAGATATTTATCCCGCCACTTCGTGAGCGCACCGACGATATCCCGGCCATTGTTGAGTTTTACATCACCAAGCACAACAAGGAACTCGGCGATTCCAAGAGTGTTTCTCCGGGTGCTATCGAGTACCTACGTGAGTACTCATGGCCTGGCAACATCCGTGAACTAGCGAACTATTTGCGTGTAGCTCTTCAGACAATGTCAACGGACGAGCTCGAAGTGGCAGACCTTCACCGCATCATGGGCCGCGCTACCCTGCCGACCAGGCCAACCGCCATTGCTGCGCAGTCACCTGCTCAGCCCCCTGCAGCGACCTCTGCGCACAGCCCCGAATCGCCAGCTTCCGATGATCGTTCAACGATCGAACAAGCTCTCACCCGCACTGCCGGCAACGTCACAAAGGCTGCATCTCATCTTGGGATGAGCCGCGAAACGCTTCACAACCGCATTAAAAAGCTCGGAATTGATGTGACGGCCTACCGACAGGTCTAGTCCTAGGCACAAATCTCAGGTGTGCCTCGTCTCTCCGTACCCAAGTACCTCCGTCACTCTCCTGACATCATGCACCCTGATAATGCTGACCTTTGCAGGCAGTAGGACGGCGTGAAGCATTGCCGTTGGGCCATCTCGGTCTTCCGGACGGTCGATGCCGGTGAGGGTTCCGATAAAGCGCTTGCGTGAGATGCCGAGGAGCTGTCCTGCACCGATCGAGTTAAACTCCCCGAGGTGCTGCAGGAGCGTGAGATTGTGACGCAGTGATTTACCGAATCCGATGCCGACATCGACATAGACCTCGCTGATACCGGCACTGTGTGCCGAAGAAACGCGCTCCAGTAGAAAATCCTTTACCTCGGCTACCACGTCTGTGTAGTGCGGATCATCCTGCATGGTGCGAGGAGCTCCCTGCATGTGCATGGCTACGTAGGGCACACCCAAGGCAGCTACGGTGTTGAGCATGGAAGGATCGAAGCGTCCGGCGCTGACGTCGTTGACCATGGTTGCGCCAACGGCAACGGCCTCGTGAGCTACAATGGCCTTCGTCGTGTCAATACTGATGTCGATCTCAGAGTTACGGGCACGGATCCCTTCAATCACCGGAACAACTCGTTCGAGCTCTTCGGCAAGGTGCACGGGGTCAGCCCCAGGACGTGTACTTTCTCCACCAATATCAAGGATGTCTGCCCCCTGCTCAATGAGCTGCAGAGCGTGCTCGATGGCTTGCTCTCTGGAGGCAAAGCGTCCGCCGTCGGAGAACGAATCGGGCGTCACATTTACGATGCCCATGATTCGGGGGAGCATCATTCGTCAACGTATCCCGTAAAGAGCTCGCGTAGGCGCTGCTGCGTCTGCACCGATGGCTCCGTAAGGGGCAGGCGGTATGCCGCGTGAATGGATCCGAGAAGCGACAGGATGTACTTCACCGGGACGGGATTGGACTCGTAGAAGTTTGCCGCGAAAAAAGGCATCAGGGCCATCTGCTGGCGTTGGGCGACCGAGTAATCACCATTGAGAGCCGCATGGACAAGTCGTCCAAACTGACGCGGTGCGTAATTGGAGATCACGGCGATGACGCCCGCAGCACCGCAGGCGATAGCCGGCAGCGTTAGCACGTCATCTCCGGCTAGGAGCGAGAATCCGGACGGGGCATGGCGGATGATCTCGCACATCTGTTCAAGGTTTGCGGATGCTTCCTTTGTGGCAATCACCGAGCGGCAGGCATTGGCAATGGCCAGTTGCGTCTCGGCTGAGACGTTTTGCCCTGTGCGGCCCGGCACGTTGTAGATGATCTTGGGAACGTCCGAAGCTTCCTCAATCGCGCGGAAGTGCGCCAGAAGGCCGGCCGGGGTTGGCTTGTTGTAGTACGGTGTGACGAGCAGCACGGCATCGACACCACATGTATGCGCGATGCGTGTGAGTTCAACCGTGGAGCGAGTATCATTCGTGCCTGTACCGGCTGTGATCACCACACGACCCTCGGCGCGCTCAACGGCCGTCTGCCATAGCATGCGCTTTTCATCGGTGGAGAGGGTAGCCCCCTCTCCTGTGGATCCGCAGACGACGACGCCATCCACGCCAGAAGCGATCTGTTGGTCGATGAGCCGGATAAACGCCTCCCGATCGATATCACCCGCTGAAGTAAACGGTGTTACGATCGCTGTGTGAAGTCCGCGTATCTGCATGTTCAGAGTTCCGATGAATGATTACCAGCTCCGACTGGAGCGCTTGACGAGATATTCTCGCAGTGCCGTATCGAAGGGCATGTCGGTGGTGATGCGTACATAATCGACGTTCAACGCATGACATCCGCGCTTGAGTGTCGCAGTGTAGTCTTCAACGGCCTGACGGTAGGAACCACGGATTTGAAGGGGCTGAGTGGTGATCTCTTCGCCCGTCTCCAGATCTCGAAACACCGTGGACGAGTCAAAGGCTAGATCGACCTCGCGCGGGTCCATCACGTGGAATACCATCACGTCATGCTGATCGTGCCTGAAGTGGCGCAGCCCCGAGAGAATGGCTTCCGGCTCGTCCATCAGATCACTGATGACCACCACAAGCCCCCTGCGGGAAAGCCGGTCGGCAATGTGGTGCAGTGACACGCCCGTGCCGGTCTGCGCAGCTGGTCGCGCCGCCTCAAGCGTGCGCATCAGCTCCTGCGCATAGGACATCTTGGAGCGAGGAGGCAGATAGGACTGCACATCCGTATTGAAGAGCGCCAGGCCGGCGGCATCACGCTGATGCATGATCAGATATGACAGCGACGCAGCTAGAAAGGTAGCGTACCGGTACTTACTGACGTGCCCCTCGGACGCATACGACATTGAGGCTGACATATCCACACAGATCATGGCACGGAGGTTGGTCTCATCCTCGAACTGCTTGACGTAGAAGCGGTTGGATCGACCATAGATCTTCCAGTCAATGTGCTTCAGTTCGTCGCCCCGACGGTACTGACGGTGCTCAGAGAATTCCGCGCTGAATCCGTGAAACGGGGACTTGTGAAGTCCGGTGATAAACCCTTCGACCACCAGTCGAGCACGGATCTCCATGCTGCCGAGCTGGGCGACGGTTTCCGGGGTAAGGATCATGGAATGGCTGTGTGGCTGTTGGGAGTACTAGACGCAGGAGGCGTATTCGTCAGGGATAGACGAACAAGTCCGGCGGCATTGTTAACACCCAATTTAGCCATGATCCGCGCTCTATGCGTTTCCACCGTCCTGCGGCTGATCTCAAGATGATCGGCGATCTGTTGACTGGTAAAGCCCGACGTGACCATTGTCACGATCTGACGCTCGCGCTTGGTCAGCGGAAGCCCATCGTTGTCCGGCACGTGCGTGCTGGCGTGGTTGTCCACCACCCTTTGGGCCGTGCCACTTAGGACACGCTCTCCAAGTCGCACGGAGCGGACAGCCATCGTCAGTTCTTCAGGCAGCACATCCTTGACCAGATACCCATCGGCACCAATCTCCAGTGACTTTCGAATTGAATCTTCGTCGGCTGCCGAAGTCAGCATCAGGACCGACGTGGTGGGAAGCTCCCTCTTGATAAACGCAACTGCCTCATAGCCGCTCATCAGCGGCATTCGGATGTCCATGAGCACAACATCAGGACGCGTGCGTCGGGCCATCTCCACGGCCTGACCACCATCAGCGGCCTCCGAGACCACGTCAATGTCCTCTTCAGAAGTCAAAAGCGTGCGAACCCCGGCTCTGACCAGCTCATGATCATCAACAAGCAAGACGCGAATCTTTGGATGCATACGCACACATTCCTGTGCTGTTTTGGAAACGGGCGCCGTAAAAACACTGTAACGTAGAAAATGTTACGGACTTAGTGACGAATCTTTCCTGAATCGTCAGAAAATCTGCCTCAGCAGGGCCTCAGCGCTCATGTCGCTGGGCATGCGCCAGTCGGCTCGTGGAGAGAGAGCAACGGAGCCAACTTTGATGCCATCGGGCATACAAGAGCGCTTGAACTGATTGGCAACAAAACGGCGAACAAAGATCTTCAGCCACGTGCCGATCTGCTCGTCCGAATAGGTGCCGTCGAAGGCAACGACGGCGAGCGTACGAATCGTGGCAAGGGGCTCACGAAGCCGTACAAAGTGATAAAGGAAGAAGTCGTGGACCTCATACGGACCAATGATATCCTCCGTTCTCTGTGAGCTATCGGCCTCCCCGTGCGAAGGCAGCAGCTCAGGGGAGATTGGCGTGTCGAGAATATCTCGCAGCACTGTAGCTGCGGTCCCAGCCTGGTGTTCGGCGTACCACGAGATCATGTGACGCACAAGCGTCTTTGGTACGCCGGCGTTGGGATTGTACATCGACATGTGATCGGCGTTGTATGTGCTCCAGCCGAGAGCGATCTCAGAAAGATCGCCAGTTCCAACAACGATCCCACCATTGGAGTTTGCGATATCCATCAGGATCTGCGTTCTCTCTCGCGCCTGCGCATTCTCGAACACCACATCATGAACAGACGGGTCGTGGTCGATGTCACGAAAATGGTCCATCACCGCCGTGGTTATGTCCACACGACGATAGGTCACCCCAAGCTCTCTGCAGAGCAATTCTGCATTTGAATGCGTCCGGTCAGTGGTGCCGAGTCCCGGCATCGCTACCGCAAGGATCGTTTCAGGGGGCCTGCCAAGCAGTTCGCAGGAACGCAGACATACGAGCAGCGCCAGTGTCGAATCGAGTCCACCGCTGACGCCGAGGATGAGGCGCCGAGCTCCCGAGCGCTGAATGCGTACTGCTAGCCCCGTAGCCTGAATGGCAGCGATCTCAGAGCACCGTTCCGATCGGCCGGACCCATCACGTGGCACAAACGGATGCGGATCGATCGGGCGCAGGATGTCCGTCTTGGAATGGATCGGGATGATGGCATTGATCGTGACAACATTCTCCGGCGCGGACTCCTGCGAGAAGGACGTCGAGCTCATGCGCTCGCGCAGACATCGGGCCAAGTCAACATCGGTAAGACACATCGTTCCGCCCAGATCAAGCCGCGAGGTTTCCGACAGCAAGTCGCCGCATTCGGCCACCATGCAGTGTCCACCAAAGACGGTGTCGGTCGTTGACTCCGTCGGACCAGCCGATGCATAGGCATAGGCAGTGTACGTGCGAGCTGATTGCGAGCGCACCAATGAGCGCCGGTAATCGGCTTTCCCTACGACCTCATTGCTAGCCGACAGATTCACGATCAGCGTTGCTCCGCCGCGTGCAAGACGCCCCGAAGGGGGCTCTACACTCCAGAGATCTTCGCAGATCTCGATGCCGATCTGTACGTGACGTCGCCCAGGGTCAGCAATGATATACTGCGTTCCGAACGGTACCTCGTTTGCACCGATGCGCACCGTATCGTGCTCGACATGCCGACCGCTCCGGAACCAGCGTCCATCATAGAACTCGCCGGTATTGGGAAGAAACGTCTTTGGCACAGATGCCAGCAACGTGCCATTGCAGATGGCCACAGCGCAGTTGTAAAGATGGCCCTTGTGCCGTAACGGAGCGCCCACAACAAAAAGGCACGAGAGGTTCTCACTCCAAAGGCGCAACTCTTCTAGGGCCGTCTCTACAGACGCAAGGATCGTCGCATCACGAAACATGTCTGCACAGGAGTAACCCGTCAGACATAACTCCGGAAACAGTACAATCTCAGCCCCCTGATCATGAGCATCGAGGGTGGCCTTTTGGATTTGTTCGACGTTGTGCTGAACATCACCCACGGAGACGACAGGGGCAATCGATGCCACCCGCACGTAGCCAAGTGAGGTGATCAGCTCGCTGTTCATCGAGTGTTTGTGATCACGGCTGAGATGGTCTTCTCATAGGCATTGAGGGATTTCCCATCTCCGAAGACGTCTGAATCGATCTTCTCGAGCGCCTTCTCTACCTTCTTCAACCGAGCAACGCCTTCACGCGTGAGTTCGATGAGGCGTGCTCTTGAATCAGACGGATCGCTGAGCCGCTTCAGCAGACCTTCCTCTTCGAGCCAGCGCACGTTCTTTGACAGCGTCATAACGTCAACGCCGGCATAGCTGGCAACGTGAACCTGCTTTGCTAGTCCGCTGGATTTAACGAGCGTCTGCGCGGCGATGAGGACGTTCACTTGAAGCGGGGATAATCCGACTTCTCGGTAAATGGCGTCGACGTGGGAACGCCAACGTGAGGCGGCGAGAAACAGACGTATTCCGTGACCGGAGACAGCCGGTTCTGTCGGGGTGGTGGTACGTTTTGGCATAGGTCGCGAAGTTATTGATTGTTGCCATACTGGCGAAGACGTGACGTACCCAAATTGAAAAAATACTAGCGCAATTTATTTGCGGCATTTCCACGATCAGAAAAGTTTACACACTTGGGCACCTTTTTTCCGGCTAATACGTTATTGACCCGATGAAATATCTCGTAGCTCTGCACCTGCTGCTCTTCACCATGCTGTCACTGTCGGCGCAAGACGTTACTGTACGCGGCAAGGTCCTTGATGCAACCGACGCCTCACCGCTCACCGGCGCCACAATACGGATGGTCTTTGCCAAAGACACGACGGTCATTCGAGGTAGTTATACCGAACGAGACGGATCGTTCAAGATCAAAGATCTACCGGCGGGAGCGTGGAAGACGACGATCACCTATGTCGGGTTTCGGAAGCTCGAGTCGATGCAATTCGTGAGAGAGTCACGCCCTGATCTGGGATCCTTCCGTCTGCAGCGCGACACCTTAGCTGGCAAAGGCGTAGAAGTTGAGGCCACCGCTGTGCGCATGGAGGTCAAGGGTGACACAATGGACTACAATGCGCAGGCGTTCAAAACGAATCCGAATGCCACGGCCGAAGATCTCGTAAAGAAGATGCCGGGTATCACTGTCGAAAATGGAACCGTCAAAGCCCAAGGCGAGGAGGTCCGCCGTGTGACCGTTGACGGACGAGAGTTCTTCGGAGACGACGCGCAGGCCACGCTTCGCAACCTCCCGGCGGACATGGTGGACCGCGTGCAGGTGTTTGATCGCGGAAGCGACCTGTCGATGTTCTCAGGCTTTGATGACGGCAACACATCCAAGCAGATGAACCTTGTAACACGCAAGGACCGACGCAACGGCTCATTCGGTCGCCTGTATGCCGGCGGCGGAACACAAGATCGCTATGGTGTTGGCGGGACGATCAACGACTTTCGCGGCATGCAGCGCATCAGTGT
>JBILLF010000098.1:0-6259 GCA_044376225.1 Patescibacteria group bacterium | reverse complement strand
TAGGGGCCATCTCCATCATCGATGCAGCTCAGAGCATCTCGTCGATGTCCATTGACGTGCGTGAGATCGGGTGCGACGCACTGGTGTTTTCCGGACACAAGGTCTATGGCCCAATGGGAATCGGCGTAGCCTACGTCCAACGTGACCTACTTGCCATACTCCCGCCCTATCAGGGTGGGGGATCGATGATCACCAACGTTACCTTTAGCAGAACGACCTATGCAGAGGGTCCGCTTCGCTTCGAGGCCGGAACGCCCAATATCGAGGGTGCCGTCGGACTGGACACAGCTCTGCGCTGGCACAACCGGCTTGACATCGCGCTCGTGCAGTCGCACAAGGTATCGCTGACCGAGCGGCTCGTTGAAGGCCTCCGCATGCGTGCCTCGGTGCGCGTCCACGGGTCCTCACAGGGCCACTCCGGCATCGTCAGCTTCAGTGTTGACGGTGTTCATCCACAGGATCTGGGCATCATGCTCGATTCGCACGGTATTGCCGTGCGCACCGGACATCACTGCACCATGCCGCTAACGCAGCGATTCGGCGTTGGCGGAACCGTGCGCGTATCGGCTGCCGTGTACACATCGCACGAAGAGATCGACCATTTCTTTCATGCTTTCGACCGTGTTCTCAAGCTTTTGAAGTGATATGACCACCACGCCCACCATCGCCGAGGCTACCGACGATATCGGAGCTATGCTCGAAGCACTTCCGGACTGGGAGGAGCGCTTTGGGGCCATCATGGCCATGGGCAAAGAGCTTGCCCATTTCCCGGAAGAACGTCGCTTGGATGATTTCATCATCAAGGGATGTCAGTCCAGAGTATGGCTCTATCCGGAACTTGTTGGCGGGCGCATTCATTTTCACGCTGACAGTGACGCGCTCATCGTCAAGGGGCTCGTGGCTGTCGTCATCCGCATCATGCAGGATCGCACGCCGCAGGAGATCCTTGCCGCTCCGAAGGACATTCCCGAGCGCCTTGGTCTGGCGCAGCATCTTTCGCAGAACCGCTCGAGCGGTCTGGCCAGTATGCTCAAGCAGATCAGACTCTATGCCGTTGCCCTGAGTATGAGGACGTCATCATGACCGAGACACCGAACACTCCATCTGCTGCAGGTTCAGCCCCGTTGCCAGAGTTGAGCATGCGAGACCGCGTGATCGAGGCCATCAAGACGGTCTTTGATCCAGAGATCCCGATCAACATCTACGAGCTTGGTCTCATTTACGAGGTGCGTGTCGAGGACCATTCGCGCGTACACATTCTCATGACGCTGACCACGCCCAATTGCCCGTCGGCGCAGTCACTGCCACGCGAGGTCGAACAGGCCGCACGCAGCGTGGACGGCGTCGAATCCGTTGAACTTGAACTGACATTTGATCCGCCGTGGGACAAGACCATGATGTCGGAAGTAGCGCTGTTTTCCATCGGACTGTATTGATCATGTCGCGGATTTTCCATCGGCTGGTGATCGAGCGCGCGTGGGACACCACGCCACGCGCCCGTGCTGCTCAGCTCCGCGTGCCGGAGCACCTGAGCCGAGAGTTTGCCTACCGGGCCGGACAGCACATACAGCTCCGTGCGCAGACAGATAGTGGGGTGGAGGAGCCGGCCTATTCACTCTGCTCAAGCCCCGAGGCCGGAGAGCCCCTTACCATCGCCGTTAAGCGCAGCGAAGGGTCGTCGATCTCGGGCATCGTCCAATCGATGCTTGTCACGGGTGCAACAATCGAGGTCTCATTGCCCAATGGAACGTTCGGCATAGCCCGTGAACCCGATAGCCACCGCACCATCATCCTTGTGGCCGGCGGAAGCGGTATTGCTCCCTTGCTGTCAATCGCCAAGACTGTGCTTCTCACCGAACCGCATAGTCGCGTTGTGCTGATCGATGCCAACACTTCGGCTGAGGAGATCATTTTTGCCGCGGAGTTGACAGAGCTTTCGAAGGCCTGGCAGGGACGTCTCGTGGTGGAGCATGTCCTTGAGTCCGGTCACGTGGATGAGAGCGTTCGCTCCGGCCGGGTGCACCAAGGCCGCGTCACTATTGACGTTCTGTCGTCGATTCTGGCGCCTTCGCTTCTGCGTGATCCTTCGACCCAAGTACTTCTGTGCGGACCATCGGCGATGATCGACGCTGTCAGCGCAGCTCTAGAGGTTCTCGGCGTCGCTCCAGAGCACATTCATTTCGAGTCATTTTCGTCAACAGCCCCATCATCACCAATCGAGTAAGGCATGGAATCATCGCAGCAATCATCGGAACTCGTTGCCCGCAGCGTCACTGTTCGCCTCTACGGTCAGGATACCTCGTTCACTGTTCAGCCGGACGAGACCATTCTGGCCGCGGCGCAGAGGGCTAATCTTGATCCTCCGTATGCCTGCCAGATCGGGGCCTGCTGCACATGCCGCGCGCGGTTAGTCTCGGGCACGGCCATCATGGACGAGCGCGAGGCGCTCTCGGATGACGAGATCGCCGACGGATATATCCTAACGTGTCAGGCCCATCCGACATCGGATGGATGCCTTGTCGATTACGATCAGTAGGCGATCATGGTCCGGCTTTCCAAGCGCATCGAATACGCCCTTCTGGCCATGCAGGACATGGCCTCGAAGTCGGGAAACATCGTCTCGGCCAAGGACGTATCTGTGCACTATGATATCTCCCAGGCGCTTGTGGCGAAGGTGCTGCAACAGCTCGCGCGGCACGGTCTCATTCGTTCGTTCGCTGGAAGTACCGGCGGTTATACGCTTGCACGTCCTGCTGAAAGCATCAGCGTCTCCGAGGTGATCACTGTCATGGAAGGGGGCGCACCGGCTCTGGTTGACTGTCAGAGTAGCGACCACACATCATGCAGTGCCGAGCACTCCTGCACCATCAAAGAACCGCTCGGCCGACTGCAGGACAGAATTCAGGAAACATTTCGATCGATGAGCATTGCCGAGTTGGCGGCTCCTCGTGAACTCGTACAATTGGAGGTTCTATGAGCGTTGCAATGATCGGCGCTGACGTTGTCTCGATCCCGACCGGGGTGAGTGGAACAGATGACGATGACAACATCATCGTCACGACGAAGGCACTGAGCGAAGTCAAGAAGATCAAGGAGCAGAACGGTATTGCTGACGACTACGGTCTGCGGCTCGGCGTAAAGGGAGGGGGCTGCTCGGGCATGTCGTACACTCTCGGCTTCGATGCCGCCACAAAGGAAACCGACCTCGTGCTTGAGGCCGAGGGCGTGCGCATCTTCATCGATGCGAAGAGCATGTTCTATCTCATGGGCATGACGCTGGATTTCAGCGACGGCCTCATGGGCAAGGGCTTCACCTTCAACAATCCCAACGCGACGAAGACGTGCGGCTGCGGCAGCAGCTTTGGCGTCTGATCCACAACAGACAGATCACTTTTATTATCAAATACATCCGAGGTACCCATGGCCTACGAATGGAAATTCAACCCACGTCCATATAGTGACGAAGAAGCAAAGGAACTGCTCAAGGACGTGATCTCTCCAGAGACCACCGACTGGCACTATAACACGCACCACAAAGGGTACGTGACGTTTCTCAATAAGATTGAAGCCGGACTTGAGAATGCAGACCGCGCGGCTGCCAACGGCAACTGGAGCGACGTTGGCGAACTCAAGCGTCGCTTTACCTGGAACCACGCCGGCACAGTCCTGCATGACGTCTACTGGGAGGTCATGGGTGGCGACGGAGACCCATCCAAGGGTCCTGATGTAGTTGCTGCCATCGAACAGGAGTATGGCTCATTCGATGCCTGGAAGGCCGACTTCAAGGCATCGGCGCTGGCGGCTAAGCTCTCGGGCTGGGGCGTGCTGTGCATCGACTCGCTTTACTCCGGACGACTGCTGAACGTCCTGGTCGATGAGCACCACTACGGAGCTATCTGGGGCGGCATTCCTCTTGTGGCCTGTGACGTGTTCGAGCATGCCTACTATCACAAGAGTGGTCCCGGCCGTGCCGGCTACATTGATGCCTTTCTGAATAATCTTCACTGGGGTCGGATCAACGAACGGTATCTCAAGCTCCGTCGATGACCCTCGGACTCTTTCCATTGAATCTCGTGTTGTTTCCCGAGGTTCGATTGCCCCTTCACATCTTCGAGCCTCGCTACAGGGCACTCATCAACGAGTGCCTTGAGCGGGGTTCGGAGTTTGGTATCAACCTCATCGAAGAAGGACGGCTGCATCCGGTGGGGTGTTCTGCGATTGTCGTTGATGTGACCGAGAAGCATCCGGACGGACGCATGGATATCGTGGTTGAGGGACTTCGGCGCTACCGGCTACTTGAGGTTGTCTCGTCGGAGTCGCCCTATACGGTGGGCACCGTGGAGGAGTATCTCGACACAACGCAGGGGTACGACGGGAAGCTTCTTGACGACGTCCTCGGCAGCTACAACCGCATCGTGAACATGGTCTATGGTATGTCAGCACCGACGCTGACCCTCGACGATCTGTCCGCGTCACCCTCGTTCGACATGGCACCCAAAGCTGGGCTCACGCCTATGCAGCGTCAGATGCTCCTCGAGATCCAGGACGAGAACACCCGCCTTGTCCTTCTGCGCGAGCATTACAAGGACGTGATGCCTGCCGTGACCACGGCCGATGCGATCCAGCGGGTGATCCGCAACGACGGCTACCTGCGTCCCAAGGCGGACTGATTAGCCCCCTGAGCCGGGTCCTGACGTATTGACTTTCTGCATGGCCAGCGCAGGTCCGACCTTGGCGACCTGCCGGATGGCCTCACAGCCGCGCTCGATCATTCTTCCCAGCTCGTCGCTCTGGCTTGCATCGAACGGAGCCAGGACGTAATCCACCAGCTCACCTGGTCCGAACTTCCGATCGATCCCACAGCGCAGGCGCCAGAAGTTGGCCGTCTCCAGCTCTTCGATGACCGAGGCAATTCCATTGTGTCCGCCGGAGGAGCCTCCTTGCTTGAGATGCAGCTTGCCTACGGGAAAGTTGTACTCATCGGTGATGACCACCACGCGCGTCGGGGAGATGCCAAGTTCACGACTTCGCTTGGCAACAGCCTTACCTGAAAGGTTCATGTAGGTAAGGGGCTTTATCACTACTACTTCGATTCCCGCATAGCGCAGCCGGGCTTCATCGTAGAGTGATGAGGCATTGGTCCATGTCACTTCTGCGGCAGCAACGAAGGCATCGACCACCATGAAGCCGATGTTATGGCGGGTGGTGGCATACTCCGAACCGGGATTGCCCAGCCCGACGAACATCAGGGTTGATCGTGAAGATGTACTCATGGTCTGCAAACCTACGCACCGGCGGCCACGGTTTATGGTCCTGCCGAGGCGGGCCGTTTGCTATATTGCGACCTCCAAACGGTAAGTGACACTACAGACGGAACCTACAGCGTATGGGCGTGTCAGCTCTGCTCGCAACATTGTTCGGTCCGCTCCTCGGGGCGATCGCCATTCTGTTCATCCATCGCGATCAGACGACGGCCATTAAGCGCACTGCGCTGGTGTTCTCGTGTGTCACCTTTCTGCTGTCGCTGCTGATGATCCCCGAGTTCGACGCATCGAATCCGGCCCTGCAGTTTGTGATCAACCAGCCGTGGATCACCTCGCTTGACGCAGGTTTCCGTCTCGGGGTCGACGGTATCGCTCTGCCGCTGGTGCTTCTCACCGCGCTGATCATGCCCATCGCCCTTCTGGCTTCGTACGGATCAATCTCGAAGAGCGTCAAGGAGTACTACGCTCTTATGCTGCTTCTGCAGTTCGGGATGACCGGCGTGTTCATGGCCTGGGATACCTTCCTGTTCTATGTGTTCTGGGAGCTGATCCTCATTCCGATGTACTTTATCATCGGCATTTGGGGCGGTAAGGATCGCATCTATGCCGCCATCAAGTTCTTCCTCTACACGCTTGTCGGCTCGCTTCTGATGCTGGTGGCCATCGTGTGGCTGGGACTGGAATCGCAGTGGGCTGGGCATGGTTTCACGGCCGACCTTACCAAGCTCCAGTCGATTAGCTCGCATGTCAATTTCAATGTTCAGCAGTTGCTGTTCTGGGCCTTTGCGATCTCGTTCCTCATCAAGGTGCCACTCTTCCCGCTGCACACATGGCTTCCAGATGCCCACGTGCAGGCCCCCACGGCCGGGTCCGTCATTCTGGCGGGAGTGCTGCTGAAGCTGGGCACCTATGGCCTTATCCGCTTTAACCTCGGACTCTTCCCACAGGCCTCGGTGCACTTCGCATCTCTGATCAGCGTTTTCGCCGTCATCGGC
>JBILLF010000084.1:0-8165 GCA_044376225.1 Patescibacteria group bacterium | reverse complement strand
AACTCAGATGCTATCCGACTCCTCATGGAAACGCCGACGTCTCGCTGCCGCTACCATCGGCGAAATCGACGACTCCGTATCGGTTTGCGCCCTCGCAGCAAGCTGTTCGGATGCGCATCCGTATGTGCGACAACGGGCGGCCTTTCATGTTGGCAGGCGGCATCCTGATGCCCTCAACATCCTGAGCAGTGTGCTTGCAGACTCGCTGCAAATCGTCCGCATGGCTGCCGTTGAGGGTATTGCACGGGGTCAGCGACGTCCTGCATCTGCGATCATCAAAACCATCGACGGAAGCACAGACCCTCGAATAGCGAGAAGCCTAATGCGACTGCTGGCTGCTGCTGACACAACAAAACGTGACGTCAAGGTCTTCAGTACGTGGTCCAAGAAACTCGATGATACGCGTCGCCGGGACCTACGATTGGTGATTGACGTACTCCCACGTGTAATGGCCGACGTAGTATCGGGCTCTCGGGGTAAGAAACGGAAACGGACGAGGTCGTGACCAGTCATCATCTCACGCTCGAACATGTCGCCCGGGCACTGCACCAGCTTCTATCATCGACCCGTCTGACGGCTGCATGGTCCCAGGAAAGGCACTCGGCAGCCCTAGTCTTTGAAGGGGGCTCGCGTGAGATGTCAGTTGTCATTGACGTATCATCCGATGGTGGCAGTATTTCGGAGAGAACCTCTCTGCGCCGAGCGCACCGCAATAGTCGCGACATTTTTCCGGAACTCGTCGGTCAGAACCTCGCCGTTGTGGCAAAGCAGCAAGACGATCGCGTGATCAGCTTTTTCTTCGATCGTCACATCATGCACGTCGAGCTCTTCAGCGCGGGCAGGGGCAACATCGTCCTGACAGAGGATGGACGTATCGTTGATGCCCTCCACAACCGCTCGGAACGTCTCGGATCCGATTACTCGACCTCTCCTCGGGCGGTACATGAGCCCCTTTCCTTGGCAGATACAACTGTGGCCAGCGATCTGTCATCTAGTCGTCTGCGTCTTGGCCGGCACTATGCCGAAGAGATCTGTCATCGATGTGATGTTGATCCGCAGACCATCGTCGGTACAATCACTACTCAGCAACGCCGCGACCTGGAGCAAGCAGCCGACGATCTCGTTGATCAGTGTCGGCACAATCCTCGATATCTTCTTTTATCAAAGGGCAATGAGCGCCTTTTCTCACTAACGACCGTACAGGGCTGGATGGTCCTTGAAGAGTACGAAGACATTCTTGAGGCGGTACGTCGAGCATCAATATCGCGACATGCGCATCGTTCATTCGTCAGCGAACGACGATCGCGACTGCGCATGCTCGATGCACAGATAACTCGTACGGAGAGGACGCTGCAGGCGGTTCAGGCAGATGAGCAGGCAACAGAGCGGCCGGCACTTTACCGCTCTTGGGCCGATACCATCATGTCGCAACCGGACCTGCACCGTCAGGGAATGGAGAACTTCGAAGCAGTAAATGTATCGACATTGCAAAGCGACGTGATTCCACTCCGGACCGACCGATCACTACTCGACAACGCTACCGCCTATTATCACAAGGCCCGCAATGCCGAGATTGCCGCACGCAACCGCGAGGTCCGTCTTCCGGCACTTCAGAAGCAGATCGATACCCTGCGCGCGCAGAGGTCGGCACTCACCGAAGCCACGTCAATCAGTGAACTTCCGAAACCACAAAGCCCCATGACTGATGAATACCGAGGCACGCCGTCAGCCTCATCTGGCAAGTTCCGAATGTTTCAGATCGATGCTGATCACACGCTCTACGTTGGGCGCAGCGCGGCAAACAATGACGAACTAACCATGAGATTCGCCCGGCAGAACGACTGGTGGATGCACGTGCGCGGGGCCAGCGGCTCACATACCGTGCTGCGCGGCGTCAACGGGCCGAAGATACCGAAGCAGGTTCTCGAAGTCGCTGCCGCAATCACAGCCTACTATTCACAGGCTCGCAACGCCTCCTATGTTCCCGTTGTTTACACGCAGCGCAAGTTCGTCCGCAAGCCCAAAGGAGCTAATGTAGGCGCCGTGACCCTTGAGCGAGAGCAGACCGTGATGGTTCGCCCTGGGTTGCCCGCGGGCATCGTCAGCGATGAATGACGATCAGGTGACGGAGTCCATCAACGGTGAGCAGATACGTGCCGCTACTCAAACCCGAAACGTCAATCCCCTGTTGCGTCATTGTCCCTGGGAATGATGCATGCAGCATCGTCTGACCCGATAGATCATGGATCTCTACCTGACTGATCACGCTTGGTGCCGTGACGGCAAGAACGTCACTGGCAGGCTGAGGCACTGCATGTAGCTTCAGGCACGCAGCCGAGGACTCTATTACACCAACAGCCGGACCCGAGTAGGTAACCGCCAGCTGAAGAGGCGTCAGAAGGCCCCTGTCAGCAACGGCACTCACCGACACGCCCTGAAGCGCAAGCGACCCATTCTCCCGGATACGTGCTTGTGACCATGTCTCACGTAGATCCCATCCCGAACGCGTTAGGAAACCATACATCCGTGACGCCGCATCGGGCGGAGCATAGCGTGAGTCGGCTGCGGCAGAGATGAACGATACTTCAGCGCTGGCAGCGGGGCTAAAGACGTTTACTACTCGCCAGCTTCCTTCAAGGACATTGCGCTCAGACGGCACGCGTGCCCCATCGATGCGATCAAAGCGCGTCATCACCACATCGACCGAATCAGTGAACGGCTGGTAGAACACAATGCTGTCGGACAGCACTCCAAACGGTGCCAGCCGCGTGCCGGGATTCACCCGACTGAGCTGGCTTCTGCCAGAGGCCACCGGAGCTTCCGACACAGCCACTCCAGCTCCAGCTTCATGCCGGCCGTTGCCTGCTCCAAGTTTGTCGTAGATCTCACCAGCAACAGACTCGTTGAATTGATAGTAGGCCAGGAGTCCGTCCTCGGAACCTCGCTTCGTCAGATGCATCCCGGAGCGAATTTCCTCTGCACTCAGACAACGACTGTAGAGTGCAACCTCATCGACAAGCCCCTTGAAGTTTCGCGAACTCCAGTAGTGGTATGTTCCTAGCTTGAAGACCAGCGATGACAGGTCAGCCACCGGCAGTTTGATATAGTCCTTGCTCTGGATTCCATTGACATACACGGTAGCGCCTGTGCTGTCGATCGTCAGAGCCACATGAGACCATTGATCGGCACGCACAGTTAGTCCCGAGCTCCACCACCAACGACCACCGCTCCAGAGATAGCCCAGCTCATTCTTGTCATTGGCAAACTGAAGACCGATCTCCTGCGCAGCGTTCGGGTCCGCGTCCGTGCAGAGTATGGCCGAAAAGTTCGGCTGCATGCCTTCTGGTTTGACCCATGCTGTAAAGGTAAACTCACGGACTTTCCGGGGAAACCTGCCGAGCGTGATGTGATCAGCAGGCTGCGTAAGATCTGCCGCATTGCCAGCCACAGGGTCGAACCCGTCACACTCGCTTCGCACCATCGTCACCGCCCCTGTGAGCCGCATCGAATCACGTCCGAATTCATTCTCTACGACAAGCTCGACATCATACGTGCCAGGAGCCGCGTAAAAGACATCTACTACTGGAGCCGATGAAGTGGCAGGACTGCCACCGGGGAAGCGCCATGTGCGTCGGAATCGTGATGTCTCGAGGGCTGACGAGCGGCATCCAAAGCGCACGGGCGTTCGTGAGCAACGCACAGTGTCGGTACTGCGTGATATCTGCGAGCGGGGCGTAGCCGATTCTGGCAACGGGGCTTGCCAGAGCCCTCGGTTGGTTGCAGCACGTACCATTCCATGCGGCTGATCAATGTCGAGGAAGTTCACGTCAGTCAGTGGGAGCCCCTTACCAAAGGGTTCCCATGGATTGGCAGATGACCGTCGGTACACACCATAGGACGTTCCCACGTAGAGTTCGCCGGGTGCACCGATGCGGCTAATGAGCGTAAAGATGGCAAATGGCGGCAACCCAGTGCTGATCGACGTCCATGTACTGCCGGCATCGGTTGATTCAGCCACCTTTACAGCCGTCTGGTTTCCGCCAAAGGCCACATAGAGGTGACGAGGGTTGTCGGCATCAAAGGCCATGTCCACCATTCCCTGCCCCTTGCCGACGGATGCCGCCGGGGTCACGTTCGTCCAGGTACTCCCCCGATCATTCGAGAGCCAGAGGGCGTCATCTCCCAGGACCATCATCGATGCTCCCCTGCGAGGATGCTGACGCACGCGATGCACCCAGCGCGTGAACTGCCGCAGAGTTGCCCACGAGTTCGCGTTGTCACGACTAATGACCAGCCGCTGCTTTGCGTAGTCAGGTGCAACGATGTGCAAGTGATCGACAGGATCAAAGCAGATGTTATTCAGTGTGATGTATCCGAGATCAATCCCAAGCTCTGCCGAGCTTGGTGGAACCAGCTTCGAGCGTGTTCGAAGTGCCCTAACGTTGCTCCATGGTTTTGCATAGATCCACTCCGTAGCGATCGGGTTCACGTTGGCACCCATGGCATCGGCACCGGCCCACGGATACCATCCGTCAATGGGGCGCGCAGAGGCATAAACGGTCGTATCGCGAATGAACGTCGGAAGATGATATGCACCAATCGTCATGACGTTACCGTCATGGGACTGGCCGAAGCCCCAGAGTTCAGTAGCTGAGATCCCCTTGCTGCGATCCGAGATCGTCTGGCCGCGATCGGCACTGAGCGTAAGACCACCGTCGTGCGTCAGCCAGATCGAGTCACCAATGATCGAGCATGATTGAATGTCATAGTGCATGGCGGGAATTGATCTCCATGTTCGTCCGCCATCGGAACTGCGGTAGGGAAAGATTCCCGCAGCAACCATGAACTGTGGATCTCGGGTGGAAATGGCAAAGCCCATGTCCCACGTTATCTGACCCAATCCTTGGCCCGTGATGTCGTAGTCGAATAAGTTCGGATTGCTGTCTTTATTGGGTGCTTCCGGACCATCGACACTTCCACAGCAACGGTGTTCGAATGTTGATCCTTCGTCGGTGGACACATAGAGACCGTACACGCCTCCGACATCGGACGAGGTCTTCCCGCCGATCATGACAGCAACCATTCGAGGATCAGCAGGTGTCACGCCGATCAGTCCACGCGCCATCTGCGCATCGTCACGTGCAGCCGGATACCCCTGCCCCGTAGGATTAAACTTCACACCAGAGCTTGTTGTGCGGGCAAAGATGATGTGGCCGCCAACCTGGACCAGACCATATGCGATATCCGAGCGCGTCGGGTGCCAGGCGAGATCAAACCACGTTCCGATCAAGTTTGTGGCAGACTTCCATGAAGCACCCGCATCAGTGGACAGAAACAAACGATTGATTGCAGCAATCACGACACGACGATGATCATTCGGATCGACGATACACACGTCAACGGCTGTGGCCTGCGACAGAGCCACGTCACCGGTCAGGGTTAGGCGCTTAAAGGTTAGCCCCCTATCCGCAGAGACGAACAGTCCTGCCGTGGTGGCCGCATAAACGTGTTGTCCCGATACTGCAAATCGGCTGACCCATGTAATGGGCTCATCCTGAGCAACGCCTACCCATGTGCGTCCGGCATCGGTACTTCTCCAGATGCCAGCCGAGACTGTTCCGGCCAAGATCACCCGCCGGTCATCCGGTAAAACAAGGTGAGTGCGAACCACGCCGATCCCCTGTGAGCCGGTGGCAATCACTGCCGATGAATCCCATCCGAACGGCCCTATCCCCTCCCAACTTGGCTGCTCAGACTGAGGCGATTCAGTGCGCTTCGATCTGCGGGTGCGCTCGGCATCAATCTCAGCAATTGACGGCTGCAGCCGGCCAACGTGTCCACTGGCATCTGCATGTGGACGACGCAGCGCTATCCAGCGTTCGGCCGTGCGGCGCTGACGGCACCGATGTGTGTGGTCGAGAGTGGAGTCCTCTCGCATTGCCTGCATGACGTCGAAGACGTTGCTATGCCCACTCTCCACCATGCGATACCAGCGCGACGTAGCATGCCGCACATCATCCGGAAGGCGCTCCTCGTGATCCTCGTCAGATGCGGTCAGCACCGACGCAGCCAGGAGCACAGGCAAGAGAATTGCCATCAAGCGCATGTGGTTGCCCCCTAAATGGCGACGATGCGGAACTCCACGCGTCGGTTTCGGCGGCGCGCATCGTCGGAGTTGTTCTTCACAAGGGGCTTTGTGGCACCGTGTGCAACCGTCTTCATCCGTGCTGCTTCCACACCGCGGGTGACCAGATACTCCTTCACAGCGTTCACGCGCTGACGTGAAAGGTCCATGTTTGCGCCTGCGCTGCCGATGTTATCGGTATGACCCGCGAGTTCGATCACCATGTTCGGTCGCTGAATCAAGAAAGCAGCCAGACGGTCCAGCTCGGCATGGGACTCCGGACGAAGAACGGACTGACGGAAATCAAAGAAGACATTGTTCAGCGTGATGGTCTGATTCTTCGCGATCGGTGCCAAGTATAGGTCGCGGGTGATCTCCGTGTACTCCGCCAATGACCGCGTGTCGAGTTGGTCGCTCACTGGATAGAAGCCTTCCAGCTCAGCGCGGAAACCATACAGGTCCCCAACCGGCAGAACAATGCTGTACGAACCTTTGGTGGGCTCGGATCGGGCTATTCCTGCTGTGACACCCTTGGTGAGACTCTCATAGCTCACGGCGGTGGCGATGGGTTTCTTTGTCGCAGCATCAAGGACCCGGCCCGTGATAAGTGCCACAGGAAGAGGCTTCAGACCCTTGGGTAGGCGTGCACGGTAGAGATCTGAACTGCCATCGGTAGGGCTAGCACCACTGAAGTAGGCGTAATCAGCTTTGGCCGGAATAGTGAAATAGGCATCCCATTGCGGCGTGTTGATCAGAGGACCGACGTTCTTGGGTTCACTCCACTTCGTCCATGTATCATCAAGGCGGCGAGACATCCAGATATCCATATCGCCGTATCCTTTGCGCCCATCTGTGGCAAAGAAGAGCGTCACACCGTCTGCAGCTACAAACGGCGATATCTCATTACCCCAGGTATTAAGGACGGGCCCGCAATTGACTGGCTCGCTGAACATGCCATTTGGCTTTCGGCGCGCAAAGTAGATATCCTTCTGTCCTTTGGTATCATCTCGCTGTACGGTCATCACCAGGATCATGCCACTTGGGTCAAGGCACAACTCGGAAAACTGATCATCATTGTAATACCGGTCGATCCTGATTTCCCTGGGGATGCTCCAGCCATTCTCCGTCATGTAGGTTGACGATAGGCCGGCCCCCTTCGGAGCTCCGTTGCTGTAGTACGTGTTGCCAACGATGGCTGAGTTCCGGTCCGGCGAGATACTGACCAGGAAGTTCGACGCGTAGTTATTAAGCGGAGCACCGATGTTCTGCGCAGGCCCCCACGTTCCGTTCGGCTGAAGGTCCGTGAACCAGATATCCTCAGTGGAAGGATCGCCGATGTTCCCCATATACGGATACCGTCCGAAATAAAGACGCTTGCCATCGGCCGTGATCACCGGAGAGATATCTCCACCTGTAGAGTTCACATTCGGACCAAGACTTTCTGGTTTTCCGTCAATGATGCAGTCTTCCGCGAGATCGATCGGGCCCTGATTCTGACGCACGATAAAATCAGCAAACTCCACTACGACTTGCGGTCCGATGAGCAGGCCGATCTCACCACCAAAGATCCGCGGACGGTCGAAGGCGAAGAGTGTCGTGTTATTGACGAGCACGCTCATCCCCGATCCACGCTTCCGGATGGTCATCGTGAACCATGTCTGAAGCGGAGGCATTCCTTCAAATGGTGTCCAGGGCTGCATGTCATTGACCGCACCGTTACTTTCTGACGTGACGCGGTAGCGTCCGATGCCGCTGACGATCAAAGCGTTGTACGCATTGATTCCTTTACCGCTCCAAAAGATGCCAAAGCCAGCAGCGTTCGAACCGGCAAGCTGACGCACCTTTACCTCAACTTCAAAATCCTGCGCATAGTCCACGAAGCAATTGGTCTTGGCAAACCACGTCCCAAAAGCCGCGCGCTGATCGATGCGATAGACACCGTTAACGATCGAAGCGCTACGTCCAAGTGAGCCCCCTACCTGCCACTCCCCCTTGTTGTCATCATACGTGTCATGGTATGCCGTGGGAAGGGACTGTGCAT
>JBILLF010000102.1:0-6001 GCA_044376225.1 Patescibacteria group bacterium | reverse complement strand
TCCCAGCCCGAGGTCTGTGTAAGCACATCGCGCAGGGCGGTATAGAGCTGGAAATCCGTGGTGGATTGCAGACGCGAACCGGAGTTGTAGGGAAACTTCTCCAGATAGTAGGCCTGCGATGCGTGGCTATCCACCCAAGTTTCGCCGAAGATGAAGATTTCCGGGAACACTCTCCGAACCTGAGCGGTCCACGCGTTCACAAAGGACTGGTCAGGATACGTCCATGTGTCCACTCGCAAGGCGTCAACCTCGGCTTCTTCGATCCACCAGAGGGTGTTCTGGATGAGATACCGCGCCACATGTGGACTGGTGGTGTTGAGGTCCGGCATGGACCGGTCAAACCACCCCTTGCGGAAGCGGAGCTTATCCTGCTCGGTAGCATATGGGTCAAAGTTAGTGTTCTCCCGTCCGCTGGTCTGCGTGTATTCGGGCCAGCTGTTGATCCATGAGCTGTCAGGGGGCTGACGGTACAACCGGTGCTCATCGCCGATGTGGTTGAGCACGACGTCCATGATAAGCCGCATTGACCGAGCATGGAGGTCACGCGAAATGGCCCTGTAGTCGTCATTGGTTCCACAACGCGGATCGATCCGATAATGATCTGTGATCGCATAGCCGTGATAACTCGAACGGGGCTCGTCATTCTCCAGAACCGGACACATCCACACGGCGCCGATGCCAAGTGAGTCGAGGTAGCCGATGCGCTCGCGCACACCGGCAAGGTCTCCGCCATGACGTCCGAACGGCGCACGCCGGTCCGGATGTGACTCCCGCATGGATGGTATCACGTCATTGGAAGGGTCACCGTTGGAAAACCGATCCACCATGATCAGATACATCACATCCGAAGCATCAAGTCCGATGCGGGCGTGTGTTGCCGTTCGCTGGCGCAGGTCGAACGTAGTGTCTGGGCCTGCCCCTTCGACACCGATGCGCAGGCTCTGCGGCGGCGCGGCAGCCTCGATCAACAGAGTCACATACCGATAGCGGGGATTCACAGCTTCTTGGTCGTCCACCAGGCGCACACCCTGACCCTGAATCGTGATGGTCCGGCCGGCAAGGTTCTCGCCCTCAACAAGCAACTCCAGCGTATCTACGCCCAGCCCGGCCCACCAATGTGGTGGATCGATGCGCGTGATGTGAGGCTGCTCAAACAGCAAAGCAGCAACAGTAAAGAAGACGATGATGCCGGACATGGACGAAAAAATCGGCAATTTCGGCCTATGGCACGTGTCGAGGCCGACGTCTATCATATTCCGGTGATGCTTCAGGAGTGCCTGGAAGCTCTGCAGATCATCCCCAATGGCACCTATGTTGATGGCACGCTCGGAGGGGGCGGGCACACGGCCGCTATGCTTGACCGCCTCGGACCTGAAGGACATCTGATCTCCTTTGACGCTGACGATGTAGCGATCGCTCACTGTCAACAGCGGTTTGCCGATGAGCTAGCCGAAGGCGACCGGGCCCGACTGCGTCTGGTCCATGCCAACTTCTCAACGATGTCCGAGCACCTTCCACGTGGAACCGTGAACGGGGTGTTGCTGGACCTGGGCGTTTCCTCGTATCAGTTCGACCATCACGAACGGGGCTTCAGCTTCCGCCTGCAGGCGCCCCTTGATATGCGCTTCATGGCTGAGGGCGAGACGGCCGCCGATATTCTGAACTCGCGTCCGGAAGAGGCGTTGTCCAGGCTGTTCTTCACCTATGGGGATGAACCGCAATCGCGACGACTCGCAAAGGCCGTTGTGCAGCGTCGGGCAATCGCTCCGCTGCGCACCACTCTTGACCTGCGAGATCTGGTGGTTCAGCAGATACCGCCGCATCATCAGGCCAAGACGCTTGCGCGACTCTTTCAAGCGCTGCGCATCGCTGTCAACGACGAACTGGGCCGACTTGAACGCACGCTGTTGGATCTGATCCCGCTTCTTGCTCCGGGCGGACGTGTGGTGGTGATGAGCTATCACAGCGGAGAGGACCGCATCGTAAAGAACGTCTTTCGGGATCATACGGATCTTCTGAAGATCATCACGAAGAAGGCCGTTGAGGCCTCTGACGCTGAACAGCAGGCTAATCCACGCTCTCGCAGCGCCCGCCTGCGCGTGGCCGAACGTCGGGCTGAGTAGTTTTGCACGTTCTTCACAGCCCTACGACTCTGCATGACCAACACGGCCACGTTTAGCCACGCCGACCTGCTTTCCATGTTTGGTCCGGCCGCCCAGGTGCTCCCGGCCGACCTCGTGGTGCGGGGCATCAGCACTGATACGCGCACTCTTGTGCGGGGTAATGCGTTTGTGGCGCTCAAAGGAGAGCGCTTCGACGGTCACGATAACATCGACGAAGCCATCAGCAAAGGGGCTTGTCTGATCCTGACCGAAGATGCATCACGCGTACCCCCTTCCACTTTGTCGATTGTCTGTGCATCAACGTTGCATGCATTGGGTACCTTCGGTTGGTATCACCGACGCCGGTTCTCGATACCTGTGATCGCCATTGCGGGCGCTGCGGGCAAGACCTCGACGAAGGATCTTGTAGCCCATGTGCTTTCCTCGACTATGCGCGTGCTGAAGACCGCTGCGAACTACAACAACCAGGTTGGCACACCGCTGACGCTTCTGCAGTTGACTGATGATTATGAGGCTGCGGTGATCGAAATCGGCACCAATCAGCCTGGCGAGATCGAGACCCTTGCGGCCATGGTGCAGCCCACGCATGGCCTGATCACCAACATCGGCAAGGAGCATCTGGAGCTCCTGATCGATCTTGATGGGGTCGAGAAGGAAGAAACCGCCCTGTTTGACTACCTACGCGATCATCACGGCCTTGCGTTTGTGAACGCCGACGATGATCGTCTCGTCAAGTATGTCACAACGTTCTCGCGCTGCATCTCGTTTGGCGTCGAGTCGGGTGCAGACATCCACCCAACGGTGTCCTTTGACCAGGAGGTACGTCCAGCCGTTAGCCTTGTCCACGGCTCGTTCACTCTGCGCGCCCAGATGAAAACCAGCGGGCTTGCCTCGGCGTATAACGCCACATGTGCCTTGGCTGTGGCATGGGCACTGCACATCCCCGCGGCCCACGTTCAGCAGGCCCTGGCAACGTATGAGCCCCCTTCCACACACGGCTATGGCCGCATGGTGGTGCAAAGACATGCCGGACTGATCATTCTGAACGATTGTTACAATGCCAACCCAGCATCGATGGTCATGGCACTGCGAACCCTGCAGAAGTTTCCGGCGTCGAAGCACGTCGCCGTCTTGGGTGACATGCGTGAGCTTGGTTCGGCGGCCGAAGAAGAACACATGCATATCCTGTCGGAGGCGCACGAGCGGGCCGATGTGGTGATCACCATTGGCGAGGAGTTCCGTCGGGCAGGATCACTGCTAGACCTTCCGCATGTGATCCATGCCGAGACCATGCATGGTTGCCGCGACCACATCCGTGAGGCTGCCACCGGAGATTGTGCCGTCCTTGTGAAAGGATCACGCGGTATGGCGATGGAACAGGTCATAGATTTGCTCTCCGAGGGGAACGGGGAATAATATCATGCTCTATCAGCTTGCGTTGTGGATACGGTCGATCACCGATGTTCCGGGGATCAACCTGTTCAGCTACGTGACGTTTCGTGCCGCTTCGGCTGCCATTTTCGCTCTGTTGATTTCCTTTATCGTTGGTCCGCGCATTATCGCCGCACTTAAGCGACGTCAGGTGGGCGAACAGGCAAAGGTTGAACTTCAGCAAGTTGGTCTGCACGTGAACAAGGCCGGTACGCCAACCATGGGCGGCTTGATCGTTCTCGCCGCTGTTCTGATTCCCACCCTATTGTGGGCCAACGTCCAGAACATGTACATCGTGCTAGCGGTTGTTGCTACAGCCGCACTTGGCGGCGTGGGTTTTCTGGACGACTATCTGAAAGTCGTCAAGAAGTATCCTAAGGGGCTCATCGGACGCTACAAGATCGTCGGTCAGGTTGGGGTTGGACTCTTCGTTGGGGGGTGCTTGTTCTTTGCACCGGAGTGGTTCGGACTGACTCACACAACGAACACTCTGACGACGATCCCCTTCCAGAAGATGTCGCATTTTGACTTCGGATTCTTCTACATCCCACTGGTCATCTTCATCATCACGGCAACATCCAATGCCGTGAACCTAACCGACGGTCTCGACGGTCTCTGCATCGGCACAGTTGGTATCAGCGCGCTGACGTTGGCCGTGATTGCGTACTTCAGCGGCAACGCGTTCTTTGCCGACTATCTCAACATTGCTCACCTGCGCGGAACCGACGAGCTGGCAATCTTCTGCGCGGCCATGGTCGGTGCATCGCTTGGCTTCCTCTGGTACAATGCCTATCCGGCTCAGGTCTTCATGGGTGACACGGGTTCACTTGCCCTGGGCGGTGCAATTGGGGTGCTGTGCGTGCTGATCAAGAAAGAGTTTCTTCTGCCAATCGTCGGGGGCGTATTCTTTGCCGAAACCGTTTCGGTGATCATCCAAGTGACGTGGTTTAAGTACACCAAGAAGAAGTATGGCGAAGGTCGGCGCGTATTCAAGATCGCCCCCTTGCATCACCACTTCGAGAAGAGCGGCTGGCATGAATCGAAGATCGTCACCCGCTTTTACATCATAGCGGTGCTTCTAGCCATCATCACTATGGCCTCGTTCAAGGTCCGATGAGCGCATTGTATCGTGTTGGGGTGGTCATCCCTGCCGGTGGACGTGGGACACGTTTCGGTGCAGATATCCCCAAGCAGTATCTCGAGCTCTGTGGTATTCCGATCCTGGTGCGGTCGGTGCAGACGGCGTTGTTGGTTGATGGCCTGTGTTCGCTGGTTATCGCTGTCCAACCCGAAGAGATCGAACACGTTCGCACACTCCTACAAACGCATCATTGTTCAGATTCCCGCGTTCACGTCACCGCAGGCGGAGCCGAACGGCATCTCTCTGTTGCCAAGGGGCTTGTGCATCCCTCGCTTGATGAGGCAAACATCGTCTTGATTCATGACGCCGTGCGTCCACTGGCGAGCGTTGCTCTTTTCAACGCGGTAGCGCACGCCGCGCATATGCATGGTGCGGCCATACCCGTCATCAGTGTTACCGATACGCTCAAGCGAGTTGATGACGGTGGGGTCGTCATTGAAACCGTCGATCGATCCTCGATGCGCCGCGCGCAGACGCCGCAGGGGTTCACCCAGGAGCGTATCAGAGCCATCTACGCAACGGCTATAGAGCGTGGCATCAGCGCTACCGATTGCTCCTCGCTCTGCGAACAGGCGGACGTGTTGGTCCATACCATTGTCGGCGAGGAGCATAACATCAAGATCACGACTCCTTTCGATCGCGCTCTGGCATCGTTGTTGCTAGACAAGAACTTGCTGTGACCACGTAACAATCTCTACACACGAAGGTTGTTTTGCGTCAGTAGCACGGTGCGTGTATATTCGCGCCGCCCACCCTATCCTCACTGTTGTCTTAAGGATTGAACGATGTTTTGGACGCCCGAACTGGCCACGTACCTCGAGGATGCACCATGGCCTGCCACAAAGGAAGAGTTGATCGACTACTGCAACCGAACGGGTGCCCCGTTGCAGGTGATCGAGAACCTGACGGAACTCGATGATTCCGAAGAGCTCACCTATGAAGGGATTGAAGATCTGTGGCCGGAATATGAAGAAGGATCCGACGATATGTTCTTTAGGGAAGAAGATGAGGGATACGAGTCGTAAGTCCCTTTTTATACGATCACTACTCAGCGCCCTGTATGCCACCTGCACACAGGGCGTTACTGTATCAATGTGCTTTTTGGGTCGGTAACTTGCAAGCCGTGAACGCGAGACGTCCATATCGGGCTGGGCTTCTTTGGGTCCTGGTTACTCTGGGGTGGTTAGCATCGACAACATTGTCGGTGTTGGCTCAGGACACGTATCGTGATAGTATGGAACTCGCTGGTGAGCGCTCTAGGGTCCTGCAGCTAACAGAGCTTCGGACGGTGGAGATCGTCGGATGT
>JBILLF010000092.1:0-6934 GCA_044376225.1 Patescibacteria group bacterium | reverse complement strand
ATCGAGGATCGTCACGGCCGAGCCGCGACGATCATTGCCAGCCAATTACCCGTCACGGCTTGGTACAAGATCATCGGCGAAAACACCATCGCCGATGCCATTCTCGACCGTCTGGTTCACACCTCACACCGCATCGAACTCAAGGGCGACTCCATGCGCAAGAAACGGTAATTTTGTCATACATTCACATGCCTGAAACAAACGACCTGACATAGGGGGTCAGTTTGTCCGGAATGGGGGTCAATATCACCGGAATTTCAAGAGGATGACACAAGCAACGATCAGAACCAGAAGAAGGAGTTCCATGATGACGACAATTAAGTATGTATGATGCTTGGATTTGAATACGAATGTATAGGTACACGCGACGCATTATGTCGCCTCGAACTTCTTATCGATGTCAACGCCCTTCGTTATCGCATGGCTGAATAGAGATGTGGAAACCTATGGAGCTGTCAGGCGATGGCATCAATCCATATTGCTACAGTGATTGATTCAGATGTTTCGATGGCAAGTCAGAGCGAAGATGCCCTGCGACGGAGCCTTAGAAGGCTCTCGCTCAATTCCCACCTGCACACATGTTGCAGGGATCTCTTCTGTCCCAAGATTCGACTTCGCCAATCTCAATCTCTTCAACATCTCCGGCACACTGGCCGAGAGTGCTGCATGAGGGTGAGTAGTGATACGATTTCGACTTGTCACCCGTGCAGATGAAGACCATGGTGGACTTACGTTCTTCGGCTGGCCGCTCGGTAGGGACAGTTGTTTCAATTGTAACACTGTCGGTAGTTTCTTCCTCGTAGGTGACTTCGGGTATCTCGTAGCATGACGATACCAACACGGTCAGTATGACCCACAACACTATAAGAGCAAGATTACTACGCATCAGTCACACCCTACGCCAAAGTACCTACATGGGTTTGATACTGGTCCGCCCCGTCGTTCCGAGCATAGTTTGAACTTCTTTATACCATTACGGGCGGCACTTCCACATCCGCTCTCGGAACTTCCATACCGGATCTCATAACCAATCACGGATTTCACACCGTCGCAGAGAGGCGTAATAATGACCTGTTGTGGTTGCAGTCCATCGGCGATCTCAATCGGCGGCAGAACATCCGTGTTGCCGATCGTGAACACTTGGCATTTAGAGGTGAACCTGATCTCTGCCGTCTTCTTCCGTGCAACACGCATCACGACTTCATTACGGCCGGGATTTACTTCGGTGATGATCACTTCTCTGTCTTCATCAAATCCGGTAAGATCGATGTTTGTAGCTGAACCATTGACAATCCTGACCTCGTCACCCTCGCTCCACAGTCGCGCAGTTGGTGCGTATCCGGCAACGGCAGATGTACTTAGGTCTCCCTCGGTGTTTCGTACCTGTACGATATCATCACTAGATGGTTTACGGTCCTTCTTCAACATGTCCTTAACCTGACTGCATCCAGCCAACACTATGAACATGGCTGCTAAAGTCAGCTTGCCGGCCGCAGCGGCTCTTCTGATACTATCACTGAACATAGCGGCTCACCCTTGTCTTATAACCCAACTTTGAATAAGCGCTCCTTAGAATCGGATTGAGCTGCCCAGGGTTCGTTGGTTCAACAAACACCACTTCCATATCCTTTGGAAGCCGCTGGAGATCCTTGCCACTTGTGAGTATTCCTTTCTCTCCTTGCGATGCTTGCTGAAAGGGCATGGATCCCGCTATGACAATACGTGCTTGACGATTTGAATAACTCTTCAAGGGCCAGCGATACAGAGCACTCTTCAAGAGGTAGTTCACGCTATTGAACTGGGGTTGCGTTCCATTGAATAAAGCTGCTGAGATCAAGTCTACGCGTTTTGCTGGGTCTGAAATCACCACCTGTAAGGGGCTTGTATCACCATCACGATAGATATAGAGTCTGGACGATGTATCCGCTACCGCCAATGTTGTAGCGATCTCGCGGGCTTCAGTCGCACTTCTTGCAAATGATATAACGAACGACTCGACCGCCGGCGCCGTGGATACTGCCGCGGCTGGCGCTTGTGCTCCACTTCCTGCGTCGCAGTCAGTATAATTTGGAACGACAAAGGTCTCTCTGACTACCTCGTACTTTGATTCGAAGGCGTTTCGAAGCTGAACATCCGTCTTGCGAGACCCCGGAATAATCCAGAGAAGCTTGGGCTTTGCATCGTCTGCTGCATTCAACTGGGCGATCTGTTTGACTGCACCCTTCGCCTCGTTATGGCACAATGGCAACCGTCCGACGATTGCATAAATGGCGGAGGGTTCTGTAGTAGTCTTCGAGACTATTGTCTTGATGTACTCACGAAGCTGTGTATCATCGGGATTCAGCTTTGTTACTGCCTTCGATAGTTGCTTCTTTAGGTTATCTACAACATTCCCGATACGGTCATCCTTTGCATCAAGTGGGGAGAATTGCACACTGACTTTAGACTCTACAAATCGCGAATCAAGTAGGATGATGTCCAGTGAATTCAAATCCTCAATGTCAAGTGCAGAACTGATCCCACTAGCCAACTTTTCGGCATAGATCGCCTTCTCTTCTTGCTTTGACTCAGATCCGAGTAGGAACACATGAAGTTTTACTTCGGTATTCGATGACTCACAGCCAATGACCAGGCAGACCAATACTAGCGCAACAAGCCCCGTGGACAATATTCTCGAGCGTGTAAAAGTGAAAATGTTCATTGGGAATTCCTCTATGCAACATCGATACGATATTGGCGCTCAACCTCATTTATATCCACGTCAACTTTTCGACAGTGTGCTTTGAGTTGCGATAGGTACTCGTCGTGTTCGGCTTTCAGCCGAACAAGGTCAGGCGTGAATATTCGACGCAATGCATACCATACACTTCCATAGTAGTACCAAAGACCTGCACCCGCAAAGTGTAGGATCGCGTAAATGATGAGCGTGAAGATTGTTTGCGGAAGTACAATGATCAAGAGCGCATTCACAACGGTGCTGTTGATCAATACAGTTGAGTACTTGAAAACAAATGTGGCAAAGAGAATGATCTTCACAGTACCTACCATCCAGAGGACCAGCGTCCACATCTTCATACTCCGTTCTTTCAGAACGTCGGATCTTCTCTCAAGTAGCCCAGAGGCCTGGATCGCGAGGAAACCATCAACAACGGTTAGAATGAAGGCAAGTACGGCCGTGCTGGTGTGAAGAAGTCGACCTAGAACAGACATTGTACGCGAGTTAACGTAATAGTCAAACACCATAGCCGCTATACAAAGAAGTCCGAACGCTGCGTACTTTCCTACGCTGTCACCAAAGTAAGAGTCAAATGTCGATTTACTCTTGTTGTATCGGTCGTGCCACGATTGCGCCTTCTCGATCTTAACGCTTACGCGCCGAATGTCGGCGGCCAGTACATCAATGGTCTCATCCATTTTCGGCATGAGAGGTCCCCTTTGAAATTATCTAATAGGGGCAACAATACCGCATTGACTATGACATATGCGGTCATACTCGTGCCACGTGAGATTGTAAACACAACGTGATCTTCCCCCCATTTCGTTGACAGTAAGTCGATCTCTAATCACATATTTGGATTGTAGGAAACGATGGGAAATGTGTATCCACCCGAGCAACTACATGTTGCGTGTTAGGCCTGCGTGCTGAGGTCGACCCTGTGCGGCAGCAGGGTGTGGTAGCGCGCTGGCGCTGTGGAGTTTGATTCGAAGCAGGACCGTGCGGAGCCAGTCGTAGGGCTTGACGTCGTTGGCGTGGCACGTGGCGAAGAACGAGCGGTACATGGCGATGTTCTCGGCAGCGGCATGCAATCCGGCAAATAGCCAGTTCTTGCGGCCGAGTGCAACCGGACGGATGGCATTCTCCATCAGGTTGTTGTCGAAATCTAGATGACCGTTATGGCGGTATGCCATGAGCTCGTCCCACAGGCGCACGCAATACTGCATGGCGTTGCCGATGGGTGACCGCGGCTGGGTGTTCTTAATCTCCGCCGCCAGCCAGGCGCTGATGGTATTGAGCACCGAAAGTGACTTCTGCAGACGTAGCTCGATGCGTGTTCCGCTGGCAAGCGTGATCACCACCATGCACGCCTCGTGCTCCAGCGGCGCCGACGTTTCGGTACGCAGCGGCACAAGCTCGCGATGACGCACCAGCTCATGCCCCTGCGCGGTCTTGCGCTGCTCAGTCACCCCACTGCGTTGCCACGACTCCACAATCGCATACATCTGCTCTCGCTTCGCACTCCGCTGCATCGATCATTCCTCATGGCTGTGTGGTGGCAAAGGTCGCCCACACGCTCATGCCAGGACAATCGATTCTAAACTCTACACTTTCTCCAATTAGATACCCCCCCTACAACAACTCCTTCAACCCCAGCTCCTTCAAAAACCCATTGTGTTCCCTCGTCGCATCACGAATCATGCCCTCAATCTTCACCAGTTCGGCATGGATCTGATCAAGGTCGATCTCTTCCTCGGCTTCAGCAGTGCTGATGTAGCGAGAGATGTTGAGGTTGAAGTCGTTCTTCTCGATCTCGTCCATCGTGACGCGACGCGAGTAACGGGGCTCATCGTTACGTGATTTATAGGTCTCGATGATCTTGGCAATGTGCTCTTCGGTCAACTGGTTCTGACGCTTGCCTTTTTCGAAATGCTCTGCGGCATTGATGAAAAGAACATCATCTGCCTTTTTGCACTTCTTCAGCACGAGGATGCAGACAGGTATGCCAGTCGAGTAGAATAGATTCGCCGGTAGACCAATCACGGTATCAATGTGACCGTCCTTGAGCAGCTTGGTGCGAATGCGTTCCTCGGCACCGCCACGGAAGAGCACACCATGCGGCAGGATGATTGCCATCACACCTTCGTCTTTGAGGAAGTGGAAGCCGTGAAGCACGAAGGCGAAATCAGCAGCAGATTTTGGAGCTAGACCGTAGCTCTTGAAGCGGACATCATCGGCCATGCTCTCAGATGGATCCCAGCGCAGACTAAATGGTGGGTTCGCAACAATTGCATCGAAGCTTGGCTTCCGCGCTGGATTCATCTCTCGCATGCTGTCCCATTCATTGAGCAGCGTATCACCGTGGAAGATCTCAAACTCAGAGTCCTTCACACCGTGCAGCAGCATGTTCATGCGCGCAAGGTTGTAGGTGGTGATGTTCTTTTCCTGACCATAGATCTTGCCTATCGTGCCGCCCTGCTCCGTTGTGTGCTTGCGCACATTGAGCAAGAGTGATCCAGATCCGCAGGCAAAGTCTAACACACTCTCAAGCCGCTTCTTTGGACCCGTCTTTGGTTCTTGACTATCAAGAGTCACGATTGCAGAAAGAATGTTCGATACTTGCTGTGGCGTGTAGAACTCCCCGGCCTTCTTTCCAGAACCGGCGGCGAACTGGCCAATGAGGTATTCATACGCATCGCCGAGCGCATCGATGTCAGTAGAAAAATCTGCAAGCCCCTCGGCGAGCTTCTGGATGATGGTGCAGAGCTTGGCATTTCTTTCGGGATAGGATTTACCGAGCTTCGGAGAGGCAAGATCGATCTCAGAAAAGAGTCCGTCGAACGTGCTCTCGAACGATTCCGTCTCAATGAACTTGAACCCCTCTTGTAGAGTGTGGAGCAATTCTGCATCCTGCACACGCGCCATCTCTGCGATGCTACTCCAGAGGTGGTTCGGTTTGATAACGTAATGCACTTTCCGACGCATCTGCCGTTCGAAGGCCGGGATGTCATCCTCGTTCTTCGCATACCACAGTGCCAGCGGCACCGTACGGGTATCGTCATTCACCGTAGGGTAGTCCTTACCAAGCTCCTTCTGGGCCGCCTTCTCGTAGTTGTCGGAGAGGTACCGCAGAAAAAGAAACGACAACATGTAGTCGCGGAAGTCATCTGCGTCCATTGCACCACGCAGTTGATCAGCGATACCCCAGAGGGTGGAGCCCAGTTGTTTTTGGCTGGTGTCGGTCATTTCAGCGGGTGTCCCTTGAATATCATGGTCCTAGTTGGCGTAGCGAATGGTAAGATCGTCTTCAGCATCGAATAGCGTTAAAGCCTCCTGAATACGTTCGAATTTGGCGAGGCTGGAAAGGTTGCTCTCAATGAAGTAGCCCTCGTGCAGTTCAACTGCATTGCGGCAGTCGTTCGCATTCTTTGACAAACGCAGGCGCTCACGCAGGGTCGGAGCGAAGAAAGGCTCGGGATTGCGCACATAGAGATCGCGCATAACCAGCAAGTATAGATCGGAAACCGTTGTTACATCGCGACGCTCATCGGCAAAGACGACGTATTCCAACTTCCTTCCAGTGGGGTCTTCAGCCTCAAAGATGCTGACTTCTTCGTTGGTTGCGGCATCGGAAATCTCAATATCCGGGTAGCGCCAGATTTCCAAAACGCGTTCGTTGAGCAGGCGAGAGCGCTCTTGATAGGTTTCGAGATTCCAGACATCGATGTCCCTTAGGTAGCGATTCAACCAAAGTCGGCTGAACGAATAGCCTTGCTCCTTGGCTTCGTGGTTCATCTGCTTTTTCTCAGCGAAACACCTGTTGCCCAAACTACCGTTGTTGCCGGAGAGGGTGAGATTTCCAATGGTGTGGAGATGGACCTCACCAAACGCTTGGTAGGCTTCCGCATTCAGATCGAGCTTCCATTTCGCGTCTGGGACTTGCGGGAAAATATGTTCAATGGTGATGTCGCTATTTCCATCCAGCTGCACAGTCTCCTTGTTGTTGTGGTTCTCCAAGCGTTGCAGAAAGTAGGTGCGGTTTTTCGGTTTGATGTTGTAGAAGTCCTTCTCGATGACGGTCGCTACAACCTCGGCGTTCTTCGGGAAGCGCTGCGGACCTCTTTTCTTCATCAGGGAACGCGCGATGCTGTCCACGTAGTCCCCTGCATCGACGTCCTCATACAACCGCATGAAAATCTTGTTGAGTGCATTTGTCGG
>JBILLF010000032.1:0-19714 GCA_044376225.1 Patescibacteria group bacterium | reverse complement strand
GATCAGCTCCATGACACCCAGTAACTGGGCCTTATTGATGAGTTCATTCTCGTAATCCGAAAAAACCTGCAAGAGGAAGGGATAGGAGACATTGATTTCCAACTGCTCGACATTGTGAAGCTGTCTGCGGATGTCTGGGTCACTCTCTTCGTCCGGGTTGATAAATTTATAGTAGTGCCGGGACAGGATTTTAAGTTCCTCCAAGAGTGCTTCCAGATCCTCGTACTGCAATGCCGGGAAGCGTTCCTTGAACTGCGCATGGACACTGCTTTTGTTCGGTATCTTCTTGGTTTTGAGTGTCAGGTAGTCACGGATAAAGTCGGAAACGCGGCTTTGATTGGTCCTGAGTTCCTTTGCGTTCAGTTCAATCTTCTGCCAATACTTGAGGTAGATGTCATCTTGCTTCTTCCGGCTCAGTCCCATTAGAATGAAATTCCGAATGAGATCAGCTTGGGAAAGTTCCAGCCCGGTGGAGTTCAGGCTCTCAAAAATGCGCTGTGCGTCGTCCTTGCCGCGCTCCAGGGAAACCTCAACGAACATCAGTTTACCCAAACCATTGAGAACTTGCTCAATGTTGTCTTCGTTGAATTGGCTGCTGAAAAAGCGAAAATTGCTGATGACTCGTGAAAAGCCACCACCGAAGGAATCCCCATCATCACCCGATAACAGGTGTTTTATTGCACGGTCGTTGTTCTCTGTAGGGCGCAGCTTCAGCTTTTCCTCTTCGGCAGCAAACTTGTTAATGAGGTAGGTCTCGTGAATACGCGTCAGCTTTTGCACATCGCCCATTGACTTCAGCAAGCGGTAGATCGCGATGTAGATCAGGGTGATTGTTGTCAACCGTTGTTGACCGTCGATGATGGAGAGTTCTCGAATGCCTGAAGCGGAATAAACATCGTCGTGGATGTAAACGATGCTACCGATGAAGTGTGCAGCGATTATATCGCTGGCACCGGCGGCAAGAATGTCGGCGTGCAACTGCTTACACTGCGCTTCGGTCCAATCGTAGTTACGCTGATAGACCGGAATGACGAATTGGGTGTCGGCTTGAGAGAGAAAACGGTTCAGATTGATTTCGCTGGCCTTCATAACGCGTTCTATTCCTCCGGTGATGGGAAAATCTGCTGCAGCAACCCCTTCTTGTGGGTTCTTAGGGCTTCGAGCTTTTGGGTTTGCACGGCGATGAGGTCGTCGATCGAGGTTAGGCACTCGGCGATGCGTTGCTGTTCGGGCAGGGATGGGACCGAAACCATTAGGTCCTTTTTGAAAGTGGTCGGGTTGATGTTTACTTGGCTGACGCTTGGCTTTGCAAACGACCTTATCCGTGACTGATACAGCGGTGTGTTCAGCATCGAGTTGCAAAATGAGGGATCGATTCGCTTTTTGTTCAGACGATACGAGACGATGTAGGAAGCAGTCATACACTCCGAATTGAGTTGGAAGAGTGAAATCTTTCCGACCAGCGCAGGACTGTTGGTTCTATTGAGCAGAATATCCCCGTTCTCTAGTCGGAACGATTCAAACGATTCGGCATCCAAATCGAGATAGACCAAGTTTTTGAAATCCAAGCCGCCGTCCACCATGTTTCCCATGCGGAGGACCGGATACTTGCCCGCTGGTGAGGTCGAACTGGACGTGCCGTAGAAGGACTTCGTTACGAACTCCTCAAATGGCTTCGTTTCCCACTCCCCGGCGTTTTGGAATTCGGGGAAGCGGAGGCGGGGTTGGGTCTCACCTTCTCGTGGAAACAGCTGCTGCATCAGCCCTTTCTTATAGGTCTTGAGGGCGTTGAGTTTCTGGGTGTGGGCGGTGATGAGGGTGTCGAGGGAGGAAAGGCAGGAGGCGATTTTTTGTTGTTCGGCCGGCTCTGTCGGAAGCGGCATGCGCCCAGACAAGAAGGTCGTGTTAGTGATTTGGAGCGTATTCTTAGCTCCCTTTTGGCAAAGGGGCGAAAGGAAGTCCTTCGACCGATTGGGAGACTCGAAATAGGCCTCGATCATCAAACCCAGATGCGGGTTAGGAGGAGTGAAGACTCCGTAGAGCGGCGAGAGTGCGACTTCTCCGTCGAACTTGCACTGCTTTACGATTCCGAAAGGGAAAGCTTTTAGGGGGCTCTTCGTGTAAACCACATCAAAGCGTCTTCCTATCGTGTAATGTGACGTTTCAGCGGCTGCGTAGCTGCGGCCCAAGAGTTCAATCTGGTTGACTATGCCATATTCCATCGAGACCGAGAAGACATCCCGACCTTCAGTGTTCTTGAGCTTGTGTTCCTTTAGAAATCTGGATAGCGGCTCGTACGTCCATGATCCGCTGAAGCCGGTAAACCGCAACTTCGGCATCAGTTTAGGGCTCGTCTCATCCTTCTTTGTCTTGGTTTTCGTCTTACTGCTCATCCGCGCTGAGTCCTTCATTGCCGTCCAGCTTGTCTGGGTTCTTTAAGGCCTTCTTGTCGTCCGACATTAGGCGGCGTTCCACTTTTTTAACATCCTCAGCCGGGAGTAAGTTTTCGGGACGGATGCCGCGATTAATGAGCGTCTGGCGGACAGCGGCGTTGTTGGTGACATGTTCGCGGGAAATCTCGGGTACGGTACCCATTTGATGTTCACGCGCATTGTGGATGGTGATCTCGGTAGCGAAGTCCTTGGCCTTGAGAATGATGGTGGGGGCAAAGTCAGCGAGGGGTCGGCTGTCAGGCACGCGCCACTGGGCTTTCATGGCTTGGGTGCTTTTGCCGAAGAGTGCTTGATCGCCTTTGCTGCGGATAATGCCGAAATCTTGATTGCCACCAGTCTGCTCATAGATCAAGTGGGATAACTCTTTCTCCGTGTCAGAGAGTTTCTTGCGTGCTGAGACACGCTCGGCTTCGAGGAGACGCTGTTCAATCAGTTCTGCCCGCCGAGTCTGGATTGCGAAGTACGTCTGTGCGAAGGCAATTTCCTGCTTGCGGGGATCACCGTTCTGAGCGATCAGATAGCAGGCGTAGCGGGTAAGCATGATGTCTTCGATTTCGCGTTCAGCACCTTTGGCTAGTTGGATCATTTTGTTGACGTCAACAAAATGATCACAAACCGCGTGCCCCGAGACTTCGCAAGCGGTTTTTGCCTTGGTGATAGCTGACTGATTGAAGTTCCGCCATTCGGTATACCCTAAAAGCTGTTGAAGATCACGCGCAAGCCAGTACTCCACACCATTTTCGGTTTGTTGCGCGTGGCCCTCGAAGGTGTCCGTAAGTTGCTTAATGAGGTTGGTTTCCATAGCGATTACCAAAAGTTAGGGTTCATACGCGCTGAGTCCTGATATGTCTCGGCTACCGGCACGCTTAGTTAGGAGCGGATGCAGGTCGGCCATGAGGGCGAGTTCTGCCTGGGTGCGGGCCTTCCAACCGAGGTCGAGTGGTGACATGAGGTTCGTGAGCTGATCACCATCGAAGATCATACGCGTGAGAGTATTGTCGACGAAGGTCTGTAATGCTGTTGCATCGAGGTGGTGCTTGGCTGCGATAGCGGCAAGTTCGGCGGCGCTCTTCTCCGACTTGAACCGAACGTAGCCTTCGCGAATGGCCTGCTCGCTGAGTCCTTCGCCGGCCTGTAAGGTATTGATGTACTCTGCAATGTCATCACGCTCGTTCATGAACTTGGCGTCGGAGCTGATGAGGCCGATGAGTTGTTCGCGACTCATCTTCGACTTCTCCGGACCTTTCTCAGAGAACTTGGCAATGAGCCCCATGATGTAGTCGTAATCAATCACGGCTGAGGCAAAGAGCACAAACTCAAAGTCGATTTGCTCTGCCGGTGGCGTTGGATCTTCTCCGCCGGCACCGTCTCCCTTGCCCTGCTGTGCCTTGAGCCGTTGGGCGGTAGCGATATAGGCGCCTCGAAAGCCCCTTACCAATTCTTCAGGTAGGATCTTCTCAATTGTCTCTGCGTTCTCTGCGGTGAGATCGGTGTATTGGTCGAGCTGAGTTTTTAGGCGCTGCACTTCCTTGAAATGACCGATGAAGGCAACACGGGCTGCATCACCTTTGAGATTGGGGACGGCATCGGGTGTGGATGGAAGACCCTGCGACTTCATGAAGTCATCAAGCCTCTTGACGGCGACCTCCAACTTCTCTATCACCACAGGGGCTTTGTCCACCAGCCAGATCTCGCGTGCCTGTTCGCCGGTCTTCTCTCCGGAGAAGAGTGCGATGGCCTCGTCAACTTTGTCTTGTTGCTGACGGAAGTCGAGGATGTTGCCGTAAGGCTTCGTGGCATTGAGTACGCGGTTCGTGCGAGAGAATGCCTGGATCAGACCGTGATGTTTGAGATTCTTGTCGACGTATAACGTTTTCAGGTACTTCGAATCGAAGCCGGTGAGCAGCATGTCCACAACAATCGTGATGTCGATCTTCTTAGCTGCCGCATAGTCTGCATTCGGCCATTGCTGGTCCTTAATGCGCTTTTGCACGTCCTGATAATAGAGATCGAACTCACCGATGGTGTGATTGGTACCGTAACGAGTGTTGTAGTCAGCAAGGATGGCCTTGAGTGCCGCCTTCTTCTTTTCCGGTTCGACGGCGTTGTCCTTCTGTTCCTGCGGGAGGTCTTCCTGTATCTGCCGTACGTCGGGATTGCCCTCTGCCGGTGGCGAGAAGACACATGCAATGTTTAACGGCTTGAAGTCGGGATTTGCCACTTGTCTCTCCGCCTGCTTGGAGGCAAACAGAGCGTGATATTCAATCGCATCGTTGATCGACGATGTAGCAAGGAGGGCATTGAACCTGCGTCGACCCGTAGCTGCGTCGTGTTTGTCGAGGATCACATCTATCACAGCCTCTTTTGAGAGTGCTTCACCCTTCTTTGGTAAGGGGGCTTTTGTATCCTGACTCTCGGGCTTGAAGTAGTCAACGTGGAAGCGGAGAACATTGCCGTCTTCAATGGCGTTACTAATCGTGTAGGCATGAAGCTGCTTTTGGAAGAGATCTTCCGTTGTCTTCATCGATGCCTGCTCATCTTCAATCTTCTGTGCAGCTGCGTTTTCCTCAAAGATGGGTGTTCCGGTGAACCCAAAGAGCTGAGCCTTTGGGAAGAACTCCTTGATGGCCTTGTGGTTCTCTCCAAACTGGGAGCGGTGACATTCATCAAAGAAGAAGACGATTCGTTTGTTGCGCAGCGGCTCGAGCTGGACCTTGTAGTTCTTCTTGTTGGTGTCGTCCAATGCGAGACCGAGCTTTTGGATGGTGGTAACGATCACCTTGTCCGCATAGTCCTCGGAGAGCAGACGGCTCACCAGCGCAGCGGTGTTGGTGTTCTCTTCAACGCAGCCTTCTTGAAACTTGTTGAACTCGTCGCGGGTCTGGCGGTCGAGATCCTTGCGGTCAACCACAAAAAGGCACTTGTCAATGTCGGGGTTGTCCTTTAGGAGCGTAGAAGCCTTGAAGGACGTAAGCGTCTTTCCGCTCCCTGTAGTGTGCCATATAAAACCATTGCCGCAGTTCTGGTGGATGCACTCCACGATGTTCTTTACGGCATATACCTGATACGGTCGCATCATCAGCAGTTTCTGTTCGCTGGCGACGAGCACCATGTATCGACTGATGGTCTGAGCCAGCGTACACTTTGCTAAGAACGCATCGGCGAAGTCATCGATGTGCACGATCTTCTTGTTCGCTTCATCCGCGAACTGATAGATCGGCAGGAACCGTTCGTCCTCATTAAAGGAGAAGTGCCGGGCGTTGTTATTGGCAAAGTAGTACGTGTTGTCGCGATTGCTCACAATGAAGAGCTGGATGAAGCTGAGGAGCGTTCTCGTATATCCATTGCCCGGATCGTTCTTGTAGTCAACGATCTGCTCCATTGCTTTGCGTGGCTGGATGCCGAGGGTCTTGAGCTCGATCTGGACGCAAGGCACGCCATTGATGAGGATGAGCACGTCGTACCGGTGGTGACTGTTGTCCGTGCTCATGCGAAGCTGGTTCACAACCTCAAACGTGTTCTTGCACCAGTCCTTAATGTTGACCAGCGTGTAGTTCAGCGGCGTGCCGTCATCGCGCGTAAAGGCATTGATCTGACGCAGAGTTTTGGAGGCCGTGTAGACGTCAGGGGAGACGATGTCATCGAGCAGCCGGGCAAACTCACCGTCTGTGAGTTTCACACGATTGAGTGCATCGAACTTCTCTCTGAAGTTCTGCTCTAATGAAACACGATCACGAATGTCCGGCCTGTATACGTACTTCAGACCCTCCAGCTGGGCTATGAACTCGTCTTCAATATGACGTTCACGTAGGATCCACTTCCGTGATCGTTGACCGTCGTCATACCTGGTACCAGGCGCTGTTGAATCCATAGGAAGTTATGATAGTCGTATATGCTGTATACTGTTGAACTGCTAAACTGGTGCGAATTGAAGCATACATCAGGCTATTCGCACGTCGTGAAACTACGACATGCAGTCCTCTTGCCGGCACCTCTGACAAATGCGTGACAGAGCACGAAGGTAGTGGGGTATGCGACGTAAGGTGGCGGATCGCAGTATCCATCAACACACGCATTTGCACGAGGTCTCACAGCCTCTTCACCATCACCTCGCGCATGCGGATGATGCGCTCGGCGAGCCATTCGTAGTATTCGGGCCAGCGGGATTCGTCGAAGATGTCGGTTTTGAGGAAGTCATCGATACTTCTTGATTCTTGGTTCCAGCACTTGCTTGAACAACAGCAAATTTGAGATCGCCCAATCGCGGATGTTCTCCAGTGTTGCCGAATCATCGTTGATGCTACCCTGTCGATAGATGGCGATACGTGAAGCACGCTTATCAGGGAGCTCTTCCCACTCAATCAAGTTTTCGAAGAACTTCTGAATCTCAGAAGATTGACTGAGTAGCTCCCGGTAGATTTGCTTGTTCCTCTCGTAATCGTTCGTGTCGATGTACAACTCTACACGAACTCGCTCTCCTCGAGCGAATGAAGTCCCGTAGAGTAGACCATTGACGCCACTCGAGAACGAATACCAGTTCTGAGGCTGCCCCTTCGTCGCCTTTGTGAAGGCATGCTTATCGCGCAATAAGTCGATCAGCTCCTGAAAATACTCCACATATCGACGCTGTTGCTCTGTGATGTCCGACTGCGATACTCTCTGGCTGGACTTTGTCCAGGTGTTTGGACTTGCCTTGAGCTTGAGATTCAGAGCGGGTCGTGAATCGTCAATCTGGATCAACTCGATCTCCACACCGAAAAACGCAAGCTCGTCAGAAGTGTGCGCATTCAGCCAATCCAATGCAGATCGATGTTCGTCTCTGAAAATCTCTGATATCCAGACGACAACTTCGGCCTCGTGAAATGACGCATACGTTATGAGCTGCCCAAGGTGCTTGTGGTCGGTAGGGTTGAACTGATTCTCAATGACAACTTTGTGATTAGTTGAGAGATCCCTGGCCAATATGTCAAGCGAGAAGTCACCAGCTTCTGCCTCACTCGTTATAAGCTCTAAATCCATACCCAGTAGCTCACTGAGGCGGTCGAGGTTTGCCGCCAACCATGGCGTGAAGTCATGTGCCTCATGCTTCCACATCGACCGCACATCGACTTTATTGACTTTTCCTAGCATCCTTGCTACTCCAGTACTTTGGTGCGCTATTGATTGTCCACCCTTCACTCCTCAAAGTAGTCGGTATCCAGTTTCTTGATGACGATCTTCTTTGAAGGGGCCACGCCAACATCAAACTCAATCATGAGCTCGGCGAGACGCTGACCGTCAACGAGGACAACGTTCTTCGAGATATTCTTAACGTATGTGTAGGCATTGGCATTGAAGTCACCGGAAGTGATGAAGATGCCTTTGCTTGCGCGTTGTTCCTCAAGAGCACCGACGAACTTCTGAACCTCGACACGACCAACGCTGGCCTGCCATCGCTTGGCTTGGACGTATACGGAATCAATTCCTAGGCGATCCTGGTTGATGAAACCATCAATTCCTCCATCAGAAGACTTCTGCGTCAGGGTGATGCTCTCCTTTGTGTCCCAGCCATATCCCATCGCCGATAGAACGTCCAAGACCAGGCGTTCGAACTTGTATGGATCCATCGTTGAAATGGCCGATAGCAACTCCCCGATGAGCTCTTGTCGAAGTCTCCCGAATGCACGGTCAATAAGCTCGTGTGGCGTTGCTTCTTCGATATCGGTCCCTTGTTCATCGGCATCATCATCTTTCACTCTCTTGCGAAAACCATCAAAGGCGGGAAAGCGCGACAGATAGGAAACGGTAATCCGCTCCGGTGGGTCCCCAAGAACCTCACGACCAAGCTCAGTAGCGATATAGGTTGAACGAGCCGGCGCAGAGATAAGCTCCGCCCTCTTGAGATACGATAGAGCCCAAGCAACACGGTTGTGGAACGTCCCCTGCAGCTTACTGGGCAGCATCTCCTGTAGATCCTCATCAGAGAGTTTGAATTGAGCTGCAATGGTTGCTCGGATGTCAATCGATTTGATCGGCCCCTTTTCAGCAAGAACCTTTAAGACCGGAAGCATCAACGTTTGAAAGTCTGGTACGGCCACATCAACCTCATACAGATAGAAGCACAATCTGTTGCAAACATAGGTCGCAAGTCACCGCGCATGGATCCCGTCCTGCGCCGAGATGGCCGACACACGCGGGCGAGAAACCGTCTCGCCCCAACCGACTTCGCCCCTCTTCTACAGGATGTGCTTACAAATCAACGTATACACCTGGTTGATATCCACACCCTTCTTGAACTCAAACTTGAGGGGTTGGGGTTCGCCGGTGATCCAGATGACGAGCTCGGCATCGAGGTCCAACATGCCAGCCCCCTCCTTGGAGATCATCTTGATGCTCTTGTAGGGAATGCTGCGGATGTTCTGCTTTGACCCGGTAAGTCCCTGTTTGTCGATGGTGATTACCCGCTTAGATGTGAAGATGATCTGATCTCGCACGAGCTTGTACGCATGCTCGATTGTTTCGCCGTCAATGAGAATTGGCCTAAGCTCTGTGAGCGCTTCTGATACCGGAATCTCCGAAGCATTTCCGAGTAGTCCTGACATGAGTCCCATACTGCCTCCATTAAGAAGTGTGAATAAATCAGTAACAATCAATGCGAAAATCGTGCTGTTGGCGACACATCGTGTCGCCTGGGAGGTTCAGAAGTGCATAACATCTAACACGTCATACCGCATAACAGCCCAGGGCTTTAGCCCTGGGTACGCAGAAGGATGCATCATTGAAGGTCCATCATCAACAGCCCAGGGCTTTGGCCCGGGGTTAATAGATAGAATCCAATTGATTTGAATATGATTTTAGAAGGGGGCTCCCCCATTTGCCCAGGGCTAAAGCCCTGGGCATTTATGCATGTGGATTCCCGCCTTCGCGGGAATGACGAAGAAAATTACCTGTCACACACTAGCCCCCTATCTGCACGATGATGTTGTATCAACAACATTCATTGGGTAGCAGACATGGGTAAAGCAAAGCGAAACAACATCGAGGTGCAGGGAACATCCATACAGGTTATCTCTCGCGACACCGAAGACTATATCTCGCTTACAGACATGGCGAAAAGATTCGGTGATGATGTATTGATCTACAGCTGGATGCGGAATCGCAATACCCTCGAGTTCATCGGTGTTTGGGAAAAGATTCACAACGCCAATTTTAAAGGTCACGAATTCGAGACCTTTAGAAAGCAGGCTGGCCTAAACGCCTTCTCACTTACTCCACGTAAATGGATTGAAGGCACAGACGCCATAGGCTTTGTTTCACGAGCAGGACGTTACGGTGGCGGCACCTACGCACACAAAGACATTGCCTTTGAGTTCGGGTCGTGGCTCAGCCCTGAGTTTAAGCTGTACCTCATCAAAGAATTCCAGCGCCTTAAAGACGATGAAAGCGAACGTCTAAAGCTGGATTGGAATCTTCAGCGTGTGCTTTCGAAGATCAACTATCGAATCCATACGGATGCCGTCAGGGATGTCTGCGACGGGACTCCGCTTCGCAGAGGGACACCTGCGGAGGGACTCCTGCGGAGGGACACCTGCGGAGGGACACCTGCGGAGGGACACCTGTGGAGGGACTCCTTCGGAGGGACTCCTTCGGAGGGACTCGCTGCGCGAGGGACACTTGCAGCGGCAATCGCACGACACCGAGCACATTCTGCCGCATAACTGCCCAGGGCTTTAGCCCTGGGTATGCAGAAGGAGGCAACATTGAAGGTCTATCATTAACAGCCCAGGGCTTTAGCCCTGGGTACGCAGAAGGAGGCATCATTGAAGGTCCATCATCAACAGCCCCGGGCCTTGGCCCGGGGTTAATAGATAGAATCCGATTGATTTGAATATGATTTTAGAAGGGGGCTCCCCCATGTTCCAAGGGCTTTAGCCCTGGGCACGCGATGTGTTGCATCCGTCGTTTCGCGAACGCGGGAATCCATGTGGATTCACATCCCCCTGCGTTTCGGGATTGGCAACCGTGTGCACATGATAGCACGACGAAATCCAGCTGCTAATCATGAGCAGTACCATAAACATCTACAGGATGACTACCAGAGTTACTCCTGGTGTAACGCGTGCAATTGGCGTTCAGGAGCCAGGTTGACGGGTCTCGCCGATTCGGCGAATCGCAATCGCTTCGCGCTCTGGGTGTAGGTACTTTGTCAGGTGCACCATCAGACCATATTTATCGTCCAGTGCCATGCCTGTGATGATAAATCCTGCCTTCAGCTTTGGTATGAGGACAGAGTTGTTTGATGCGTAGTGCTTCGACGTCACAAGTTGATACCCCAACGAACGAGCGTATTCCAGCACGTGCTGCAGAATGCGCGTGTAGAGCCCCTTGCGCCGATGCTCAGCATCAATGGCGGTGTTGCACATGTATAGCGTTTCATGGTCCAACTGATAACCATAGGTCCACCCGATTAACGTCCCATGATGCTCCAGCGCCCATTGCATCCGCCATGCTTGTGGAAATGCCTCTCGTCGATCACGTGCCAACTGACGGTCCTCATCCGATAGATGTGATGTCACATCCACAATGAGAGAGGCCTTGAAGTACCCCTCATGCTTGGCTGCGTACGCTGCATTGAACTCCTCTGCGGTGATCTCTCGCACTGCGTAGCCGTTTTGTAGGTCGTGCATGAATGTGAATTACGGAATTATGGGGTTACACCGAAGTAGAACATAGAGAACCCACGGTATGGTGGGACGCTGTGTGTGTAAGCATTGCGGCAATAGAATTAGGATTCTGCCAGGGCAGATTTATCAACGATTGGACGACGATGATCGTTGTATAGCCATGTTCAATCAAGGAGGCTTTGTGATATTCCGCCTGCTGGTGTGTTCCTTTGTTGTGACAACACTTCTATCAGGGTGCCGCACGGTACCGGCTGGAAACAGAGGGGTGCTGGTAAAGATGCTTGGCGGTGAGAAGGGCGTTGATGCCCGTGAGCTGGGCACGGGGCGCTACTTTGTTTGGCCATTGACCGAAGAGCTCTACATCTTCCCGATCTTCCAGCAGAACGTGGTGTGGTCGGGCCAGAGGGGCATCACCTTCCAGACTCGTGAGGGTTTGAGTGTAAGCGGTGACTTCGGGATCAGCTATGTGGTAATGCCCGACAGCGTGACGGCGATCTTTCAGCGATATCGCATTGGCCTGGATGAGATCACGGATCTGTACTTGCGCAACGAGGTTCGCGATGCGTTGAATCTTGTAGCGTCGGAGATGGATATCGAGGCAGTCTATGGCGCTGGACGCCAGGTTCTGCTCAGAAGGGTCGACTCGACGGTCAAACTGCGCATTGACGGCATGGGCATATCGGTCGATCGTATCTACACCATTGGCGATTTCCGCCTGCCGCCGAGAGTGGTGGAGGCCATCAATGCTAAGATCGAGGCTACACAGCTTGCTCAACAACGGGAGAACGAGGTCCGCGAGGCCGAAGCAGAGGCACAGAAGCAGCAGGCACGGGCACGGGGCGAGTCAGAGTCGTCAATCATCCGCGAACGCGCCCAAGCCGACATCACGATGCTCCGAGCCAAAGCCAAGGCTGACGCTCTTATGCTCGAGGCCAAAGCCGAGGCTGATGCCAATGAAATGCGCATGCGCTCGCTCTCGGCACCACTCATCCAATACGAACTCATCAAACGCTGGAATGGTACCCTGCCAACGGTTACCAGCGGCTCCGTCCCGATGCTAGACATCCAATCGATCCTGCAACCGAAGAAACCGTGACGATCGTCGCCCCCCCGGCACAGGCCGGAGAAAAAAAAAACGGTCACCTGTCACACACTAGCCCCCTATCTGCACGATGGAGTTGTATCAACAACATCCATTGGGTAGCAGACATGGGTGAAGCAAAGCGCATCATTATCAAGGTTCAAGGGACGACTATCGGAATCCTACCGCAGGCTGATGGAGACTTCATCTCACTCACCGATATGGTAAAGAACTTCGATGGCACGACGGCCCTAATTGAGCAGTGGCTGAGGAACAAGGATACCATTCTCTTTCTTGGCATTTGGGAGCGCATCAACAATCCGAATTTTAATTCCCTCGAATTCGAGGGAATTAGAAACAATGCCGGTCGAAACAGCTTCTTTCTGTCTATCAGGAAATGGATCGATCTGACACGTGCCAAGGGCTTGATTGCAAGCGCTGGGCGATATGGCGGCACCTACGCACACAAAGACATTGCCTTTGAGTTCGGGTCGTGGCTCAGTCCTGAGTTCAAGCTGTACCTCATCAAAGAGTTCCAGCGCCTTAAAGACGATGAAAGCGAACGTCTGAAGCTGGATTGGAATCTTCAGCGGACACTTTCGAAGATCAACTATCGAATCCATACGGATGCCGTTAGAGATGCGTTGATCCCACCAACGGTGACGCAGGCTCAAGCTGGGTTAACCTATGCCAGCGAAGCTGATGTTCTCAATGTGGCCTTGTTCGGCAAGACTGCCCGGCAGTGGCGAACGGAGAATCCCAACGCAGACGGCAACATTCGCGACCACGCTACGCTGGAGCAATTGGTGATCCTTACAAATCTTGAAAGTCTCAATGCCGTTCTGATCCGACAAGGTCTTCCGGCAACACAACGCCTTCTGCAGCTCAACGAGATCGCCATAGTTCAGATGCGCACACTTCTTGCGGATTCGGGTATCAAGAAGTTGAAGGCGTGAGTATCCCCGTCGCCCCGGCGCAGGCCGGGGCCTAGGTCACAAACTCTTCGCATGATTGCCCATGGCTTCAGCCATGGGTAAGAGATAGATTCCAATTGTAAAGAAAATGATATTAGAAGGGGGCTCCCCCGTTTTCCCAGGGCTAAAGCCCTGGGCAGTTATGCAGCATGGCGTGTTAGGCCTTGTGCGAAGACCATCGGGCGAGACTGCGTTCGACGAGCTCGAATCGACCCATGTACCGCTTGTCTGATGCGACAGACATACAGGACCTACAATGAAAAAACCCGCCAGTTTGAGGGTACGCTTTCGCGCATAGCCTTGGCGGGTGTTGTTGATGCAAAACTACATTCGTTACGATGAATGTCCGTAACACAACATTGAGCTGTGCCATTTGTGTACTTAGAGCGAAATCAAGGTTGGAATGTGACAACCAGGTTACAGGTTACAGGTGAGAGGTTGCAGGGGTGCACCACGTCTAATACGCCATACCGCATAACAGCCCAGGACTTTAGCCCTGGGCTGTTATCCGCATGGATCACACCTATCGAGCAGAGAGGACGTGTTGCATATTCGCGACGTCGAGGTCAAACTTCGTCCGAAGGATGGACGACGAGATGATGCGTTGTGTGATGTCTTGGCCTGACAACTCCTTGAGCAAGATGAGTTCTTTACGCTTCCGGAATCTGAAGCTCCGATAAGTGGACCCGAAGAGTTCCTCAGGATGGTCTTTGAGTAGTTGCTCGACGTCAATGTATGGGAAGCTCAGGCCCGGTACCTTCGTCATTTTGTTGTTGAGTTCTTTCTTCATTAGAACCGTGACGTCATAGGCAGCTATGGCCTGTTCGAAGATGGACTTATCATGAAGCATCTTAGGCGAAAGAAGAAACCATGCTAGGTCCAGCTGGCTGACAATGTGTCCCCGCTCAATACCCTTCTTGTCTTCGGTAGCGATCATGTGCTCCATTGCATCTTCGGTAACCCCGCAGACTTGCCATGGGCGATAGCCTCGGATTCCTACGGGATGATTTAGCAGAGCTCCGGTGCACCTTCCATAGTGCGACCAATTCACCGTTCCATTGGTGTCCAAATCAATCTGGACGATCGTGTGGAGCGACGAGAACAGCTGGTACCATGCATTGGACATCTTCATGCGAGCCTTCCTTTCTTTGAAAATGATGATCGGTTAAATGCCACAGGAATAGTGGTACACCCCCCCCTATTCACGGGGTATTCAACGATGGAAAAGAACGTTCGCAAATCTGTACTCAACGTGCGACGCAATGTGTCGTATGCGGATTGCGCTAGGGACACTTGCAGTGGGACGCGGCTGCGCCGCGGGACTCGCGATGCGAGGGACACCTGCGGAGGGACTTTGCCAAGGGACGCGGCTGCGCCGCGGGATTTGGCCTTTCATAAAAATGGCACACGAAATGCTGTTCGTAAGCGTCGGTACAATTCTTTATGTATAGCTATGGAGGACGATATGAATGCGCCACAGTCATCCCTCTGCCCTACGCTATCACTTCGCGGACTCAAGCTCGTCGTCACGGGCTACGAATTCCCAGACGCGAATTGCTCATACGAGGCTAACTGGCTGATGGTAGAAGCCAGCGATACGACGACTTCTGCGTACAGGTCCTCTCCCTTACGCCCCTTCGCAATCATCACTCACGTCGCCAGGAGATCTAGTGGGGGGACATCTCCTACAACCTCCCTATACACGAGGATTAGAGAGGTGAAGGGGGCTTTGTCCTATCTGATAAACTACTTCTACAGAACTCTCTATACGGCTGCAATCACGAAAGGTGCGCGACCCCACAAACACTCTCTCACCGCGCACAAGCCCCCTAATCAAATTGTGTATGGTCGGCAACCATGACGTTCTGTGTCACATACGTATCCTTGCACTTGGTTTCTGGTTTGTTCATCTTGGGGGGATTTCGATGCGCAAGACTATTCTCCGCGCCGTCGCTTCGTGCATTTCCATTTCACTGGTGTTTGCGCTCTTTGTTGCCATCGCTGCAACAACTGCTTTGGGACAGATACAACGGCAGATATCCTATCAAGGGATGCTGACCGACGGTAATGGGCAGACCCTTGCCGACGGACAAGTTGGTTTGGTGTTTCGACTGTATGACGACGCGAGCGCTGGACGCCTTCTGTGGGAAGAATCTCAAACGGTTGAGGTTCGGCAGGGTCTCTTTAGTACATACCTTGGTTCCTCTGTCTCCCTTGCCGGGATTGATTTTCATACCACGCAGCTCTTTCTTGAAACAGCTCTGACCGGACAGCGCCCTTTCCCGCGAACGCGAATGGCTGTTGTTCCATACGCCGTGCGCGCGGAAACGGCGGACCGTGCCACAAGCGTTGACACTGCTTCATTGAATGTTGTGCGAAGCGTCAATGGAATGCGTGGCAACCTTTTGTTCGTCGGCGTCAACGGCATTAGCGTTACTCAGCGCGGCGATACGCTGCAGTTAGCATCAACTGTGGTGTATTCCGCGATCACCGAGATTGCGAGTCCAGAAAACACGCTGAAGATTGGGAATGCTCGTGGACCCAACACTACACTCGACGTCCGCGATGGTGCCATCACCACTAGCAAGCTCGCTCCAGGGGCCGTGACGAGCACGATTATTGCCGACAGTGCCATTGGTACCCGACACATTGCAAACGCGAGTATGACCGCTGTGAAGCTGGCTCCTGGCGTGATTCCGATTACATTACCACCCTCGGGCACCGCCGGTGGCGACCTCACGGGGACATATCCCAACCCATCGATTGCACCAGCCTCTGTTTCGTCAACCAAACTACAGGATGGGGCGGTAAGCACATCGAAGCTGGTGGATCAAGCGGTGACAACGGACAAACTTGCTGCCACAGGGGTTACGCCTGGTGTTTTTGGTGACTCAGTTAACGTCCCACGATTGACGGTAGATGCAAAGGGGCGCATTACCAATATCACCGTTAGCCCCCTCTTTGTGATGGCCGGTGGCGATCTCATCGGTATGTATCCCAACCCAACCATTCGAACAAATGCGGTAACTACACCAAAGATCATCGACCTTGGTGTGACAACAGCCAAACTGGCTGACGGCTCGGTAACAAACCCGAAGATTGCTGTCGGTGCCGTTAACTCGTTCTCGGTTCGTGATTCTTCCTTGACGCTCCTGGATCTCGCTCCGGGAACCATCCCAACGGCACTTGCACCAACTGGACCTGCCGGGGGCGACCTCACAGGCAGCTACCCCAACCCGTCTATTGCACTGGGTGCCGTTTCTGCTTCCAAGCTACAGGATGGTGCTGTTGGGACGTCGAAGATCGTCGACCAGGCTGTGACGACGGCCAAACTTGCCGATGGCGCCGTGACGAACCCGAAGATTGCCGTTGGCGCTGTCAGCTCATTGTCGGTTCGCGATTCGTCACTCACCATTGTCGATCTTGCTCCAGGGACAATTCCATCTACACTGCCACCGTCGGGTCCGGCTGGAGGCGACCTCACAAGCAACTATCCCAATCCGAATCTGGCAGTAACGGCCACCGCAGGATCTCGGATGGTTGATGCCCTGCGTGCCGATTTTGTTGCTGGTGATGTAGACATCAATACGCCGAACAACATAGTCATGCGCGATGCTACCGGACGCTTGCCTGCATCGGATGGCTCACTCATCACGAATCTCAATGCCGGGGCAATCACGACGGGCGTTCTCGGGGTTGCAAATGGCGGAACGAATTCGTCAACGCCGCTTAACAACAACCGAGTTATGGTTTCAAGTGGTGGACGTGTCATAGAATCTGCGGCACTCCCGCAAAACCAGCTTATCGTTGGTACCAGTTCCGGCACAGTGGAGGTTCGATCTCTCAAACTGGATGATCTTTCCGATGCGAAGGTGGGAGGAGTCGGATTCGTAAACTCCATGATGCTCGGTCAGGAGCCCCAAACTACCGGTACGCTGAGCGTGTCAAATCAAACAGCCATCGGCATAGGCGCTCTCCGTTCTGCATCCAACACGTACGATAATACGACCATAGGATATGCTGCGCTCTCATCTCTGCAATCAGGAGGTCGCAACACGGCAATCGGCTCGAGGTCCATGGAGAGATATGGAGAAATTGGATTGTCATTCCTCGATGGGTACAATGTTGCTGTTGGCGATGCAGCGGCACAAAACTTGACGGTAGGCTCCCGAAACACGTTTGTAGGTTCCTATGCTGGACAGTCGCTCGGCAATGCCGAAGGTGTCATCGCAATCGGCAACAGGGCCATGTGGTATAACCCAAACAGCGCTACCCCTCGCAGGTACAACATCGCTATTGGTGTAGAGGCGATGGGTCAAGGCTACTCTGCAGACTACAACATTGGTATCGGCACACAAACAATGGCACGTGCGTCATATGCCTTCGAAAACGTCCTCGTTGGCCACTTCGTTGCTCCTGTGTTACAGAATGGTACCGCTGATGTCGCTCTTGGAAATCGCACGTTGAATAATCTCCAGATCGGCAACCGGAACGTTGCGATTGGCGATCGTGCAGGAGAATTCATCACCGGTGGTGATGGCAATGTGCTCATCGGTAATCAGGCTGGCGGTACAGCAACAGCTCTTTCCAACAAACTGTACATCGATAATAGCAACACAGAGTCGCCCCTTATCAAGGGTGATTTTGCTTCCAACAGTCTCGAGTTTAACGGTGATGTTAGCGTTAACGGCCCCCTGTACGTTAAGGGAAAGACCTTTCTCGGAATTGATGCTGCGCAGGATGTGGTCATTGGAGCATCATTAGTCCGCGCAAAAGCCCTGCCAACAACAAACGAATTCACCGGCGTTGTGCGACGTACGCCTGATGGCGCTCTCGAGGTATCCAATGCTACCTTCGTTACCGCAACCTCATCTCTCACTCCACAATCGGCTCTGCGCACCACGTCTGCCGGCCAAGTGGAGTCTGTTGTCCTCGACAGCGCCGCTGTTCTCGTTGGCACATCTGGAAGTGCGCCTCAAGCTCGACGTTTAGAGCTTGACGATTTGACGGATGTCGCAACCAAGGGAAATCTTCTTCAAGAGTCGATGTTGCTCGGACCGATACCGGTGAATCCGCAGAATCCCATTGTAGGAACAACAACACTCGGACATGGGGCATTGTCGCCAGTATTCGGCAGTACCAACAACACCGCCATTGGCACTAATGCATTACAAGGTGGAACAAGTGGTAGTAACAACACCGCAGTGGGGGCGCAGGCCGGATCGTTGTCAGTGAATGGCGCTCGTAACTCTTTCTTCGGTGCGTTTTCTGGACACTACGTCAGAGGAGCTACGGACGGACTAACAGGTATTGGATACGCAGCCTTGGCTTCGAATGCCTCTGGGTCTGGCGGGCAAAACAACACCGCCGTTGGTAGCTATGCGATGGTCAACTTCGACTTTGCTACAGAGAATATCGCGATTGGCTCATCTGCCATTCGACAAGCCTTCTTCGCCGACTCGAATACAATTATCGGGAACAATGCTGGAGAAAACCTTCGGTCGAGCAATAGCAATGTTGCTTTGGGATGGGGAACGCTCCCAAGTCTCTACCATGGCAATGCGAATGTTGCATTAGGAACCCGAGCAGGTGAAGCGCTGAGATCAGGCAATGGCAATGTCTTCATTGGCTCAAATGCCGGTGGAACAGCTGAAGAGCAGTCTAATCAGCTATATATCGACAACACTGCAACCGACAAGCCCCTTATCAAAGGTGATTTTGATAAGCGCACACTCGAGATCAACGGATCGACGTCCCACGGTGGTGGGTTGTCCTACCCGATCAAGCGTGTTGATCAAGCCTGGTCAACCATAGAAGTTGGTCCATCAGATCATACCGTCATCGCAGAATATGGAACTACGGTCGTACTGCCAGCACCTAGTAGTTGCACAGGGCGTGTGTATGTCATTGTTGCTTCGCTAGGAAATGTTGACGTTCTAGATGATCGAGGGCGCGTGCGGAGGCTTGGGTTAGCGCGGGAAGGAGTCACTCTTCAATCAGACGGGTTACAATGGTGGACAACGTCGGAAGTGCGGGGTACTTCGGCAACAGTACGGCCTAGCTTTTGGCCTCCGTTCAATGAGATAACACTTGATGACAACGTTCTGATCATGTACGATGAATGGATTGGGTTGTATCCCGTTCTTCCTGATCCTTTGACAAGCGCAGGAAAAGAGTACACATTCAGAACGGCTTATACAGATATGGATCTTCGAAAAATTCTCTTATTTGATCCGATTCATACAGTATATCTGGAATACTGGAATCTTGGTCCTGCATATACTCATGGCACCTTATCCGCGGTTACCATCATTTCGGATGGTGATGATTGGCGATTGAAATCCTTCTCCTTTATACCTGATTGATGTGGAGTCGATCGTTCGCAAGAGCTCATTCGGTTGGGTAAACATCAACATTGATGTCCGTCATCATTCCCCGATGATGCAGCTGATCGCGGTAGCGCTCGCTATGTGCGAAACCGCAGTGTTTGATACTACACACCCTTTAGCTAAACCGTTTGTATTCCTCGGGCGAAATCAAGGG
>JBILLF010000020.1:0-26752 GCA_044376225.1 Patescibacteria group bacterium | reverse complement strand
AGCAGAAAGAGGCCATTGAGGGTGACCCACGTAACAAGCGCATTGAAGAGCCTCGCAAGCGTAAGTCGCGCAAAACAACGGTAACTCCGGATTCCACAGCCGCGCCGGTGCCGCCTCCAGTTCCATCGTCAACTCCAGGACTGTCAACCCCATCCGGCATGCCAGAAACGACGCGCACACCTGTAATGATGCCAGACGGAACAATGCCAAACGGACTGCCGCCGACGGGGCAGGTGCCCGGTGGCGGTCCTGCTCGATCAATGCCTCCGCCTGCCGACACCACCAAGAAGCCCGGTGGCGGACGATGAGTAATCCGTTCCCATGTAGGGCGGCCGATATCGCGGATCTGCTCGGGCGAAGTATCTGCGGCGATGGTAGCGCGGTGATCACCGGGTTGAATACGATCGATTCAGCTACGGCCGAGCAGCTGACATTTTGTGGCTCCGACACATTTGCAAAACACCTGTCGACGACCAGCGCCGGATGCGTGATCATCCGTGAAAAGGACAGTACAACTGTCACTGCTCCGAGCTGGTTCGTTAGCCCGGACCCTTATGCGGACGTCGTCAGGCTCATAGGTCTGGTGAGCCCCGTCTATGGGCTTGCTGCCGGGTATCGTGATCCAAGCGCTAGCATCGATCCCTCGGCAGTAGTCGCATCGTCAGCGGCGATCGGTCCCGGATGTGTCATCGGCTCCGGTTGTATCATCGGTGAAGAAACGCAGCTTCTGGCCAACGTCGTACTCTACCCGAAAGCGCGCATTGGCAATGCATGCGTGCTGCATGCCAACACAACGTTCTATCAGGACACGGTCATCGGTGACCGTTGTGTGGTGCATGCAGGCAGTGTTGTCGGTTCGGACGGTTTCGGATACAGGGAACAGGGTGATAAACGATTTGAGAAGATACCGCAGGTCGGAAACGTCACCATCGGAAATGATGTTGAAATCGGAGCAAACGTCACGATTGACCGTGCGGCACTTGGCAGCACCGTGATCGAGGACGGGGTAAAGATCGACAACCTTGTTCAGCTGGCTCATGGCGTTCGTATCGGTGAGCATACGGCCATTGCCGCGCAGGTTGCGATTGCTGGCGGCACCGTGGTTGGGCGACGCAATCGCATCGCCGGTCAGGCCGGTATCGTCGGGCACATTGTAACAACGGACGACGTCGTGGTTTATGCGCAGGCTGGTGTGGCGAAGACGATCAGCAAGTCCGGGGCCTACTTTGGTTCTCCGGCGAAGGAACATGCGTTGGCTCTTCGGATGGAAATGGCTGCCCGTCAGTTACCGGAGCTGCTTCAGCAGATTCGGACGATGGCAGCAGAGATCGAGGATTTGAAAAGGGGGCGAGAGGAATGAGTTCGAAACAACGAACGATCGGTGATTCGGTTTCCATGTCTGGCGTTGGACTGCATACCGGCAGCCTGACAACGATGACATTCCATCCTGCAGCGGAGAATACAGGCTACCGGTTTCGCCGGGTCGATATGGCCGGTTCGCCCGAGATTCCTGCACTGGTGGACAACGTTGTTGAGATCGCCCGAGGGACCACCATCGCCGTGGGAGAGGCTCGCGTTCATACCGTCGAACACGTCCTTGCCGCCCTCGTTGGGATGGGGGTTGACAACTGCATCATCGATCTGACAAACAACGAGCCCCCTGTCGGGGATGGTTCGTCGATGCCTTACGTTGAGATGATCAACCGTGTAGGCGTGGTCGAGCAGCAGGCCACGCGGCACGAGATCGTGCTTGACCAACCGATTCGCTACGTTGACGAGGCTCGTGGCACTGAGATCGCCGCCTTGCCCAACGACACCTATCGCGTCACGGTCATGGTAGACTACAAGAACCCCGCGCTCGGCAGCCAGCACACGGGGCTCTTCGATTTAGATAATGAGTTTGTAACAGAGTTTGCGCCGGCCCGAACATTCTGCTTCCTGCACGAGGTTGAAGCACTTTACAAGCAAGGTCTGATCCAAGGGGGCAATCTTGACAATGCCATTGTGATTGTTGACAAGGAAATGTCCGACGATGAGCTTCGTGCGACCCTTTCCTCAATGGGCGTCACGGGCAATGCGGTGCTTGGAACCAGCGGCATTCTGAACAATAATCAGCTGCGCTACCCCAACGAGCCGGCACGGCACAAGCTGTTGGATATGCTTGGTGACCTGGCGCTGGTTGGCGCGCGTCTGCGAGCTCAGGTGCTGGCAGCTCGTCCGGGCCATGCCAGCAACATTGAGTTTGCTCGCAAGGTGCGCCGCATGTACGAGAACAAGCAGCACGTCAAACGCTACTCTCCTTCGACGATGGAGGCCGTCTTTGACATCAACAAGATCCTGACGATGTTGCCTCACCGGTACCCGTTTCTTATGGTCGATAAGATCATCGAGTACTCGCCGGATCAGAACCGCATTGTCGGCGTAAAGAACATTACGTTCAATGAGCCGGAATTCATGGGACACTTCCCGAACCGTCCAATCTTTCCGGGAGTCCTTATCATGGAAGCCATGGCCCAGACCGGCTGTATGCTGCTCATCTCGAAGGGCATTGACCCAGAAAAGAAGCTCGTCGTCTTCACTGGGATGAACAACGTCAAGTTCCGGCGCGAGGTCATTCCAGGTGATCAACTGGTGATGGAACTCGAGATGACTCGATTCCGGTTCAATATTTGTCAGCTCGTTGGCAAGGCCTATGTGAATGGTCAGCTGGCGGCTGAAGCTGAGTTGCAAGCAGCGGTTGTCGATCGGGGGGTGGCATCATGAGCAGCGTGAGTATTCATTCGACATCGATCGTTTCCGACAAAGCCCGCATATCCGAAGGCGTAGTAATTGGACCCTTCTGTATCGTCGAGGACGATGTTGAGATCGGCTCCGGCACGGTTCTGATGAGTCATGTCGTTCTTTGCAACGGTGCGCGCATTGGTCGCGACGTGCGGATCCACCCCAATGCCGTGATCTCCACAGCTCCTCAGGATCTCAAGTACAACAACGAGCCAACGCAGGCCATCATTGGTGATCGTACGGTCATCCGTGAATCGGTCACCGTCAACCGTGGCACAGTATCCAGTGGTCAGGCGTCGGTCGGTAGTGACTGCCTACTCATGGCCTACGTCCACGTTGCGCACGACTGTGTGGTTGGTGATCATGTCATTATGGCCAATGGAGTGCAACTCGGCGGACATGTCGAAATAGGTGACTGGGCCATTCTGGGTGGACTTACGGGCGTCCACCAGTTCTGTCGCATCGGCGCACATAGCATGGTGGGTGCATGCTCACGTGTGGTCAAGGACATTCCGCCATTCACCCTGAGCGGCAAAGAGCCCCTTTCGATTGAAGGCATCAATGCTGTTGGGCTGCGCCGGCGTGGCTACAGTGATACGACGATCCGTGCCATCGATGATTTCTACACGATCTTGCTGCGCAGCGGTTACAACACGTCCGACGGCATTCGTGCGTACGAGTCAGCTTATCCTGCGATAGATCCGGAGGTTGAGCGATGCATCACGTTCATTCGCGAGTCACGACGCGGAATCTACCGCTGAGTACCTTCACAGTTCGACTCTACATCGTGCTGTTGGTCATGATCAGCACATATCGTGCCCTTGCTGGTACGGATCCATTTCCACAGCCGATCGCTAATCCCTTTGAGGGACGCATACAGGTCTTCGCCAGTCCAGATGACCGCGCTATGCGCTTTGATATTGGAGCCTCGCCGGTGATGTACGCCAGAGATTCCACGCTGACCATCCGCTCAGATTTCTTTACCCTCTCGCGCATGCGCTCAGCCGAAGCGATGAAGTTTCCGGTGGAAACCATCGACTATTGGTTCGGTCTTTCGGCGGCCTGGGCACCCAGTGAGCTTCCGGTATCGATGCGTCTGCGTTTGGCGCATATCTCGGCGCACTTTGTGGACGGAACACGATGGCCTTTCACACCGGATTCTACCGTGCCGATCTATAGCAGGGAGTTTGCGGAGCTTCTCATCTCTGCCACAGCCGACCCAATGAGATTCTACGGCGGAGCAACCTTTATCTGGTCCAATCACAATCCAGAGTTCGAGCGAGTCATTCCGCAGATTGGCGTTGAGTTCACCCATCGGCTAACATCTTCAATGTCTGTTGTTGCCGCCTACGATGGTAAACTCGTTGGATATCGCGGTGTAACGCTTCCGCAGCACTGTGGCCAGGTTGGGCTACTATACCGTCATCGAACGGATATCGAAGGGGGCCTGATGGTCTACCGCTACTCCGGCAGGAGCATTCACGGGATGTTTGCTCAGGACCGTGATGACTATTGGGCCGTGGGAGTTCGACTCGGCATGCCGTGATTGGCAGGGTGGATGGCTATTTTCGCCCCTTGACTTTTGATCATCATCCGTTGAAAGACCCTTTCTCATGGGAATTGCCTGCGGCATCGTCGGACTGCCCAACGTCGGAAAATCCACCCTGTTCAATGCGCTGACGTCCAATGAGGCCGAAGCCGCTAACTATCCGTTCTGTACTATCGACCCCAATGTCGGAATTGTCAATGTACCCGACCCGCGATTGAAGACTCTCTCGCAGCGCTATGAAACGGACAAGGAAGTACCAACAACTGTCGAGTTCGTTGACATTGCTGGACTCGTCAAAGGGGCCTCCAAGGGCGAGGGCCTCGGCAACCAGTTCCTGGCAAACATTCGCCAATGTGATGCAGTCGCTCACGTAGTGCGGTGTTTCGAGGATGACAATGTGGTGCACGTGCACGGTGGTGTTGACCCGATGCATGATATCGACATCATCGAAACAGAGCTCATCCTCAAGGATGTCGAGTCAGTGGACAAACGCATGGAGACCGTGAACAAGAAGGTGCGCGCCAATGACAAGGAGGCCAAAGAAGAGTACGAGTTCCTTGGCGTTCTTCGTGCCCATCTTGATGGCGGACGTCCAGCCCGCAGCATGTCGGTCGATGATAAGCAGCGCGGTTTTCTGCGTCCGATGCAGCTTCTGACGGACAAGCCTGTGATGTACGTTGCGAACACCGACGAAAGCGGTGTCAAATCCGGAAACCGATACCTCGATGCCGTGCGTGCACGGGCAGAGTCTGAAGGGGCCATCATGGTGCCGATCTGTGCTAAGATCGAGTCAGAGATCGCTTTGCTTGACGATGATGACCGTGCACTCTTCCTCGCTGACCTTGGGATGGCCGAGCCCGGACTCGACCGCGTGATCCGTGAAGCATACCGACTTCTCGGACTCATAACCTTTCTTACCGCTGGTAAAAAGGAGTGTCGCGCCTGGACCGTGCGGCAGGGGAGCACGGCTCCCCAGGCTGCCGGGGTTATACACACCGACTTTGAGCGGGGATTTATCCGCGCCGAGGTCATGTCCTATGCCGATTGGGAGCGCTTGGGAAGCGAGCAGGCCGTCAAGGATGCCGGTCAGTACCGCATCGAAGGCAAAGAGTACATCGTCAAGGACGGCGATGTCATGTACTTCCGCTTTAACGTCTAAGGGGCATCTGTGGCACTACTAGGACACGTTGCTCGACTGACGCTTCACACAGCTGATGTAGAGGCCACGGCAGGTATCCTCGCCGCTGTCGGATTTGATGGTGTAACGGACGACCAGGGAACTGTTCGCTGCAGTGATGGTCAGATCCTAATTCAGATCGAAGCGGGGAAGGCCGGTTCTGTTTCGCTGACCTATCATGCCCCGTCACTGCAGAGCGTGGGTGACCGACTAACAGCTGCGGGAATTGCCTATAGCGGCAATAAGACGGAATCGCTTGTTGTTGAAGGTCCCGGACAACTATCGCTACGTGTGATAGTAGCCACTCCATCCGACATAGAAGAACGAAGCGGTGAGGACAATCACGTTCTTGGGTTCCTCGATGCGATTGTCATTCCCGTCGAGGATGCCGCAGCAGCTGCTGTTTGGGCACAGAAATGTGGGTTCTTCATTATCGAGGCCTCCAGAGACGGTGCGCCGATGGTTGATGTCACGGACGGACTCGTCAAGCTGTCTTTTCGTGAGCAGGTTTTGCGAGCCCCCTATCTTCATTACACGGCCGACATTGATCGTGACTGGATCGAGTCGGTTGCCGGTGCACTCGGTACATCCTGTCGTGTCGTGAATGATGGAACCGTCGAGCTCGCACAGATCGCGGTTGCCGATGCACTTGTCATAATGGTCACTGCTGATGAGTTTTAATTCTTAGGATTCCCACGTATGGCGCCATCTCTGGTCCTGTTTGATCTTGACGGAACTCTTGTTGATTCGCGTCCAGGCATCGTTCATTCGCTTAGGCTTGCACTTGAGGGGGCCGGCGTCACCCTCTCTGAAGATCACGATTTCACATGGTGCATTGGCGCATCACTGTGGAAGATCTTCGAACACTATATGCAGACCACCGATCGGCACCGTCTTGAAGGAGCGGTGGCGGCCTACCGTCACATTTATCGCGACGGTCCCATGTTCGAGTACGACATCTATGACGGCGTCTTGCAGACTCTGACCGACCTCAAGCAACGAGGTGCTCGCATTGCCATCGCTACGGCCAAGGTGCATGAGTATGCCCGTGAGATCATTGCCGTTTCGAAACTGGCAGGGTGTATCGATCACGTCTATGGCAGTGAGCTCGATGGACGCAATGTCGAAAAGCAAGATCTTATCCGGATGATCCTGCACGAAGAGCACATCGATGCTCAGCAGGTGGTGATGATCGGGGACAGGCGTCATGATATCGATGGTGCACTGGCCAATGGTGTTGCTGCGATCGGCGTAACCTACGGTTACGGCTCTGCCGAGGAGCTCTTGCATGCCCATGTATGTGTAGGCCACGCCAATGAGCTACTTGTGGCCATCTCCTCGCTGAACCTCCAATCTCGCTGATCGATGTTGACTGAGGCGATCAAGCAGGCTGCACTGCAGATCGGCTTTGATGCCGTTGCCATAGCGCGTGCTGAGCCCCTTGATCAGGAAATGGTCAATTACCGTGAGTGGCTTGATCGAGGTTATCACGGTGCAATGTCCTACATGGAGCGAAATCTCGAATCCCGACATGATGTCCGTGGCATTGTTGAAGGTGCCCGAAGCGTTGTCGTTGTGGCGAGAAACTACTATACTCCTCGTGAGCATGAGGCTGAAGGTGTAGGCAAGATCGCGAGGTATGCATGGGGTGACGACTATCACGTTGTGATTCCTCCAATGCTTGATGAGCTCTGTAAGGTCATCGAAACGCTCGTTCCGGGAAGCACCTCACGGCGATACACGGACACCGGTCCCGTATTGGAGAAGCAATGGGCCGTGCGATCAGGGCTGGGCTGGCAGGGTAAGAATGGAAACATTCTACGTCGAGACATCGGAAGCTGGTTCTTCATCGGCGTGGTGATCACGACAGCAGATCTTCAGCCCGACAAACCAATGGATGACTTCTGCGGTAGTTGTACAGCCTGCTTGGATGCCTGTCCGACAAAGGCCATCATCGAGCCGGCCGTCGTTGATGCCACACGGTGCATCTCATACTGGACCATTGAGACCAAAGCTGACGTGGAGTTTCCACTCCCCATCGCTGAAAATCTTCAGGGGTGGCTCTTTGGGTGCGATGTCTGTCAGGATGTCTGCCCTTGGAACCGCTTCGAGAAACCTACCTCAGAAGATCGCTTCCAGCCGCGCCTCGGTCAGGTCTCGATCGATCCTGCTGACGTGTTAACTTTGCAGCCCGATTCGTTCGCCGAGCGCTTTCGCCATAGTCCACTTAAGCGTCCCAAACTTGGCGGTCTGCAGCGAAATGCAAAGGCGCTGGAGGCGAGAGACGAGAGACGAGTGACGAGTGAATCAACCTGAAACCTACAACCTGAAACCCGAAACCTCGCATGCATTCCACCATCGCCATCATCGGTTCCGGTCCTGCCGGATTTACCGCCGCTCTGTATGCCAGCCGGGCCAATCTGGCGGTTACCATTTTTGAGGGTACGCAGCCTGGCGGGCAGCTGACCATCACAACCGAAGTTGAGAACTATCCTGGTTTTGAACACGGGATCATGGGTCCGGAATTGATGGATGTGTTCCGCAAGCAAGCCCACCGCTTTGGTGCCGTTTCGCGCTACGAGATGATCACTTCAGTTGATTTTTCCAGTCGCCCCTTTGCCTTAACAAACGAGCGCGGAGAGGTCACCACGGCCGATGCCGTGATCGTGGCCACTGGTGCTACAGCAAAGCTCCTCGGCGCAGCCGGAGAGGCAGAGTATATGGGCTACGGCGTTAGTGCCTGTGCAACGTGTGACGGTTTCTTCTTCCGTGGTCAGAAGGTCTTCGTGATCGGTGGGGGAGACACGGCCATGGAAGAGGCTAACTACCTGACGCGCTTTGCAGAGTCAGTGACCATTGTTCATCGTCGGGAAGAATTCCGGGCCTCCAAGATCATGCTCGACAGAGCACGCAGCAATCCCAAGATCTCGTTCCTGCTGAATAGCATCGTGGAAGAGTATGTTGGCATCACGACAGACGCTGGAATGAAGAAGTTGACCCACCTGCGAGTGCGCGACGTTGTCAGTGGCAACGTGCAAGACATCGAAGCCGACGGTGCATTTGTAGCAATCGGACACCAGCCCAATACGCATCTGTTCAAGGGGCTGCTTGATATGGACGACGTCGGCTACATCCAAACGGTCGGAAAGTCCTCAAACACGAACATTCCCGGCGTGTTTGCCTGTGGAGACGCGCAGGACAGCGTGTATCGTCAGGCCATTACCGCTGCCGGTTCAGGCTGCATGGCTGCCATTGATGCTGAGCGTTGGCTTGAGGCACAGCACGGAAGCTGACCCACTGAACTTACTCGACGATTGCGTACGAGGGCTTGTACTTCTTGATCTCCGAGGCAACAGACTTGGCCTCAGCCAGGCTGGAAAAGCCCCATAGCTTGATACGGTAGCGTGTTTCTCCCGCTTCCAGTATAGGTTCGAAGTACGCATTGAGCTTGCGATCTTTCCAGAGTTTTAAGCGCAACATGGCCGTCTGTTCGTCGGCCACCTGTTCGACGGTGACTGTGTGATGAGCCTTGCCGTCGACAAGCATCCTAGCTTCAACTCGGTTGTTGAGCAGTCGCCGTGTGCCATCGTTCTGGAAGTAATATCGAGGTTTGCGACTTCCTTCTGATCGGACGACGATCTGTGACGCAATGACGCCATTGGCGATGAGAAAGGACCGCACCTGGCGGGCGCGCTCCATTGCTCGGACTTCGCTGTTCGGACCAACATCGGTACTAACATGGCCCGTGAGCTCAATGCTCATGGCAGGGTTCTGAGAGAGCACTTCACTGATCACCAGAAGTGACTGGTAGTAATCACGTAGATCGTTATCGGTGGTGTCACGGAAAAGAGCTACGATCGATGGAGATGTCTCGATAGATATGTCAAGGGGCGTCAGTGAGATCGAGTCCATGACGGGTATCGCTATTGACTCGCTTTCAAGACGAAGGCGAAGCCATGGAGTTTCGCAGTTGACGAAGTCCTGAACGTCGGCCATAACGGCGATCCGTGTGGACCACTTCTGTGAGTAGAGGATCTCCCGAACAATCTCACCGACGGCATTGGTTTCATCCGGCTCGAGCGTGTAGATACGGCCGCCTGTGGTGGATGTAATGTAGCGAAGGGGCTGACCGGCCGCCTCTAGGCCCACGCGAATGACGAACACAGGAATCTTTGCATCACGGGCCAGACGCACTACATCCATAGTTGTACTGAATGGCGTAGCGTTATCGGTTGTCGAGGTAACGATGACCAGTGCGCGACGTTCGGCGGCAGAGGCCAGAATGCGACAGGCATTCTGGGTAGCCCCGTACAAAGATGAGAGCCCATCTGCAGAGGGAACATCCTCGATCTTGAACGCATTGATCAGGTCGGAGGCCGGACCCAGGGGAAGAATCGTGGTGAAGGATTGGTTGTAAACTCCCAATCCGACCAGGTCCCCTTCTGCTAAGTCACCAAGACTGCGCTGAAGGCTTAGGGCCACGTCACGCGTCAGCGTGCCAGAGAGCATGGAATTGTCGCACATCACAAAGAGGCTGACCGAGGCCGGCTTTTCATCGGCGCGGGCTGCCTGTAGCATACGCAGGGAGAACTGTTGCGGAGAGGCCCCGCGGCACGACACCTCGGCGGCCAGTGGCATCCTGTCGAGTGAGATCGGCAACAGATTGCCTTCAGCATCCAGAGCAATCACCGACGCCGTTACCTGGCCGGCCTCTGACTCGTCGATGCCCATTACGCGAAGCCGCACGGGTTGGATTGAAGAATCCGTCTGCATGCCGCGCATGAAAGAACTACGCGACTCCGAACGGGGCAGTCCGGGTCCGGTAGAGATGTCCTGAGCGATCCCGGCCGTGGTAACGACGAGAATCATCAGCAGGAAAACGATGAGGTTCATAGTGTCCGCTAGGAATGTTCCTGGTGTCCGGTGCCAAAGGTAAACAGGATCCGACCGGCGTCGTCGGCATCAACCGTGACTGTGTCACCGGCACGAACATCCGCACCAAGGACGTGCAAAGCAAGAGGATCGGTAACGGAGCGCTGGATTACGCGCTTGAGCGGACGTGCTCCAAGCTGAACATCGTAGCCCCGTTTACCAAGCCAGTCCATGCATTCCTGCGTTACAACGAGGTCAATTCCGAGGCCCTTGAGGCGCGTTGCAACATCTGCGATCTGCAATTCAGCGATACGTTGCACTTCGGACGGAACGAGTGGCTTGAATAGGATGATTTCGTCGATACGATTCAAAAACTCGGGGCGCAGCCGCCTCTTCAGAAGGTCAACGATCTCCAGACGCATGTGTGCCGTGAGCTCGTCGCGGTTTTCTTCGGTCACTTCCAGTAATCGTTCCTGCATGAGCTCCGAGCCGAGGTTTGAGGTCATGATGATGATGGCATTCGTGAAGTCCACCTCGCGACCCTGTCCATCGGTAAGGCGCCCGTCATCCAGCACCTGCAGCAGGATGTTGAACACATCTGGGTGGGCCTTTTCGATCTCATCAAGCAGCACCACCGAGTAGGGACGACGTCGCACGGCTTCGGTCAGCTGACCACCTTCTTCGTAGCCAACGTACCCCGGGGGAGCGCCGATCAGACGGGCCACGGAGTGTTTTTCCATGTATTCGCTCATGTCGATGCGCACAAGCGCCCCCTCATCATCGAAGAGAAACTCGGCCAGAGCACGGGCCATCTCCGTCTTGCCTACGCCAGTCGAACCAAGAAACACGAACGAGCCAATCGGACGCTTAACATCCTGAAGTCCTGCTCGAGAGCGTCGAATGGCATTCGATACGGCCACCACAGCCTCGTGCTGACCGATGACGCGTTCATGCAGGCGATGCTCCATTGAAAGCAGCTTCGTTCGCTCGGATTCGAGCATGCGGCTCATTGGGATTCCCGTCCACTTGGCCACAATCTCTGCGATGTCGGCATCGTCGATCTCTTCCTTGAGCAGAGCCGAGTCCGTCTGGACCGATGCCAGCTCGGCATTGGCTTCGATCAGGGCCTTTTCGAGTTCCATGATTCGTCCGTAGCGCAGTTCCGCCACCTTGCCATAGTCACCCTCGCGTTCGGCATCGGCTGCGCGCACTTTCACATCCTCGATTTCAGCTTTGATCGAGCGGATCGACTGTATGTGATGTTTCTCAAAGTCCCAGCGAGCTTTAAGCGATGCATGCTGGGTGCGCAGATCGGAAAGCTCACGCTCGATCTCCACGAGGCGCTTGCGGGTAGCAATTCGAATCTCTTCTGCCATAGGTATTTGCGCTGGGGTGTAGAAAACGACCTCCATAGACGATTTTCTGTGCACTCTATGGTACCGATAGAGCCAGCATCGAGGTATCGTGATGTTCGACGCAGTGCGTATTTTGCCCAAGCCGTTTTTGAAGGATTTGCCGAATGGACCCACTGCTGCGATTGGTGATCATCGTCGTTCAGAGTTATCTGATCGGTGCCATACCATTTGCACTCATCATCGGACGCGTTTTTTATGACGTGGACGTTCGCACGCTTGGTAGTGGCAACCTCGGTAGCACGAACGTCTACAGAAACCTGGGCTGGAAACCCGGCCTAGCCGTGCAGATTCTGGATATTGCCAAGGGGCTCGTTCCGGTGCTTCTCGTTGCATCGTTCTTCGACACGCAAATGCCGTTTGAGAACCATACGCCGTTCGAAGATTCTACGGTTGTTCGTCTGATCGCCGGTGTGACGGCCGTGTTCGGGCATATGTGGAGCGTCTTTGCTGGATTCCGCGGGGGGAAGGGTATCAATACCTCAATGGGAATGCTTATCGCCGTGGCACCTGTCGAGCTTGCAATTGCTGCTGGGGTGTTCCTACTGCTGATCGGATTCTTTGGATATGTCTCACTCGGTTCCATGGTTGCTGCCGTGGTGATTCCGGTCACGATGTTCATCCGTCGGAATATCCTCAATGTTGAGATTGATGGCTACTTGACGCTGATCTGTTTTCTCATCGCCCTCTCGCTCATGGTCCTTTACGCTCACCGGAGCAATCTGCAGCGTTTGATTGAGGGTACAGAGCATCGGTTCCCGCGTCTGATGATTCTTCGTCGCAAACACGAACATTCATGACGGTCGGAATTCTCGGTGCCGGTGCCTGGGGCACAGCGATAGCCCATGTGGTGTCGCAAAACTGTCCGTTGGTGCTACTCTGGGCCCGTGAAACGGAGGTCGTCGATGAAATCAATACCCGCCATACCAATGAGCAATTCCTGCCGGGTGCCCAGCTTGCTGACTCAGTGCAAGCAACCACAGATCTTACAGAGCTGGCCGGTCTGGATGTCATCATCAACGCGACACCCACGCAGTTTGTACGATCGACACTGACAAACGACCTCTGCCGCGGTGCCGTGGTGGTAAACCTTGCCAAGGGCATTGAACGTGGCACCCATCTTCGTGTTTCCGAGGTGGTTGAGCATATAGCCCCATCACGGCGATCCTACGTCGTGTTATCCGGTCCGAGTCATGCCGAGGAGGTTGTGCGTGGCATGCCGACAACCGTCGTGTGTGCTGGACGTGACAAAGACGTCGTTGCCGACATTCAGCGATTGATGATGCGACCGACCTTTCGCGTCTATGCCAGCGATGACGTTGTGGGCGTTGAGATCGGGGGGGCCCTGAAGAACGTGATCGCCATTGCGGCCGGTATTGTGGACGGCCTTGGTATGGGTGACAACACGAAGGCTGCCCTTATCACCAGGGGGCTTGCCGAAATCACCCGGCTAGGGTTTGCCCTCGGGGCCGATCCTCAGACGTTCTTCGGTCTGGCAGGCCTGGGTGACCTTTTTGTCACGTGCACGTCACGTCATTCCCGCAACCGGGCAGTGGGAGAGCGCATAGGCCGCGGCGAAACGCTGGATCAGATCCTGGAGACCATGTCGGCCGTAGCCGAAGGTGTTCCAACGACCCAGGCAGCGCTTGAGTTGGCCGCAGCCGTGGGTGTGGAACTTCCTATTACCGAGCGCGTGGCTGATATCCTGTGGAACAATGCCAACGCCGAGCAGGCTGTGCGGATGCTCATGATGCGCCCGGCGCGGGACGAGTGATCCTCGGCCCAAAGAATCACCAGGTCTAGAGAACGTCCTCGCCCCCCAATGTGCGGATCTTCAGTTCGGCCTTCTCGAGATAGCTTCGGCAAGATTCGGCCAGCTTCATCCCTTCTTCGAAGAGACTCAGCTGCTGGTCGATCGGTGCATCTCCGCGGTCAAGCATCGCGGCGATCTCCTCAAGGCGCTTGAGCTGTTCTTCTAGTGACTTCGGTGCGGTTCCTTTTGATGAAGCCATTTTTATGATCCGGTATTGTTGTCTGTGGAGTGAGTTTCATTGACCGTTGCCCTGACGACGTCGTGCTGGCGCCGGATGTCAATCACCTCGCCTGGGCTGAGCAGGACGCCGGCATTTATAACCCTGCCGTCACGTTCAAGGACGGCATAGCCACGCTGCAAGGGGGCCAGAGGGTGAAGGCTCGACAGCAGTGCGACGGTATGGTCGATGTGCAAGCGTCGAAGCTGGACGTTTTGCAGCACGGCTCGGCTGGCGCGCGTTGTAAGGTCGTCGATGCGCTGTGAACGCTGATGAACGCGCTCGGTAAGACGACGCGCTGCACGGCCGTCAACAAAGGCTAGGGCCATCTGTCGAAGGTTGATAACCGTTGATTCGACATCCGAGATCATGCGCCGGCGAAGCTCGTCGATACCCTCGATAAGGTCCTGAATCGTGACCGGCGTAATGAGCTCGGCGGCGGCAGTTGGTGTGGGCGCTCGCAGGTCGGCCACGAAGTCTGAGATCGTTACATCCGTTTCATGGCCGACGGCCGAAATCACCGGAGCGTGGCTGCCCAGTATTGCATCGGCGACGATCTGGGTGTTGAAGCACCAGAGGTCCTCCAGTGAGCCCCCTCCTCGCCCGATAATGACCACGTCCACGCCCTCGGCATTGAGATCGTCAATGGCACAGGCTATGTCGCGAGAGGCCTGCTCGCCCCCCTGGACGATAGTGGGACGGAAGACGACCTCCATGGCTGGGAACCGCCGTCGAAGTGTGGTCAACATGTCACGGATGACAGCACCGGTAGCCGACGTAGCAATGCCGACGCGTCGCACGGGACGGGGCAGGGGCCGCTTGCGGGCCGAATCAAAGTAACCGAGGTTGAGGAGCTTCTCGCGTAGCTGCTCGAAGGCACGGTGCAGATCGCCCACACCCTCCGGCTGCATAGACATGCAGTCGATCTGGTACTTGCCCTGCGGAGCGAACACACTTAAGCGTCCATGAACAACGACGCGCATACCGTCGGCAGGGACGAATTTTAGCTGACGCGTCTTCCACATCACGCCGGAGATCTGCGCGTCGGCATCCTTGAGCGTGAAGTACCGATGTCCCGAGCTGTGATGCTTGTAGTTGGAGATCTCACCGATAACCGACACCTGACCGATGCCGGTTTCAAGGAGCCCCTTAATGGCATAGGTGAGTTCAGAGACGCTAATGGGCTGGTCAATCATTGCATGGCAAAGATCGACATTCGCCGCAGACCGTAAATTGCGCCATGGTAGGTTTTGGTTTTGACGTACATCGTCTCGAGCCCGGCCGCCCCCTGATCCTCGGGGGCGTTGAGATCCCGTCACCCCACGGTACCGTGGCCCATAGCGACGGAGACGTGGTGTTTCATGCTCTTGTCGATGCGCTGCTTGGAGCTCTGGCGCTGGGGGACATCGGGGAGCATTTCCCCGATACCGATCCCCAATGGAAGGGGGCTGCGAGCTCCGTCTTCGTCGAACATGCCGTGGGTTTAGTTCGTGCATCTGGTCATCAAATCATCAATGTTGATTGCACGCTTGTGCTCGAATCACCCAAGATCCTGCCATTCAAGCTGCAAATGCGCGAGAATATTGCACGCCTCTGCGGATTGCCTCTGGAGCGGGTGGCCGTCAAGGCAACGACTAGTGAGCGCATGGGATATGTTGGCCGCCGCGAAGGGGTGCACGCGTTCGTGGTGTGTGAAGTGCAGGGGGCATGAGAGTACTTCTGACCGCGTTGCTCATTGTGGTCAGTGTGCCGGCTCTGCGAGCCGACTCGGGCGAGCCCCTGCGTGTGTCTCATCAGTCCAGTCTAGCCGGTTTCCTGAGGATGTCAAATCGTGACACCTCGCACTGCCTTGTCATCTATCCGCGACCAGCATGGGAGACGACGTCGCCAACGCTCGCCGTTTCAACTGCCGGGCCCGGTTCGCTGAAGGAATGTGCTGTAGATATCGATGTTCTCGACGCTGCCTATTGGAGAGGCTCTATCCTGGTTCTGCATCGACGTAAGGCAGCTCTCTATGCGCGCGTGTTGAGTGTCGATGGACGTCGATTCATTGCTGAAGTGATGCTTCCGCAACCGTCCATTGATGACCTCCAGGATGGCACTCCTTCATCAAGCGTCCGACTTGTGGTATCCGCCGATGAATCCTCGGCGGTTGTTCTTTCTGGGGGAAACCTCTACCGACTGGAACTTGCTGGGTGGAGTTTGTCCTGCTTTACCATCGAGGAACGCGTCACAGCTGCTGGTCATGTTCGCCTTGCATCCGGTAGGGGGCTTGTCTTCACGTATCGTGTTGGTACTTCGGCTTATCTCTCCCTTGCGGATTCGGCTTTCCAAATCCGAACCTCATCGCTCGTGCCATTGACCGATGTCTCACGTATTGCGCAGGTTGGAGACGATGTCATTCTCCTCTCGGAGCTTGGTGAGGCTGGTGGCAGTATGCTGACGGTTCTCAATCTCCGGACGCAGACTGCATCCACCCGCACGCTACCAGTAGAGGCCGCCAGGGTGACTGGTCTCATGATTGATTCGGTGCCGACCCTCGCGTTTCTGACCTCACGCAGCGGTCATGCCGAGGTTGTCTTTATGCCCCTTTCCCAATCTCTGGATAAGATCCCCCCCGGAACTCTGATACCGGGCGATTATGGATCACCTGTGCTGCTTCGTGGGTTCGGCGATACGGTGATCGCCGTCTTCAGTGCGGGTGTGGCGTTGATCGATTCCGATGGACGTCTGTTATCCCGCGATGCCTTACAGATATCGTGTCCTGCGAGCTCAGAGTTTCAATCAGTCAAGGGGCTTTGGGCCATCAGTTCACCAATGCATTCGGTCGTGCTCCGTCAGCAGGAACAGCCATTGTGGTTCCTCTGGCAATCATGGGATACGCTGTTACGGTATGTCATACCGCTGCTGTTCATCATCAGCATGGCGTCGGTCCTCTACATGTACCGCCGCCAGCGTCGTTTTCTAGAGGCCATCATTGATACGCCGGGTGCGGGTATTGTCCTGTTTATCGACGTAAACGGCCGCCTGGTCAGAGTCAACGACCGCGCTGCTGCAGCGTTGCGAATCACTACCGACGTGCCAATGGGACGCATGTTCGAGTCGTATATGCAGCAGCAAGGGCTTGAGCAGCTTCGTCAGTTCGTTGATCGTGTTCGCCACTCACGTGAGTCTCACACTGACAGGATCACTACGACGAAAGCCGACGATCAGCGTGAGTACATGATCACCTCAACCCCTATCCTCGGAACACTCGGGTCAGTTAAGGGGATGTTGTTTGCAGGAATTGATATCACCGAAACACTTGAACAACGCCGGCTCGTGAATTGGGCTCAGCTGGCCCATGATATGCAGACGAATCTTTCTACGATCAGGCTCAATGCCGAACAGTTCAGGGGTGATTCTGACAGCGGAGACGATGAACGACGCAGGCGCATTCTCTTCCAGGTTGGCGTGCTCATCGATAGGGTGCGCGATCTTCTCGGTGTTGCCCGCTCCGACGTGTTTTTGCGGACCACGGTCCACAGCGCTGAACTCTGCACAGAGGTTCGTCATGAGTTTGATCCGGCGATGTTCCCGCATGTAACGTTCCTGATGAAGCTACGAGGCACGCTCATGCAGGCCGATCGTCTCAAACTGACACGTGCCGTTCGCAATGCTGTCGAAAATGCTATCAAGGCCCTTAGGGGGCAGCCTGGAACGGTTGAGATCGCTACGTGGTTTGACCGGACAAATGTCTTTATATCGGTCAGCGACACCGGAGTAGGAATGGATCCAGAGACGATGGCCAACATGATGAAGCCCTACTTCAGCACATCCTCAGACGGTTCGGGGCATGGTATCGGCACGATGATCATGCACCACGTAACAAAGCTCCATGGTGGCACGATCCGTGTGACGAGTGATCCCGGCAAAGGAACGCAAGTGGTCTTCCGCATTCCGCATGGCATGGAGCCAAAGGATATGATCCGTTCGGTGTTGAGCGAGCGCGCCGCATGAATGAACTTGAGCGAGATTCGCTGCGTGGTAAGAGACTTATGGCACTTGACTTCGGCATGCGTCGCATTGGTGTGGCTGTCTGTGACGAGCTCCACATTCTCGTCTCCACACGCCCCGTTCTGGACAACAATCCAGATGTACTCGACCGTCTCAGTACGCTCGTCGAGCGTGAGCGTTGCGATGCACTTCTGATCGGAGTGCCGCGTCATCACGACGATCGTAACACGCCGATCATTCAGGCGGCAGAGGCCTTTATCGAGCAGGTGCGTGGCGTTGTCACAATACCAGTGTATGAAGTGGATGAAGCATTTTCAACCAAGCAGGCTCGTGAACGAATGATCGGCTCCGGCATGAAGAAGAAGCGTCGTCGTCAGCAAGGAGTCAAGGATCAGTTTGCAGCAGCGGTGATACTCGAACATCTGCTCGAAGAGATCCGATCGTCATTGCCCTCACAGGGGGCATCGTGAAAAGTGTTGTCCGTGCAATCGTTTTCTCAGGACTCGCTTTGTTCGCAGCGTCCGGTGCTCTGCGTGCACAGCCCATGGTGCGTGCGCAGCGTGTTGTAGCCGGCGAGGTTGGTGAGCGTCTCTACGCCCACGTCATGGTTGTGCCACGTCAGGGGGCTGACTCAGCGGACTTGCTCGTCAGCTTTCGTGTAGCTCATGATGTCCTCAACTTCACGCGGGTCACTGATGCCAGTAACAATGCCGGAAACTTCTGGGCCGAGTTCACGCTCAGTGTCGAAGTGCGCGACTCGATTGGTGTGATCCGCTCGCGGACGCGCTTCAAGGACACGGCCTATGTCAATACGTACGAGGAATCAATTGATCGGGCGGGCATGCATCGTGGTAGCTGTCGCATTGGTATTGCTCCTGGACGCTTTCGTGTCATGCTTGAGACGCTCTCACAGCGTGATGCTAACAAGCGAAGTGTTGCGCTGCCTACGGTGTTCTATACGCCGCTGGCCCAACAACTCAGGGTTCCAGGATTTATCGGGACAGAGCGCAAAGAGAACGCGATGTGGAGTCTTGAACCGCTCGTCTTCAACAGTAATGTACCCTTCGGTAGCAAGCCCTGTGTAGCGGTGTTTATGACTGGTGATTCTGCAGGAGCGCAGTATGACTTTATCGTGCGACAGTTGCCCTATGGACCGAAGGACATTCGCTGGTGGGTCGATGCGGACTATTCCGGCACTGTGAGATCTCGAACTGATGTGACGGTGCGTGGTCTGCTCGAGTCAAATGCCTCAGCGCGACTGCTTCTCACGACGCCGTCTTCTGGGCCCTACGGACTGGTCACAGTCCCGATCGATGCCCCGCAGCTTGTGCCGGGTAACTACATTGTCCGGCTCGCCAGAAGGGGCGGACGTGATACGATTGAGCTCCCGTTCCAGGTGCAATGGGAGTTGATGCCACAATCGCTCCGCACACTATCGTATGCACTCGAATCTCTCGTGTACGTCTGTCCTGCAGAGCAACTCGATTCACTCAAGGACGGAAGTGATGTCCAGAATCGGGAACGGCTCATGTCGTGGTGGCGCAGAAGCGATCCGACGCCCGAGACGGCCTACAATGAGCGCCTTGCCGAGTACTACAGGCGCGTTGATCATGCATCGATCGCCTTCACATCGGCCATTGAACCCGATGGAGTGTTTACTGATCGTGGTAAAGTATACATCCTGTTCGGACGGCCGAGCCGGATCGAAAAGAAGCTTTCACGTACCGGAGCTTCTATTGAGACATGGACCTACCGCAGCGGCGTCAGGAAAACCTATGAGTTTGAGATCAATAACGACGGGGTCTTCAAGCTCACGACGATCTCCGATTCCAAGTAGCCGTCAGTAGCCCTCGACTGGCTCCCATCCCTCACCTTCGCAGGGTGGTTCAGTTGATGTGACGTGGACGTCCATGATCGTGCACAATTGATTTGTTCCGTTGAAGTGCCGGCACGCACCGCACAGGGTGCCATCGGAGATCTTTTCGACGGTTTCGTGAAACGCCTGATGCTGCAACCAGGCCGGGTACACCCCGAGACCCCACATGCTGAGCATCGCGGTCCACCAGACGACGGTGGTGTCCAGAACGTTTGTCAGGGCGATACACACTAGGCCAAGAATGGCCACCCGGATCATGGCTGCCGTAACAATTGAGCCGGTCGTGTAGTACGGCCGCTCGGCAGCGTCTGCAGGCTCCCGCATGCGTAGTAACAGCAGATCCACCCATCGGTCATCGCGTTTCCTACTGCTCATCGTCATTCTCCTGTTCGTGCATAGCTGCGACCCTTCCACTGCGAACCTGACTTCGAGTAGGCCCAGCGCACGGAATTGATTCCGATCAGGATCGTCCAGAGCGCCGTTATGGGCTGCAGAATGATATGCCAGAGAGGCATCCGAAAGCGACCGCTGATCATCACCCGGATGAAACCTGCACAGGCAAGCGCATAGGACGAAGCAGCGACCATTGTCATGTCGGCGATGCACAGCCCCATGATGAGGCTGAACAGCGGAAAGACGTAGGTCAGAGCCAGATGTGCAAGAAAGAGCGCGATCACGGGCAGGTTGTAACGCGTAGCCGGGTACATGTTCTTCGAGAACCCCTTTGTTACCTCTGTTGCACCCGTGTACATGTGACATGAGACGGCATCGGTTCCGTCCACAAGAGCAATGCGGCCGCCTGCGGCTTTGACGGCGCGGGCTAGGAACACATCCTCGACCAGGGAGTTCCAGACGGCGGTGTGTCCGCCAACGAGATCATAACCCGTGCGTGAGAAACACATGAACTGGCCGTTGGCGGCTGAGAGCGATACGCGCGGATTACTGATGATCAGGCTATTGGGCAGATACGAGAAGTACAATACGTGCACCATCGGGATAACGACGTGCTCGCCAAACGACGATAGCACCTGAAAGGGGACAAGCGAGAACATCGACAGATGCTGCTCTGCAAGGAACCGCACCGAGCGCGCAACTGTATGGGTCTGATGCACGGTATCGGCATCAGTGAATAGCAAAACATCGGCATCAGTGGCCTGAGATAACTGATGGCATGCCCAGGACTTGCCCACCCATCCCTTGGGAAGGGGGCTCCCGTTGATCACTCTCAGGTTTGGGAACTCCGTCGAAAGGCGTTCAAGGATCTCGCCGGTAGCATCAGTTGAGGAGTCGTTCAGGACGATAACCTCAAGGCGTTGATAGCTCTGGCTACAGAGCGAGCGAACACATGCCTCGATACAGCGCTCTTCGTTGCGGGCTGGTACAAGCGCCGCCGCGTGCGGCAGGGCACTGTCATCTCCGGTTGTATAAGGGGCAAGCCGTGCAAATCGCAGCAGATTGAAGACACTGACGGCCAACAGCATGCTACAGACGACGACCGCCAGAGCAGCACTCCACCAGAGGAATGAATGCAGTGAGATCACGGGCTCGGGCGGGGATGTCAGAAGTGGCAGATCGAAGAGCATGGTCCAAGCTACGAACCATCGGGATTCGGTAGCTTTGCGCCCTGATACGCCCCTCTATGCAGATCCTTACCGGACTTGAAAACGACCACTGTCATCGGCTTGATTCAGCCGGTGCCTACGAATGGTGGTACGCCGATGCGCTCGACCCGACAGGGGAGTGGGGTGTAGTCATGATTCTATTCCGGGGAATGCCAATGTCTCCGGACTATCTCGCACGACCTGAGTCGATGCATGGTGGCTATGCGCTGAGTATATACCATCACGGCGTGCGAATCGCCTTTGCCTTTGGAGGCCATTCGCTCACCTCCTGCAGCTTCAGTGAACAAGATCCGGAGGTGCACATGCCGGGTGCGAAGCTTTCCATGGAGGGGGCGAATCTTGTCATGTCGATCGATGCGCCCTGCGGCGGTGACGGACGACGCGCGGCAGTGCGCATGGAGATGGCCGCTAGACCAAAGGTCCACACTGAATCTGAGCTGATGCAGGCCGATCACGCATGGGTGCTGGCCGGAGCTCGCTCTGCGTCAACGGTGCACCTGCAGATCAGCGAAACCCACGGCGTCGTCGTGGATCGGCAGTATTCAACCATTTCGTACCACGACCACAACATGGGCCAGCGGGCGATGTCGCGAGATTTCGGAGACTGGTACTGGGGACGTTTCCATGCTGAGCATCTGACATATGTGTTCCTCGTGACACGTCGCTCGGTCGATACGATCGAGTGGTTTGGTCGAGTGCATGACGACGGCCGCGTGGAGGCACTTCGCAACGTGCAGCTGAAGCTGCGCCGACGCCGGTACTCCTTGCTGGGTCTGAACTTTCATCGCGAGCTGGAGCTCACCGGCACTGACGCATCAGGTAAAATTGTCAAAGCAGTGTGCCGCAATAGTCAAGTCTGTGAAGACGGTCCGTTCTATCAGCGCTATGTGAGCCATTGGTCCGTAGATGGTGATACCATGGGGCTTGGTATGTCTGAATACATGGATGTGAATCGTCTATCGCAGGCATGGATACGCCCCTTCCTGCGACTGCCCTGGGTGGTATCTTCGTAGCCGTGTCCTCGCGCATCCACATACTGCCGGAATTCATAGCCAATCAGATCGCTGCCGGTGAAGTGGTGCAGCGCCCGGAGTCTGTCGTCAAAGAGCTTGTCGAAAACGCCATCGATGCCGGTGCCGAGTGCATCACGGTTGTATTGCAGGGGGCTGGCAAGAGCTTGATTCACGTCATTGATGATGGATCAGGGATGTCCAGGGAAGACCTCGAGCTCTGCCTCGTGCGTCATGCCACGAGTAAGATCAGAACTGAGCGGGACCTGCATAGGATTTCGACACTCGGATTTCGTGGTGAGGCGATGGCCTCGATCGCTGCTGTAGCTGATGTTGAAGTCCGCACCCGAAGTCGCGAATCCGACTTTGGCTGGACGCTGACCTCGCAGCCTGGTAAGCCCCTTGCTATTGCGCCCGCCGCAAATGAGTTCGGAACACAGATCCTGGTGCGGCAACTGTTTTCGTCTGTACCGGGACGTCGCAAATTCCTGAAGTCTGACCTTACTGAATTCCGTTACGTTAGTGAGACCATGCAGACGCTAGCCCTGTCGCGTCCGTCGTTGCGGTTTGTCTTTTATGATGGTCCGACACGCATCTTTGATCTTCCGCCGTCGGATCTGCCATCCCGTTTGGGCCGGGTATTGAGTCTTGATGCTGAGCGCTCTCTTGTTGAAGTATCGGCTTCGGACGGAGGTATCACGCTGCATGGACATGTCGGACGTCCGGACGTCGCGCGGCAGAATCGCAGCGCACAGTTCCTGTTCCTCAACGGACGTCCCATAAAGAGCCGCGCCTTGGCCCACGCCGTCAACCAGGCTTATGAGCACCTGATCGGTCCGAGGGAGTTTCCGGTGTTCGCGTTGTTTTTGGATGTGGACCCAGAGAGGGTGGACGTGAACGTTCATCCGCAGAAGCACGAGGTCAAGTTTGACGACGAGCGCTCAGTGTACTTGCTCCTGCAGGATGCGGTCATGCGCGCGCTTTCGCAGGCCAGTATCATTCCGCCTGTAATGTCGAATGTTTCCATTGCCTCGTACCCTCTGACATCGCTGCCATCATCTCCTCAAGGTGACAACCTCGTGGTCAATCGATTGACGGGGGAGATCCTACCGCAGCGAGGACCGATGCCAGAGCGGGGTATGCCCGGGCCGACTGAACCGCGTTTTGCTGCGGCTCTCCGTCAAGGGTACGATGCGCTGTTTGCCCCTCGAGACGCACCCGAAGAGCATCGGCAATTGCTCTATGCCACTTCCGAGCGCATCATCTGTGTGGTGCCGGCGGGCATCATGATTGTGCGTCCCGTAGCTGCCGCAGAGCGGATATTCTTTGAGCAGATCATGGCGCAGTCCAACGGATCAGTCATACCGCAGACGCTGCTCTTTCCCGTTGAGATCCCGGTGGATGCATCTCGTGGTGCGCTCCTAGAAGAGCACGCTGAGTTGATCATCTCGGCTGGCTTCGCCATCGATATCCATGACGGGATTCTCACGGTTTCGGCCGTGCCATCGGTGATTGCACCGGGCGAGGAGAGCTCTGTGATTGATGAGCTAGTCGCCGCCATGACCGAGGTTGAGACCGCACCGGTGCTTAGCCGACATGAGAGCATCGTTGCCAGGCTTGCGCGTCAATATGCACGCCGCAGTGTCTCCGGGATGACGACCGAACGTGCCGAGATGATGGTGCGACAACTGCGTCAGTGCAACATCACGCATCATACCCCGTTTGGGGTGCCGACCTTTACTATGATTTCCTTTGAAGAACTCGACAGGAGGTTGTCATAATGACATCGAACGTAATCAGAGGATGGGCTGTCGTACTCGTGACGCTGTGCACTCTGGGGCTGGCCCCGTCAATGCGCGCTTCTGCCGACGACGATCTCGATACGCTGGCTCTATGGCTCACTGGCTCGTTCTCCAGCGAGCGTCAGGCGAAGTTTGACTCAAGCTACTATCATGTCGAGCTCCACATGAACCGAATCTGGAGACCCCGTACAGATGGTATCTGGATGATCGTTGAGCAGGCCATGGCCACCTCACCACAAGCCCCGTACCGTCAGAGGGTGTATCGCATTCGGCGGGTTGAAGAGAATATGATCGAGATCGAGATCTATGTTTGGAAGGATCCCCAACGCGTCATCGGGGCGTGGAAGGACTCGACGATCGTTGCCGAGATGACGCCCACGGATCTGACGCAGAAAAGGGGCTGCGAGGTGTACCTGCAGCGAGATGAATTCAAGTTCTTCGGCAGTACCCACGGTACAGCCTGCTCAAGTGACATCCGGGGGGCATCGTATGCGACCTCGGAAGTGAATATCGCTGACAAGATCCTTACCAGCTGGGATCGTGGCTATACGACCGATGGCCAGCAGGTCTGGGGCGCTACCAAGGGTCCGTATTACTTCCTCCGCCAAAAGCCATAGTTTTGCGGCTTGTCTGTTTTCACATTTACGGATTCGACATCAATGGCTTCAACCCGTCACTATGCCCTCATCCTCGGAGTTTCCAGCGGTTTCGGTCGCGCAGCGGCGCTGGCCATGGCTCAGCAGGGTCTGCACATCATTGGAGTGCATCTCGACCGTGCAGCGGGCTTGCAGCAGGTTGAGGAGCTCAAGGGTGAACTCTCGGCACTAGGCGTGCGGCACGTGTTCTTTAATGTCAATGCGGCTGATCCCGATCGACGAGCTGAGGTCATGGATGGCATTCGTGCTGAGTTCGATGCTCATCCGGGTTCAACGGTGCGTCTGATGCTGCATTCATTGGCCTTTGGGACGCTTAAGCCTTTCATTGCCGAAAACCCTAGTGATGCGATCAGCCAGAAGAATCTCGATATGACGATGGATGTGATGGCCAACTCCATCATCTATTACACACAAGATCTTGTCCGTAGGGGGCTCATGGATCGTGGCGGACGTATCGTTGGCCTGACCAGTGCAGGTGCTACGCGTGTTCTGCCGATGTATGGCGCTGTGTCAGCTGCCAAGGCCGCTATGGAATCCTATTGCCGCCAGCTTGGAATGGAACTGGCTCCCTACGGCATCACAGCAAATACGATCCGCGCTGGCGTTACGGCCACTCCGGCTCTGTCTAAGATCCCGGGCAATGATGTGATCGTCAACAACGCGCTGATGCGCAACCCGTATCATCGCCTCACCACCCCGGAAGACGTAGCCAATGTCCTTCGTCTTCTCGTGCAGGACAATGCCTATTGGATCAACGGCGAAGTGCTCGGTGTTGACGGCGGCGAGGATGCGGTGGATCTGACCTGGTATAAGCCAAGCCAGAGCGCTGAATAATCCCCGCGGCTTCTCCTATAGGTACTCGAGAACGTCGTGACGTGTCAGCACACCGCTGATGCGTCCAAACTCAGTCACAGCGATGAGAGGCGCAGTGCGCAGTAGTTGGATGGCCGTCTGTATGTCGTTGTGGACGTCCACCTGTGGACATGCCGGCTCCATGATCGTTTTCACGCTTGAAGTCAGCACATCACGGTCGTTGATGACAGCCGACATGAGCTTTGCCTCGCGAACCACGCCGAGGATTCCTTCGGCCTCGATCACCGGAAGATCACTGACCTCGTGGGAACTCATCAGGGCTAGAGCCTCAGAGATCGTCGCTACCGGCGGCACGCTCACAATCGACGGCAGCGTTCCTCGCGAGCGCTTGGCCGCAACGACATCCCGTACGGTGATGCGCTCGCGGTCGAGCAGGTCCTTTTCTTCAAGCCACTCGTCGGAATGGTGCTTCGTGAGGTAACGTTCGCCCGTGTCACAGATAATGACCACAACTACTGCACTTTCGTCGAGCGTTGCAGCTAGACGCAGAGCAGCGGCGACGTTCATCCCCGACGAGCCACCGCAGAAGATCCCCTCCTGACGCGCCAGCTGCCGGGCCATAGTGAAGGCTTCCTTGTCATTGACATTAATGATCTCATCGACGAGGTTAAGGTCAAGATTGTCCGGCAAGCGGTCCTGACCAACGCCTTCAACGAGGTAGGGGAGTGACTCGATCAGGCGTCCTGTCTCTTTGTATACTTTCAGTGATGATCCTACTGGGTCGCCGGCAATCACTTTGATGTTCGGATTCATCTTCTTGAGGTACCGGGCTGTTCCACTAATGGTTCCGCCGGTCCCCATCCCCGCAATGAAATGGGTGATCTTACCGTCCGTGTCCTGCCAGATCTCAGGTCCTGTGGTCCGCTCATGAACATCAGCATTGGCAGGATTATCATACTGATTCAAGATCACCGCCCCGGGGATCTCTCCCGCCAGACGCTGGGCTGTATTCACATAGTACTCCGGAGAGCTGGGCTTGGCAGCACTCGGCATGATGAGTACCTCTCCACCAAGTGCCTTGATGTATCGCACGCGTTCAACTGAGGCCTTGTCGGTTGTCACCAGCAGGCATGGGTAGCCCTTAAGACGTGCGGCA
>JBILLF010000083.1:0-8442 GCA_044376225.1 Patescibacteria group bacterium | reverse complement strand
ACATCGAGACCCCACTTCCTCTCAACCGGAGCGCGCAGCAGCCTCGGCTGCGATTGCACCAACGTTCGCGGCAATCATTCAATCATGCTCATCGCGCCATAGCTTAAACAACTCTATTCGCTGACTCCACGTTAAACGCATTCTGGCCATCTCTACATCTCCTTTGTCCTAATTTTACAAAGTTGATGTTGCATTCACCGATTGAGATCACCAATACTGATTACTGAAGTACTGAAGTACTGAGTTACTGAATTACTGAATTACTGAAGTACTGAGTTACTGAATTACTGAAGTACTGAAGTACTGAGTTACTGAGTTACTGAGTTACTGAGTTACTGAGTTACTGAGTTACTGTTTCTGAATTACTGAATCACCTCAATTACTGAAGTGCGGAGTTCCTTAGTCATCAGCAATGCGGGTTAACCAGTTGTCGGACATTTGAAGACCATTAGAAGGCTGTGAAAGAATATTGAGAGCGTTCAACCACTAGCCCACATGGTCATCTGTCATTCAGCACCTTCGTAATTCCGTAATTCCGTACTTCCGTACTGCAGTAATTCCGTAATTCCGTACTTCCGTACTGCAGTAATTCCGTACTTCCGTAATTCCGTACTTCAGTAATTCAGTAATTCAGTAATCAATTCTTATCTTCGCGGCCTTGTCAATCACAATGACACGGAGAGGTGCGAGAGTGGTTGAATCGGACGGTCTCGAAAACCGTTATAGGAGCAATCCTATCGAGGGTTCGAATCCCTCCCTCTCCGCACAAAATTGGGCGAGTGCTGAAATTGGCAGACAGGCGGGTCTCAGAAGCCCGTGTTCGCAAGGACGTGTGGGTTCAAGTCCCACTTCGCCCACAAGTGAAATGAGATCGAGCGGCCACAGGCCGCTCGTGTCGTTATGGATAACACTTCTCATTGTGATACTCGTGCCACTGTCTGCAGTGCGAAGTATGGCGCAAAAGCAGCCGTCGCGCTACGGTGGGGGACGCACTGCGTCGGCCTCTGTCCCGACGCCGGCCATAGCCACTACGCCGACAGGTCCAGCTCTTGATACGGCAGGCCTTTGGCGCTTTGCCGATCAGCGTCGCATCGGACGATACAAGGTACGCCTCCCGGCGGCCTATGCTACTTCTAATGTCCGGTATCGACTCGTGCTGCTGCTGCATGGGAACGGGAATAGTCCGCAGATGTTACTCGACTGGTTTGGCGGTCTCGGCCTTGACTCGTTGATCGTGGTAGCACCGGAAGCCCCGTACACAAAGATCCCCGAAACAGCAAAGACCGATCGTGGCTCATATGCCAGTGTAGCCGATGCCAATTGGGCTCCCGATTCTATACGGGGCGAGTCGATCACGCTCACGGCCGAATGGTATGAGCACATCCTTGACGATGCAGAGGCCGGGCTACGGACGGATACGACTGGGGCTCCGCTGGTGATCGGATTCTCGCAAGGGGGCTACTTTGCCCACGTCCTAAATGTGCGGTCGATGCGCCGTCTTGGCGGCGTGGCCTCTATCTGCGCGTCTGTCTATCCGCAGTACGATGTGATCAGCCGGTACGTCTCGAAACCACCCCACCTGCCCCCGATGTTCGTTGCCCACGGCCTGAGTGATGCGATCGTGCCGTTTAGCGTAGGGCAGAGCTATCGACGAACCTTGGAAACCATTGGCGCTTCCATGGTGTTTGTTTCCTTCGACGGTGGCCACTGGCCGACGTCCGCCGTCGATGTCGCTTTGCGGAACTGGATCATGTCCATCATCCGCTGACCTTTGCGTATTTTCGGCACAATTCGGTCGATCAACAACTAGTCGCGACATCCATGTCCATACCCGTCTCCAACTCCGCTATGCTCGAACGCGTCGAGACCCTGCGTCAGGCCAAGATCCTGCGTGAGGTTCAGGATAAAGACACCGTTGCCATGTTCGAGGATCCGCTTGAGAACGACATGGTTCTCAACATGGGTCCCCAGCACCCGGCCACACACGGAGTGCTGCGCGTGCTGCTGCGCCTTGACGGTGAAACGATCGCGAAGTGCGTGCCGGAGCTGGGCTATTTGCACCGTGGTTTTGAAAAGCTGGCCGAGAACTGTACATATCACGAGTTCATTCCGCATACAGACCGGCTCGACTACCTCTCGCCCCTTTCGAATAATGTTGGCATCTGTATGGCCATCGAAAAGGCCGCAGCTGTTGACGTTCCGGAACGAGCGATCTGGATTCGGATGTTGGTCAGTGAACTTGCCCGCATCTCGTCCCACTTGCTGGCCATGGGCGCAACGTCGATGGACGTGGGAGCGATGACGGTGTTTCTCTGGACGTTTACCGAGCGCGAAAAACAATACGATCTTTTTGAGCGTATCTGTGGTGCTCGATTCACGACGAGTTTTGCGCGCATTGGTGGCGTAGCCAACGACATCCCGGACGACGTGCTTCGCGATACCCGCCTGTGGCTCAATCAGCTACCTGAGCGAATGAAGGAAGTCGAAGGCCTTGTTAACCGCAACCGCATCTTCGTTGATCGGATGGCGGGAGTCGGTCATATCACCGCTGAAAAGGCGATTGCCCTGGGACTTACGGGCCCAACCCTGCGCGGCTCGGGTGTGGCACGCGACCTGCGCCGGGATCAGCCCTACATGTTCTACGACCAGGTTGAATTTGACGTCATTACGCGCAACGACGGCGACTGTTATTCCCGCTACATGTGTCGCAATGGCGAGATATGGGAGTCGATGAAGATCTGTCACCAGGTGCTCGACAAGCTCGAAGCGATGCCGCGCACTCCGGTACTCAATGAAGATCAGCCACAGTCTGTGCTCTCGCGCAAAGCCAACATCTATACCAAGATGGAAGAGCTGATCAATGACTTCATGATCATCAACTTCGGAACCATGCCGCCGAAGGGCGAGACGTATACGGTTATCGAATCCCCTAAGGGTGAGCTCGGCTTCTACATCGTCAGTGACGGTACAGGGCACCCATGGAAGCTCAAGATCCGCTCGCCATCGTCATCGAACCTGCAGGCGCTTAAACACATGGCCGAAGGATCGATGGTATCGGATGTTGTGGCCATCATCGGTTCGATCGACCCTGTGATGGGCGAAGCTGACAAGTGAGTTGACGAGCTCCGATGCCGACACCTGAGTCGATCACGCCGGAGCGTCGAGCGAAAATCGCGCACGTGCTGGAGAAGCGTCAGCCAACGCTCACTGTTGTCTTTGAGAATGTCCACGACCCGCACAACGTCAGCGCGGTGATTCGCTCATGTGATGCAGTTGGGGTTGCAGAGGCGCACGGAATCTATTACGGCCGCACCACGTTCCCGGAGCTTGGCGGTAAGTCATCGGCTAGTGCGCGCAAATGGGTTGATGTGCACCTGCACCAGACCGTTGAGGAGTGTTTTGCCCATCTTCGGGCAAAGGGATACCGCATCTACACCACGCATATGTCGAGTGATGCTGTGTCGCTCTATCAAGTTGACCTCACAGAGCCGGTTGCACTCGTTTTTGGCAACGAACACGATGGCGTCTCTCAGCAGGCGCGGGACGGGGCTGACGGGAACATTATCATCCCTCAGATGGGCATGATTCAGTCACTCAACATCTCTGTAGCATGCGCCGTTACACTCTTTGAAGCGATGCGACAGCGTATGGTGGCGGGTCACTACAATACAAAGCAGTTGCAGACCCAAGAGTTTGAGAAGAAAATCGACGACTGGTGTTCGCGGTAGATCTCTACTGGTTACGATCGGGCTCTCGTTGCCAGCAACTTCAACAACGTCCGAATATCCATGTACGGAGTTGTGGAGTAGTGTTCGAACAACACCTTCCGCTTGTAGAGAATCTGGATGCCGTGCAGTTCCGTAACACTACCATCAGGTTCCTTGATTGTTGTGCCGAAGGCCCGTGAGCAGGCGTTGTCAATATCGCTGCAAAGCGAGAACACATCATCCGCAAAAGCATACTGAATCATCACTTCACGACACCTTGTGACATCGTTATCCGAGAAGGCAATAACACGAACGTTGAGGTCACGAATCTGCTTGGTGTATTCCTGGAAGTAGGCGAGCTGCTGCATGCAGTGCGCACACATAGAGCCAAGAAATCGAATAGAAACTACCGGCGTGCTGTCAGACAGCGCGATGATCTCAATGCGACGTCCGGCAGTATCAATGATTGGGGGCAGGGCCTTTGCATCGGGCTGAGCATTGACGCTGCCACAGGCTAAGAGAATGGCAGCTAAGCTGATCAGCAGAGCCATTAGCGTACCAGTACAAACATGTCTGTGTTGATGAACGCACCACCATCGGTGAGCCGCACATAGTAGGTTCCTGCTGGCATGTCATTGAGATCAAGAGCCAGATGGGGGGTGTTTGGCTCAACAGTTTTGTGAACAAGCAGGCTGCCAGAAATGTCGTGTAACGTGACGGTTGTCGTCTTCTGCTGTAACATTTCTGGAATGCGTATGTGGAATGAACTAAAGCGTCCAGCGACCGGGTTCGGGAAGGCAAGGGGCTCTTCCCACGGTCTTTCATTCACGGACGACGTAGCGGGTAGAATCTCGATCAGATTCATCATACCCAAGTCCTCGTGTGGCAGATAGTGGCAGTGTAAGACCGTCTTGCCATCAAACGCAGCTTCAAAGCGATGCCGGATCTTGTACGTGACCTTTGGCAGTAGCAACAACACGTCGCGCCACACTGGCGGGTCTTGCTTCACACCATCGATCTCGGTGACTTGAAACTCGTTGACATGAATATGAAAAGGGTGTGTACCAGAACTCCTGTTGATGATGGTCCATTCCTCTGCGGTCCCGGCACGCACGGTGATGTTCACAACATCATGATTGAATGGCGAGTTGTTGATCTTGAACATGCGTGAGACAGCTGTAGAATCAGTGTCTATCCCTGTTGGATCGATATCAAAGTACACATCGCGGCTGCCGACTATCTCGTCGTCGGCAATTGGTCCTCGCTGAATAGCTTTGGGCAATCGCGTCGGCAGGGACATTGCCGGTAAGACAGGATCACCCTTGACGTCAATCTCGAAGGCAATTCGTCGCTCAAGAGTCTGGAACTTTGTACCTAACGCCGAGAGCTCAACGACGTATCGACCTGCTTCAGCTGGTGCTGCTACGAGAACGTCTGCGCGAGCTCCAGTATGCACAACAACACTATCAACAGTCTTCATCGTGTCATAGTAGAGCCCGTCGGCTGCGATTTCGTGCTGGGGAACAACCATGGTGTCTGCGCCTGAGATCTTCAGCCAGCGCAGCGTAACCAACGGCTCGAATGTGGCATTGATCAACCTCCAGCGCTGGATCTCTTGAGGCCGCATGGTAACCGTTCCTCCGGTTACGCCATTCACAAGAAGTGGTGAATTCATTCCCGTGAGCGGATCAAACATACTGGCTTTCGTTAGTCTCCGAGGAACACCAACGGCATTCGTTACGGTGTCGTAGCGAAACATCGAGAAGACGAAGACCTTGCTCTCGTACGTAAGAATGTTAGGGTCAGTGACGACGGGGTCGAGCCTATCATTGACAATGATGCTCCCTGCTAAACTGCTTGCAACTTGGGCCCATGTAGAAGTGTGATGATGGGGATGAAACCAATACGTTCCGGATGCGTGGTGCTCCGGCAAGACGAGCAGATAGTCTAGTGAATCTCCGGGCAGTATTGACAACAGTACATTGTCCGAGTTATCCTTCGGAGAAACATTCAGTCCGTGCACATGTAGGTTCGTCGTGTTGGCACGCTGCGGAAAATTGCCCTGATCAGCACTGTCCTGATCAGGATTTGGTGGCAGCAGATTATTCAGCCTAACGCGAATTGTGTCGCCCGGATTGACAATCCATGTGGGCCCCGGTACCATTCCGTTGTACGTGCTGGCAGTGATCGTGCGACCCAGCACCGAAACCTCGGCCATTCGCACGTTGAGCGTATCGGTCAGAAGGCCTCGTACCGAGGTTTTGGTCAAGGGCTGGGGGATCTCTCCAGTAAGTGCACCTGCTTTAGAAAGCATGCACAGGAAAACGAGAACAGGCGTGTAGTGGGGCCATCGTGAAAACATACAAGGCATGACAAAGGTGGGGTGACTGACTATTGGGACGGTAAGTTACCGCAGACGATGAAAACTGTACTCCTCATCCGTTCCTACATAGAAGCTCAAGGCGACGACAAGTCCGTTTGACCTGGTCATCAGCTACTGCGATCAGTTTGTGAAGTGGCAATACCTGGCATTCCGCTGTGATTACGAGTCACTCAACAATGATCCCATCTGGGGGTCACTTCGTAAGGACAAACGAAACACACCCAAGTCGGTCCTTGATGAATCAGCAATGGACTTTGAGTATGATGCGCTACCGTAGTGCAGTGCGTAGGCGACGAGACGATTATCAGCGGGACCCTGCGTAAAACACCGACTCACGCAGAGCAATCTGCTCCGGAGTTGCCGCAGGATTGACCTCGATAAAGTGCCGATCAATCTTCTCGACCATGGTGGCTTCACCGGTGAGTTCGATATCTGTGCCATTTCGATTCACAACAAGCTTCAGGGCAGCCCCCTTGCCTGGTGTCCGCCATTTGCGCATCGCCGTCCGGCCTTCGGCAGAGTTAAAGAGTTCGGATAGCGGAACATCGTCGACCGAGACAAGGGCGTCACCGTCTTCCACCTTCAGTGGATTGACTTTACCCGTTGGTGAGAGCTTTACCGATGGCTTTCCTCCGCTCATACTGAAGTCAAAGTCAACCCCATAGCCAACAACTTCAGAGCGCTTTTCGGGGATGTAACTCCAGCCGATCTTCGCAAGGATCTCTGCAGATGGAATGGGATTACGGCCCTTGACGTAGGTGTCGAGGTAGGCACGGACCTGAGGGCCGGTCACACGCTCGACCAAGTCAAAGAGCGAGTCGTCATGAAAGGGGCGATTGGGTCCATACTCCTTCATCAGCGTAAGCACAACGTCGAGTAGTCCCTGCTTGCCCCCTGAGGCGGATCTGATCACCACATCAAGATAGAAGGCGTTGACTGCTCCGTAGGTGTATATCTGCGGGTACAGCTCTTGATTCTCCTCGGTCAAGACGTTACGAGAAAACTCCGTCAGAGAAAACGTGTCGGGGAGGTTGCTACCACGAAGCTTGCCTTGCATCTCGTTTCGGAACCGATCCTCTTTGATCGTCTTGTCATGCAAAGGGGCCAGTGTGGCAAAGTACTCCGTGGTGCCTTCGTACAGCCACAGATGCTGAGACATTGCCGGACGTCTGAAGTTGAATTCGTGGATCTCATGACTGTGCAGGTTCAACGGCACAAGGATGTGAAGGAACTCATGGATCGAGATCTCGGAAAGTCCAAGGGGCTTGCGCTGAAAGCCAAGAAAATAGAAGGAGCTGTTGTTGTGTTCAAGCGCACCCATTTCAAAGGGGCGTGCCACTTTCGACCGGTCACCACGCCAGAGGTAGAACAAGAATGCATAGCGGTCAACGGGCATCTTCGGCAGGAACTTGGCGATGGTCGCGCAGTGCTTGGCTAGTTCGTCGGCATAGGCACGTGCAACAGTGTCGGCTCCCGAGTGCGCACACTGAACAAGAACCTTGACGCCCGAGATCGTGAACGTGGCCGTGTCGGGCAGGGAATAGATGGTCGGACTATCAACAAGCTCATCGAAACTCGACGCCTCATAGGTGTCGAGTGTATCGTTCAGGCGCTGAATAGCGAGTGCCGATCCCCCGAAGAGGTGCTTTTGTCGGCGCACACTGACCTTGAACGGAGATTTCTGCATACCGTCGATGTATGAAACGACTCCGCCGTGGTTGATCACAAAGATGCTGTCCTCTTCGAAGGCCGTACCGGCCGGTGCGAAAACATTTAGGCGTCCGGTAGTGTCATCGAACGAGTCATTCATTTCATACGTGATGTAGCGCAGATCCCGAGCTCGGAGCACCACAAACTGTGAGTCTGAGGATCTGTGAACCGGTAGCTCAAAAGATTGAGCATCATAGGCACGGAAGCCACTCACGAGGCGATGCCAGTAATGCTCCTCGTAGGTGCCAGGCACCGAAACGGGGAACACCCAGGTGACGCTATCCGTGGTGATCTGCGGCGGGAAGATCGTTACACTGAGCTTGCCGTCGCGCGACGTAGCAAGATCAAGATGGACGCGATATCGGTCCTGCGCCATTGTTTTGAAGGTGAACAGACATAGCAGAAGCAGGCAAACGGTAGATGTTCTCATTAGTCGTATCAGAAGTGATGTTCGGATTAGACGGGCAATTGATTCTGGGGTTTCACATCGTCGACCAGGCGTGCTGCCACGCCCCATGCCTGACGCATTTGTTCGACGCGTTCAGCATACCGTTGTCGCTCTTGCGCCGAAGCGTCCGCGCGAACGGCCCGAAGGAGAATGTTCTTTGGAGTGTGCTCGAAGGACACAAACTCTTCGAGGTG